>NZ_JACJEQ010000032.1:0-44216 GCF_014164125.1 Pseudoalteromonas sp. SG44-8 | reverse complement strand
GGTAAGCGGTAAGCGGTAAGCCAAAAATCTACTCAATTCAGATTTTATGTCAAGGCTTACCAAGCGCTCTGGTCGCTTAAAACTTACAGCTTATGCCTTATAGCTCTAAAGTAATTGATCAAACAAATCAAATAACTTATCTAGCTCTTCGATGGTGTTGTAGTGCATGCAACCAATGCGTACAACGCCGCCAGTATCCAATACACCCAATTGCTTGCATAAGCCCTGAGCGTAGAAGTTACCATCCCACACACATATATGTTGCTTACCTAAAAACTCAGACACCTGACGTGGCTCAAGCCCTGCAAAGGTTAAAGCAAAAGTTGGGGTACGTTCAGCTAAACGATCTAAATCATCAATACCAAATAGTTTGATCTTAGGATAGTTAACTAGTCGAGTAAGGAAGTACTCACTTAACGCCATTTCATGCTGTTTAGTTTTTGCAAAAGCAGAAGCTAATTTATCGCGGCGTGAATAGCTACCATCAAGCTCACTAATATCTGCAATGTAGTCAACAGCAGCAATTAAACCTGCGAGTGCTTCAAAGCTTTGCGTGCCGGTTTCCCAGCGCCCAGGAATAACATCTTTGGCAGGCTCGACTTTGTATGGTCTAAACTCTTCAAGGTGCTCACGCTTAGCGTACACCATACCTAAATGTGGGCCGAAAAACTTATACGCAGAGCAGGCCAAAAAATCACAATCAAGTGCTTGAACATCAATCAGCTCATGTGGCGCATAATGCACAGCATCCACATACACCAAAGCACCTACGCTATGAGCCATTTCAACAATACGTTTAATGTCGTTTATAGAGCCGGTAGTGTTTGATGCATAAGTAACGGCTACTAATTTGGTTTTAGTACTCAGTAAGCTTGTAAAATGCGCTAAATCTAAGCTGCAATCAGCTTCGTTAATCAATACAGTATTAACCTTTGCGCCTTTATCTTCTGCAGCCTGCTGCCAAGAGGATACATTTGAGAAGTGATCTGCATTGGTCACGATAATCTCATCACCCGCTTGCCAATCACGAGAAATCGCACGGCTAAAGCTAAAAGTAAGGCTAGTCATATTCGCACCGAATACAATTTGATCGCGCGATGGGGAATTAAGTAAATCAGCAGCCGCTTGGCGCGCATCAGCCATTAACTCAACGGTTTTTTCACTCGAAAAAAATGCACCGCCTAAATTCGAGTTGTAATAACCTAAATAAGCCGACATTGCACTCAAAACAGGCTGTGGTACTTGTGAGCCACCCGGGCCATCTAAAAATATTGGTGACTTACCAGCTACTTGCTGCATTAGGGCCGGAAATTGGCGGCGTAATTGTGTTAAGTTCATTGCTATTCCTTAAGCTGTCAGTACGAAGCAGTCAAGATAACCCGCTTTTGTGTCATCAATCTTATTCATCGGCGTGGCGTTATGCCAAACTTCACGGTCATTAATTAATGCAAACATACCGTCTTTAATTTCCATTTTAAAACAAGGCTCAGCTTGCTTATTTTCATACACCAACAACTCACCACCTTCTAAGTTTTCGTGCGATACACCACAAATACAAACGTGATCAAAGCCATCTTGGTGAATACCTTCTGGCGCAGGTGGCGTATCACTTTCAATAGCAAGCATACGAAATTGATGAATTTCAATATCACGCTCTTCGCTAATACCGGTAATGGCACGAAACTCATTGACGATACTTTTCATCCCTTCGCTTGCCAATAAACTCGGCTCTAAATTTTCGTAAGTGCGCTCAACATTACCTTGGAAAGTATTGATTGAATCATCTTGTACAAATGCTTTTGTGGCTTGTAAAACAAGTTCATCATTTTGCACTTTAATTACTGAATAGCGGCGTTTACGAAACGCACCGTCGGCATACGGGTTAGCCGGAAGATTAGCAAACGATGGCTTAACAGCCTCAATATGAGCTTGGTTTACAAAGCGAAGTTGTAATAGGTTCTGGTTGTTTAATGCTGTCATAAAAATCTCGCCTAAAAATAAGAGGATTAACTCATAAATAATGAAGGGATTTTAATGCAAATAGAGGGGATTTTTTGCGTCTTTACTTGATTAAAGTAAGGTTAAAGTAGAATTTTAAGATCTAAAATATCATCATAATGAAATTTTAATCTAACAACAAAATGACCAATGGAATTTCTATTTATAAACATCAATAACAAAAACACTTAAAGAGTCCAACTAACCTCATATTTATTTTTCAATCTTCAACTACAAGTTCAACTTAGTCGCAGGCTGGTAAGGTAGGTTGTAGCGCCACATTCTTAATGCTCAACTAAATACGAATAATATTTCAGCATCCCTAATAAAAAAGCCTGCTAAGCAGGCTGTCATATACAAACGAGTTAAAATTAAACAGCTTGTTGAATAATCACGTTGTCTGCTTTTTTAGTGTAAGCAGGCATGCGATGGAAGTTCAAGTAACGGTATGTATCTGATGCTGTTGCATTGATCTTCGCAGCATATTCTTGATACTCAGCAGATGTTGGTAATCTACCTAAAATTGCAGCGATTGCAGCAAGTTCAGATGAAGCTAAAAATACGTTTGCACCATTACCTAAACGGTTCGGGAAGTTACGTGTAGAGGTAGACACAACTGTTGCTTGATCTGCAACACGTGCTTGGTTACCCATACATAGTGAACAACCTGGAGTTTCGATACGTGCGCCAACACGACCAAAAATACCGTAATAACCTTCTTCTGTAAGTTGGTCTTTATCCATCTTAGTTGGTGGAGCAACCCAAAGCTGAGTCGGTAATTGACCTTTAAAGCCATCAAGCAACTTACCAGCAGCACGGAAGTGACCAATATTAGTCATACAAGAGCCGATGAATACTTCATCAATTTTCTCGCCTGCAACATCAGAAAGAAGACGCGCATCATCTGGATCATTTGGTGCACAAAGAACTGGCTCTTTAATTTCGGCTAAATCGATATCAACTATATGAGCGTACTCAGCGTCTTTATCAGCTTCCATAAGTTCTGGGTTAGCTAACCACTCTTGCATTGCTGTAACACGACGTTCAATCGTACGTACATCACCGTAACCTTCAGAGATCATCCACTTCAGCATAACAATGTTTGATTCTAGGTATTCAGAAATAGATTCTTTAGATAACTTAACAGTACAACCTGCCGCCGAACGCTCTGCAGATGCATCAGATAATTCAAATGCTTGCTCAACAGTTAGGTGCTCAACGCCTTCAATTTCTAGTACACGACCAGAGAATTCGTTAATTTTTCCTTTTTTCTCAACGGTTAATAAGCCTTGCTTAATACCGTAGTAAGGGATTGCATGTACTAGGTCACGTAATGTGATACCAGGCTGCATTTCGCCTTTAAAACGGACTAAAATTGATTCAGGCATATCAAGTGGCATTACACCAGTTGCTGCTGCGAATGCTACTGCACCCGACCCCGCTGGGAATGAAATACCTAATGGGAAACGTGTATGTGAATCACCACCAGTACCGACGGTATCTGGTAATAACATACGGTTTAACCATGAGTGGATAATACCGTCACCTGGGCGAAGTGAAACACCGCCACGGTTCATGATGAAATCAGGAAGCGTATGGTGAGTATTTACATCAATAGGTTTAGGGTAAGCTGATGTATGACAGAAAGACTGCATTGTTAAATCTGCAGAGAAACCTAAACACGCTAAATCTTTAAGTTCATCACGCGTCATAGGACCGGTTGTATCTTGCGAACCAACAGTAGTCATTTTAGGCTCACAGTATTGGCCTGGGCGAATACCTGCAACGTTACATGCTTTACCAACCATTTTTTGCGCTAGTGTGAAGCCTTTATCAGAAACTTCTGTTGCTGTTGGTACTTTAAATACATCAGTTGCACCCAAGCCAAGAGATGTACGCGCTTTGTCAGTTAAACCACGACCAATGATTAGTGGGATACGACCACCAGCACGAACTTCATCTAAAATTACCTCAGATTTAAGTTCAAAAGTAGAAATAATTTCATCAGTACCGTGACGCTTAACAACACCTTCGTAAGGGAAGATATCGATTTGCTCACCCATGTTAAGTTCATCAACATTTAATTCGATTGGTAATGCGCCTGAATCTTCCATTGTGTTGAAGAAGATTGGCGCAATTTTATTACCTAAACATACACCGCCAACACGCTTGTTTGGTACAAACGGGATATCATCGCCCATAAACCAAAGTACAGAGTTAGTTGCTGACTTACGAGAAGAGCCAGTACCAACAACATCACCTACGTAGGCAAGTGGTAAGCCTTTCGTTTTTAATTCTTCAAGTTGTGTAATTGGGCCAACTTCACCAGCTTTATCAGGTGTAATACCGTCACGCTCAATTTTTAGCATTGCTAAAGCATGCAATGGAATATCAGGACGTGACCATGCGTCTGGTGCTGGTGATAAATCATCAGTATTTGTTTCGCCAGTTACTTTGAATACCGTAACTGAGATTTTTTCAGCAACCGCAGGTTTATTGGTAAACCATTCTGCAGCAGCCCAAGATTCAATAATTTGCTTAGCGTATTCATTACCCGCTTTTGCTTTTTCTTCAACGTCATAAAATGCATCAAACATTAATAACGTATTTGCAAGACCTTTAACAACGATTGGCGCAAGCGCTTCTTCGTCAAGTAGCTCAATCATGGGGGCGATGTTGTAACCGCCAAGCATTGTGCCTAATAGTTCAGCTGCTTTTTCTTTTGAAATTAGTGGTGAAGTTGCCTCACCTTTAGCAACTGCGGCTAAAAAACCAGCTTTGATGTAAGCTGCGTCATCCACACCTGGCGGCACGCGATTTACTAATAAGTCTAAAATAAACTCTTCTTCACCTGCAGGTGGTGTTTTAACTAGCTCGATAAGATCAGCCGTTTGCTGAGCATCCAATGGCGCTGGTACGATACCTAACGCGGCACGTTCTTCTACGTGTTTACGATAATCTTCTAGCACAATATTGCCCTCTTGGTGACGTGAAAGTATTCAGTAATACGCGTTCTCGCGAAAAATTACTCAATACTTATAGTATTCTGACGATTAATTATAAAGCTTTTAAATATAGATGAAAGTCCATGCAATCAAGCAAAATTTTATACTCACTATAAATACTATGAATAGTCAAAAAGGAAAACACCATTCACATGAATGTTAATTAACTGCGAATCATTACTATTTTATTAGGCATAAAAAAACCCAGCATATTGCTGGGTTTTTAATAAATCAAATGCTATTAACGCTCAACTTTCACGCGTTCAATTGACTTAATGTGTGCTTCTACACGACGGTTTTCCGCGTGTGCAGCAGGTGTGTTGTCTGTATTTTTAAGACGCTCTTCGCCTAGACCAACAGTAGTAATACGATCTGCAGCAATGCCATCAGCAATTAGCTTAGCAGCAACTGCATCAGCACGCTTTTTAGATAACCACTTGTTGTAATCTGCTTTACCAACAGCAGAAGAATGACCTTCAAGTAATACTGTTGTATCTGTGTGCTCTTTTAAGAAGCCTGCAACTTTTTCAATACCGCTGTCATATTTGCCAGCAACAACCGACGCATTGTTAGGGAATGTTACTAACAAGCTCTTAGTTACTTCACGGTCTTCATATAGAGTACAACCTGTTCCATCAACAGCATCTGTCATTGGTGTGTTTGCACATTGGTCATCTGCATCAGGGATGTTATCACCATCGCTATCAACAGGAGCAACCGCTACAGGTACTACTGTAGCTGGAGCTGGAGCAGCTTTAACTGGCTCAGCTGCTGAACTTTGCTTACCAAATAAATAGCTAAGGCCAAGTTTAGCACCTACATCTGTGTAACCACGGTCAAGGCCTTGGTAAATAGATGTTTCAGCATTAAATGCGAAATTATCAGTGAAATAATGTTGGTAACCAGCACCCACATTAGCAAAAGTTAGGTTTTCTGTAATATCGATTTGTTTAAGACCGAAAATACCATAGAAAGGGCCGCCGTTGATGTGATAAAGACCATCAATACCTAAACGATCGCCGTCCATGCTTGTTGCGTTCATAGCAGGATTTACATTTGAAATGTCAAAATCCATATCAGCATATTCTAAGCGCGCGCTCCAGTAATCGTTAAAACGATAACCAATTTCCGCACCCCAACCAGTTGAATCATCAACGTTAGTACCTGCGCTACCACGGACATTTTCCCATGAAGCATCGTAATAATCGCCAAAAGCACCGATAAAGAAACCTTCTTTTTCAGCCGCGAAGCTTGAAGCGCTAGTTGCAGCTAGTGCTAAAGCAATAGTAAGTGATTTTAATTTCATTGTTTCCTTCCCATTTTCACAATTAAAATTGTAGCTAAGAAACCCTAGCTCAATAAGTTTGATTACAGAGTACCGTATCTTTAGTTAATCATTACTTAACAAAAACGTTTAAATGCATATATTTTGCAATTTAAATATTTATTAGAATAAAGCGCTCTACATTATAGTTCAGATAAAAGACTTTACCTAACTTACACATACATCGATTGTCAGCATTGTAATTGCTATCACTACTATTTCAGAAACAACGTTTCCAATATATTTGGCTTTAAAAATTTAAATGCTGAAGTTAATGGGTGCATTATATTGGTTAATTTTAAATCAACAAGTAGCTAAGCATATTTATTTCTTATAATTATTAATAAATAACAGCTTTTAACTAAAGATCTGGATGAATAAGTAGCATCAATTCGTTCGTATCCGTTCAATTTACGAACAGCGACAAATAACAATAATTGATGCTGTTATTATGTACCACAAAATGTTTGGTAATTAGTGTCCATATCGACAGGCGGTGAGTACCAAAATGCAGGGCTTGCCAACAATTGGTAAGGCGACCTCAAGGCCGTTAAATATTCATCTAACATGCTGCTTTCACCAGTACTTTCATACTGCTGTATTATGCTTTCAACGATATGATTACGCGGGATCAAGCGTGGGTTGGCTTGGCGCATCAGCTGATAGCTTTGCGTATTTGTTCTGGCTAACCACTTAATAGACCAACCAGCCAAGTCACTCGGAATAGCAGTCTGACCTTGCAGTGATTCTGTTAAGGAGTCAAAAGTATTGGTGTAATCAAGCTGATGAGTTTTCAGTAAAGTTAATAACTCGGATACTAATTCAGCATCACCATCTTGATGACCATCAAAGCCCAACTTTTTCGCCCACATCTGTGTAAAAGCTTGATGAAACTGCTCAGCAAAACCATTTATTAATGGGCTTAGTAGCTCAACAGCCTGCTCTTCGTCATCGCTAATTAAAGGAATTAAACTTTCAGCTAAACGTGCACAATTCCAATTAGCAATATTAGGTTGATTGCCAAAAGCATAGCGGCCTTGGCGATCAATAGAACTAAATACAGTATCAAAATCAAACTGATTCATCATTGCACAAGGGCCATAATCGATGGTCTCACCACTGACGAGCGTATTATCAGTATTCATTACTCCATGAATAAAACCAACGCGCATCCAGCTAACAATCAGGCTAACTTGCTTTTCAATCACCGCACTTAAAAATGCCAAATAACGCGCAGAGCCCGTAGACTTTATCTCAGGATAATGACGCTCAATAGCTAAATCAGCTAAATTTTTTAAACCAGCAACATCACCTTGCGCAGCTAAATACTGAAACGAACCGACACGTATATGACTACTAGCAACGCGGGTAACAATGGCTCCTTGTTGTGGTGGTTGACGGTAAACTGTTTCACCACTGGCAACAACTGCCAAACAACGTGTCGTCGGTATGCCAAGCCCGTGCATTGCCTCACTCATTATATATTCACGTACCGCAGGACCGATTGCGCAACGGCCATCACCTCCACGTGAAAATGGCGTAGCACCAGAACCTTTGAGTTGAATGTCCCAAAGCTGTTGCTGCTGATCAGTGACAGCCCCTAATAAATGTGCTCGCCCATCACCTAAACGCGGTGAAAAATGTCCAAATTGATGCCCTGAGTAACCTAATGCCACAGCAGCAACATCGCTGTTATTAAGATTACCAGAAAAAATTACCGCACGTTCTGATGTGGCAACCTCAATATTAAGCTGCCTAGCTAACGTATCGTTCCACAGCAGTAAGTTTGGAGCAATAACAGCACTTGGCTGATCAGCCACAGCAAAATCATCAGCAATCTGGGTGTAACGAGCAACTAATTTCATAGTATTCCTTAGGCTTGGGTTGTTTGTATGCCAACGCGATTATCGCCCACGCTGTATGCAACTAACAAACTGAGCTCTTGAAGGCTTAATCCGCTTTGTTGCTGCAATTCATTAAAAAAATGTTGAGCGCTGGTAAGTGACTTTTTAGTTTGTAAACCGCCATCAATTATCTTATGAGCACGGAGATAACTTTCTACATCACGCGAGAATAAAAAAGTGTCTTTCCCTAAGGTTCGCAATGCATAAGGGCCGGTGTTACCACCTAAACGCGCCCCATGCTTTTTTAAATACCCCCACAAACCAATAATATCGTCGCTCGGCCAATCTGCAATAAACTGACTAAAACTGCCATGTTCACTTGCCACTTCATGGATCATATACGCATTTTCTGGGATCGTTTGCACTTTTTTAAAGTTACGAACGATTCGCTCATCGGTGGCTTTTTGCTCAAGCATATCTGGCGGCATCATTAATAATTTAGCCACACTAAAATCCCAAAATACTTCCCGAAAACCTGGCCATTTATTGTTGATCACTGACCAATAAAAACCACTTTGAAAAATTTTGCGGGTAAACTCTTCAAGCCATGCATCATCAGGTAAAGCAGTTAATTGCTTTGCATTTTGAGGGGCAACAAGTAAGTGCTGTAACATTACTTCGCTACCTTTTCGCTGTGCCGCTCGTTGATATATATCTTGAAATTTTTCCATTACTCACTACCACTGCTTGTTATTACGCTTACTGTAACGCTATTTACGTTGTAAAAAAATGTCAGGAGCACATTGCAGCTAAAAATAAACTTAAAAATATCCAGCCTTGACACCTAGACGGCTAAAATGCTTTAATCTTCCGCATTACCCCTATTAAAGGTGTGAGTTTTAAACGATAAAACTTGCACCATGGGCTAGAAGAGGTGCGTTATTCAGGTAACGTATGTGAGGAGCACACACTCCAGTGATCATACGTGAGGGGAATTAACGCCGAGAAGTAACACTTTTTGTGAAGTTTTACTTCGGGCGACTGGGTTGAATCCCAGCGACTGTCACCAATAACAGCTTGGCTGTTAAAATATTTGGTGGAGAGCTTCTGGTCTTAGCGTAATAAGGCCATAGCGCCCTATTATATTAAGCCCATTCGCTCTTCGAATTATTCGTTCGAACGACGTTAATGTGGCTCCAATCATAAAAGCTTATTAACTCCTCGAATCACTTATAAGTTCGTGAGAGATGATCAATAACTTCAATTTAAATGACTACCCTTTGTGGACGGCACTCGTCACGCCATTTACTGACGCTGGTGAAGTCGACTATGCCACTCTTGATCAGTTAGTTGCACAGCAGCAAGTGGCTAACAATGGTATTTTATTACTTGGTAGCACTGGCGAAGGCCTCGCACTAACACTCAAAGAGCAACAAGCGATTGTTGAACACGTGTGCCAATTAACGCCAACAGTACCACTGATGGTTGCAGTAGGCGGTATAAACCTAAAGCAACAAATTGCCTGGGTTGAATACTGTAATCAGTTACCCATTCATAGCTATTTACTGGGCACTCCCCTATACGCTAAGCCCGGCGTAGTAGGCCAAACACATTGGTTTGAAAGCTTACTTAATACCAGTAAACATCCTTGCATGCTTTATAACGTACCAGGGCGCAGTGCTGTTGATATTCCATCGGCCGTAATTAGCAACTTGAAAGACCATAAAAACTTGTGGGCACTCAAAGAAGCCAGTGGCGACATTGCTAAATTTGAAGGTTTTAGAAAAGTCGCACCTAATTTAGCTATTTTTAGCGGTGACGATGCACTGATGCCTTACTTTGCCCAGGCTGGCGCAAAAGGTTTAGTCTCTGTGGCTGCTAATGCATGGCCTGTGCAAACCCATGAGTTTGTAAAACGAAGTCTCAGCGGTCAACACCCCAATTTATTTGCCGACTGGTCACAAGCCATTCAAAGCTTGTTTGCTGTCGCAAACCCTATCCCCGTCAAAGTATTGATGCATTTACAAGGGCGAATTAACAGCCCGTACTTACGTCCACCTTTGACGCATCTTGAGTTAACGCAAACTGATTGTATTAACAACGCAAACAACACCATTTTATCTTGGCATTAAATACAGGTTTTTATAATGAGCTGGTTAGAACTACTAAATAATTTAGAATCGGGCGCAGTGCGCGCAGCAACACAAGACGACAACGGCCAATGGCATGCTAACGTTGCAGTAAAACAAGGTATTTTAGAAGCGTTTAAAAATGGCACTAATACCGAATTTCCAGGTGGCTTTGTTGATAAACACAATTTAGCACCACAAGGTTTTGCAGCCGATGCTGGAGTGCGTATGGTACCTGGTGGCTCAAGCGTTCGCCGTGGCGCACACGTTGCTAAGGGCACGATTATTATGCCACCAGCATATGTAAACATTGGTGCGTTTATCGATGAAGGCACTATGGTTGATAGCCACGCGTTAGTGGGGTCGTGTGCGCAAGTAGGTAAAAATGTACATTTAAGCGCTGCAGTACAACTAGGCGGTGTACTTGAACCTATTGGTGCAAGCCCGGTGGTGGTAGAAGACGATGCATTCATCGGTGCAGGTTGCGTGATTGTTGAAGGCGTAGTAGTGAAAAAAGGCGCGGTGCTCGCACCAGGTGTACGCTTATCAGCAACTATTCCAGTTTATGACTGTGTTAATGAGCGCCAGCTGGCTAAAGGCGAGCCTATTCCTGAATACGCGATTGTTATTCCAGGCTCTCGTCCAGCTTCTAATACTTGGGCCCGCGAGCAAGGATTAAGTATGTCGTGTGCATTAATTGTAAAATACCGTGATGAACAAAGTGATGCATCATTGCTGCTTGAAGAGGTTTTACGTTAATGAGCTTTTTGAGCACGCCAGTTAAAACCGCCATTGATGAGCTATCAACTTCGCTTGATACACCATTTTTTATTTACGACCTTGATACATTAAACGCACACTTAACGCGATTAGTGGCGCAAACTGAGGTAAAACTGTGGTATGCCGTAAAAGCTAATCCATTATCTAAAGTCATTCAAAGCTTAGATAACGTGGGTTTTAACTTTGATGTAGCAAGTAAAGGCGAACTTGAGCAAGTTCTGGCACAAGGTATTAACAGCGAGCGCGTGCTCAATACAGGGCCTGCCAAAAGCCCAAAACAAATTAAACACTTTATTGCGCGCGGCGTACGTACCTTTGTTGCCGAAAGCCTTAATCAAGTACGCTGGCTTAACGAGCAAGCAAGCTTACAAAACTGCCAGTTACAGGTATTACTGCGAGTGCAATTACGCTGGCCTGAAGGGGAAAAAAACCCACTTGGTGGCGATAGCCTTACTCCATTTGGTTTAGGTTGTGATGAATGGCAAGCGCTAAATACTAGCGACTACCCAGCGCTTAGCTTTGATGGCCTGCATATTTTTCAATGGGGCAACATGCTCAGCAGCGACAAGCTAGCTGAACTTTGGTCACAAATGATTGCACCGCTAACAAAGCTTGCCAACGACTTAGGTATTCACTTAAAAGTACTCGACTTAGGCGGTGGTTTAGGTATTCCTTACACTCTTGATGCACCAACCTTAAGTTGGGATGCGCTCATTGATGCATTAGCTGACATTAAGAATGCCGCAGGCGTACAAGAACTCTGGATGGAGCTTGGCCGTTATGCTGTGGGCGAATGCGGTCATTACGCAACACCTGTAGTTGAGCGAAAACTTAACTATGCCCAACAACAAGTGATCTTAAGCGGCGGTATTAATCATTTATTGCGCCCTGCAGTCACCAGCCAAGATTTCCCGGCACGATTATTACGAGACTCAACTGCTGCATACCAAACTATGAGCTTATATGGGCCATTATGTACAGCACTTGATTGCTTAGGTGAACACCAATTACCTAGTGATTTAAATGAACAAGACTGGCTGGTGTTTAGCCAATGTGGCGCGTACGGCTTTACCGAAAGTATGCCGTATTTTTTATGTCATGAGCTAGCCGCTGAATACACATTACAAAATGGCGAGCTTAACTGTATTCGCACAGCTGAAGATGCCAGCTACTACTTAAGGTAATTGAGATGAGTACGACTAAAGCTATAAGCCAAGAAAACATAGTAGTTGGTGAAGTTGCCAACGGCCTACCGCTCACAATTCCTGTCTATCGTTTAAAAGGCGATGGCACTGGGCCAAGTGTGTATGTGCAAGCTAATATGCACGGTGCAGAAGTACAAGGCAATGCGGTTATTTACCAATTACTTGAGCAGCTTAAGCATCTTGAACTCAAAGGCGATATCACCCTGGTGCCTTACGCGAACCCAATTGGTTGCAATCAAAAATCGGGCGAATTCACCCTTGGTCGTTTTGATCCAATCACCGGCACCAACTGGAACCGCATGTATCACTGCAATAGTAAGCTCGCGAGCCAATTTGCTGAGCAATATAGTGATGCCGATGAGCAAACCTTAAAAAGTGAGTTTAAAGCCGCACTGATTGATGAAGTAGACCAACAACTAAGCGGTCCAGCTTATCGCCTAACTACAGGCAAACGCATTGCACTTAACTTGCAAAAGTTGGCACACCAAGCTGATATCGTGCTCGACTTACACACAGGCCCCATTTCGAGTCAGCATTTATATTGCCCAGATTATGCCAAGGCCAGTGCCAACTACTTTAATATTCCTCATGTATTAATCATCCCTAATGATTTTGCAGGAGCAATGGATGAAGCAAGTTTTTGCCCATGGTGGCAATTAACCGAGGCATTAGCTCAACAAGGGCGTGAATTTAATGTTCAAGTTGAAGCTTTTACGGTCGAACTCGGCAGCCAAGAAAAAATCGATTTAACTGCGGCCCTTGATGATGCTAATAGTATTTTAAGTTACCTAAATCATAAGCAGGTATTCGTTGATGCCCCCTATCAGCCAAAAGTAATGAAGCGCTACGGCTGTGATTTAAATGATTACCTTGCTTACTATGCACCTATGGGCGGCATGGTTGAGTATATAGCGCCACTTGGCGGCCATATCAAAGCTGGCGAGCCGATTGCTAGAGTATTGCGAATGGAGCGCTACCTCGCAGAGCAACCATTACAAACCCTAACACTTGATTGTGACGCCATCGCGATTTTGCATTTTGCTTCAGCAAGCGTAAACCAAGGCACCGAACTATATAAATTCTTTACTAACGTATTTGAGCTTTAATTTTTATATCAAGCTCAACCCTTCTCATTGCGTGAGAGCACGACTATCCAATTGGAAAAAGTGCATTGAACAAGCGGCTTCGGCCGCTTTTTCTTTGTATTTATGGGCAAAAAGCGCCACAATCAACTAAGTTCAGTAACAATTCACTGATATTCAGTTAAAGTCTGCACTGAATAAAATATAATGAAAATCTATTTTCAGCTATTTTCTTGCACTGAAAATCACTCCATTATCATTTACTAATAACATACAACAGCTACTCTCTATTTGGCTTTATCAAAGGAAGAATAATGACTTGGCGCTACGGGTTCCTACTGACGACACTGCTTTCATGCACCGCATTTGCACAATCAGAACAAGCTGAAAAAACAAATGAACAAGACAATGATCTTGAGCTAGTAAAGCAATGTATTTTAAATGAAGCCATTGGCGGCAAAGCCGAAATGACACTAGCGCAATTACGTGAAAAATGTAGTTCTCTCGATGAAAGTAAGCAGATCACCGTACTAGATAAACGCAAAGCCCGTGAACAGGTCAGTGAAAAAAACCGAAATGTGATCACTCCACATAAACGTAATTATATATTACCGCTGTCGTATGTATCCAACCCAAATGCCAGACCTTTTGACAATCTTAATGACCTATCAGAAAACAACGAAGGCGAAACACTTGATAACTTAGAAATAAAATATCAGTTATCAATCAAAGTACCGTTATACAATGATTTTGCAGATAAAGACCAAGCTGTTTACTTTGGTTTTACACTGCAATCATTTTGGCAGTTTTATAACGACGATATTTCATCACCATTTCGTGAAACTAATTACGAACCCGAGATCTTTTGGGTTAATTATCTAGACCCCGAGCATGTTCTTTGGGGAGATGAAATGGCGATTGCGGTTGGTTTCGTGCATCAATCGAATGGCCGTAGCCAGCCTCACTCTCGTTCTTGGAATCGTATTTATGCCAATTTCGTTTGGGAAAATGATGGCTTTGTATTTAGTTTTAAACCTTGGTACCGCATCCCAGAAGATAGAAAAGAAGATCCTATGCAGGCTAAAGGCGACGATAACCCAGATATCTATAAATACATGGGTTACTTTGAATTTTCTGGCGCGTATAGACTAGATGATCATGAATTTAGCTTTATGACCCGCAATAATTTAAATTCAGATAACCGCGGTGCAATTCAACTGGATTGGTCATTTCCGTTATGGGGCCGACTACGAGGCTATGCCCAATACTTTAACGGTTACGGTGAAAGCTTAATAGATTATAACGCAGATATAGAACGTATTGGTGTGGGTATATTGTTAACTGATTTACTATAAAAGTTAAGGCCAAGCAATTGCTTGGCCTTATTTTTTGTTTGCTCTGAATTCTAACTACTTAATAATTTTAAATGTACCTTCAAACTCAGCAACCAGTAACTCACCATCGTAGATTTCCACTGGCACTACATAGCTCGCTTTGCCTTCTGACTCTAACTCGGCTAATTTACCTTTACAACCGCTTAAATCAACGCTGCCACGAGGGTCGTTATTAAGCGGTTTTAAATATTTAATATTAGCATCGGCTAACACTATATTACCTTCAAACCCGGCTTCTTTGAGTGCTAAATAAGTTGCGCCCCAGCCGGTTAACGTCGCTAAACTATAAATAGAGCCAGCAAACATAGTGTTATGCAAGTTTAAGTTCGCATTTAGATCTGCACTGGTGGTAAATTGCCAATCAGTGTAACTTTCAACTTTAATGCCCATAGCATCGCTGATCGGAATAGATTCGCGCCATGTATTTTGCAGAATTTGGGTCCAATTAGGATGACGGAACCAGCCTGGCTCAGACGGTTTTTGTTTCACCATTTTCCAGTGTTGTACATCATCGTAAGCTAAGTGAGCCTTTTCTTTTAATTCATAACCATGGCGCTTATAAAATTCTAATGCCCGTTCACGAGCGAATAAAACTAACTCATCGGCGTCTTGAGTCCAGGCTATTTTCTCAAGCTCATGCAATAAACGACTACCGATGTGTTGATTACGGTTACCTTGTGCAACCGCCATATAACGGACTTGCGCTTGTTGTTGATTATTAAAATGCAGTCGTGCAACACCTAACACTGCCCCCTCTTTATTTTTAATAAAGCGATGCTCAGCATCTTGCTCTAAATCATCCTGCTCAGAACCACGCGGTTCATTCCAAGGTGCGCGCAATACTTGCCAACGTAATTGATAATACGCTTGCCAATCTTCGCTACTTTGTGGTGTTGTCACCTGAAACATAATCACTCCTGTTGCTACCAAGGCCGCAAACGCTTGTTAATTCAAGATGCGTTTATCTAACTAAAAATGCGGTCAGTTATTATTTGCAAACTACCATACTCCATCTGATAAAAACTTGGAATACGACTTTGGTGAGCAACGCAAAATAACTGCTTTACCTGTAAAACTTGATAGACATATTGGCACTTTAGATTGACTCGTCTATGCTGATGTAACTATGGAACATTTTTTTGAAGACAACGGGGCAGTAAAGCACAGCTTTATCGAAGATTGTCACCGTATCGGGCAACTACTCTATTGGCACAAATATGGCGCCGATTGCATTCAGGTACGCCAACATAAGCAGTTACGTTGGTTATTGATCAACGAAACACTACAGTCAGTGGTCGAGAAAAGCAGCCCAAGCCATTTGCTGTTTCCACATTTACAATATTTAGCGCAATTATGGCAACCACTCTCAGCGCCAAACGCCGTACTTGAACTGGGCTTAGGTGGCGGTGCTATCCGCAATTACTTACAACACACCTACCCTGATAGTCAGCTACTCTCTGTAGAGAAAAATCCGAATATCATTCATTGCTATAAGCGTTTTTTTGGTGGTGAGCATGCATCGAATTTACGCTGTTTTGATGCTGAAGCTGTATTAGAGCATGGCCCACAATACGATTGGATCATTCTTGACCTATTTAGCCAATTAGATGCGCCGTTATTTTTATACAAACACCGCTTTTACGAAAAACTGCGCTGTGCTTTAACTAAAAATGGCTATTTGTTTATTAATTTTTTATCTCAGCATGATTCACAATTAAAGCAGTTAGAACATTTACTGATCACCACTTTTGGTAAAATACCTAGCATCGAAAAAATTCCAGGTTATGCCAACAACATCGTGGTGATCAGAAAATAACTGCTAGCCTTAACTACACTGTTAAATTAAATGTCACCGGCCCATCATTACATAAACTTACTTGCATATCCGCAGCAAATTGTCCTGTTGCTACGCTTAAACCCATAACTCGAGCTTGGCTAACAAAGTATTCGTATAGCTCATTAGCCTGTGCAGGTGTGGCTGCTGATGAAAAGCTTGGGCGCATGCCTTTTTTAGTATCTGCCGCCAGAGTAAATTGCGATACCACCAATAACTCACCTTGAATATCTTGCAGGCTTAAATTCATTTTGTCGTTTTCATCGCTAAATACGCGGTAATTACTAACTTTATGTAGCAGCTTATCAGTACTTTGTTGATCATCATGCTTTTCAACCCCAAGCAACAATAAAAGCCCCTGCTCAATTTGACCAATTACCTGACCATCCACTTCAACTTTTGCGTGTTTTACGCGCTGAATTAATCCTTGCATCTATTCCTCGATAATTTGATACACATAAGATCGGCTGCACGCCGCACTGCCGCTAAATATACATTACTATCAACACCATGCCCAACACCATCTAAAATAAGTAACTGTGCGTTGAGTTGCTCAGCTAAATGCTGTACGGCATTAAAACGACACACTAAATCATGCCTGCCATGAATAAACCAAGTAGGAATTTTACTAATTTTTTTATAGTGTTCACCAATGAAGTTATCAGTAATAAAACACTGAGCAGTAAAGTAATGGACCATTAAACGCGCCATATTAAGCCCCAACTGTGGTGAACTTAACCCCCATTGATGTTGCTGTTTACCATGGCTTAATACGTTTTCCCATTGGCACCATAATTTAGCAAAGTGATTTGCATTAATTTGATTATCATCATTTAATTGCCGCCGATAAAACGCAAAAATGCTGGCAACATCAGGTAAATCCTGAGAAAAACGCGCATATAATTCAGGATAAAAATGTGCAGCAGCACCATGACGACTATATAGCCACTGAAAATCGGCTGAAGTAGCCAAAAACGTGCCTCGTAAAATTAACCCATGTACATGTTGAGTGTGTTCAATGGCATACAGCAAACACAGAGTTGCTCCCCACGAACCACCGCTTAACACCCACTTTTCTAGTCCTAAGTAAGTGCGTAAATAATCAAGGTCAGCGACCAGTTCTGAGGTTGTATTAGCGCTTGTTAGATGAGGAGTTGATTGCCCGCAGCCGCGTTGGCTATATAAAATAATACGATAACGGGTAGGATCAAAGAAACGGCAATTATCAGCATGCAAACCCACGCCGGGCCCGCCATGGCAAATTACCACCGGCAGGCCAGCTGGATCACCGTACTCTTGTACATGAATTTGGTGCCCACTTCCCACACTCAAATGAAAATCATGGTATGGGGTAATATTTGGATATAACTGCATAATGCCGACTCTCCTATCAGCGATGCAGTGAATTACTTATTAGCATCGCCCTCATCAAGGATAATATCAGATGTACCTTCGATATTTTTAGGGCCAATACATACTGTAAACTCTGCACCGAGTAACACAACCACCCACGACAAATACACCCACACAAATAAAATTGGAATAGTTGCCACCGCACCATAAATCACTTCGTATGAAGGAAAGTGACTGATATAAAGCGCAAAACCTTTTTTAGTTAATTCAAACAACAAGGCTGCAAATAAAGCACCTGGTACTGCAGCTTTAAAAGATACGCGAGTATTAGGCACTAAAGTATAGAGCATAATAAAGCCAGCCATAGAAATTAAATAAGGCAGTAATTTTAATAAAAAGCCACTAAAGCCCGGAATCCCCTGATCGGCAAATGATACTAACGACACAATATATGAAGTAACCCCAATACTTGCGCCTAATAACAATGGCCCTAAACTCAACACCATCCAATATACCGCGAAAGAAATCATCATTGGTCGCTTGGTTTTAATCCGCCAAATTCGATTCAGCGTCGCATCAACATTACGGATCAGTAGCAATGCTATCGCTGCAAGAAAACCAATACCTACAGCAGTCATTTGATTCGCATTACCTGCAAAAGACGTTATATGCTCTTTAATTACATCTGATGAGGTAGGCACAAAGTTAGTAAATAAAAAGTTTTCAATAGCAATACGGGTATCTTCAAAGCCAGGAAAAGCCGAGAAAATAGCCACGCCAACTGCAATTAAAGGAACCAATGAAAGTAAGGTTACATAGGCTAAATAACCAGCATTTACAGTAATTTGGTCGTCAATGCAGCGATTAATATACTGCATCCACCACGTTGGCTGCTGACGTATAAGTACCCTCAACTGCTGTTTATAATGTGCGACCTTTTCATTCATAAAGTTAACTTTCTGCTAAAATAGTTTTGATTATCATAGCAATCCACCACATAATTTACAGCACTAACGGATTTAAAAAGGGATCTCGATGAAAAAACTGACTTTACTCAGCGCACCAATATTGGCCTTATCATTGGCTTTATCTGGCTGCCAATCTGCATATTACTCGGCTATGGAATCAGTTGGTGTGCATAAGCGTGACATTTTAGTGGACCGCGTAGAAGCAACTAAAGAGTCTCAAGAAGAGTCTCAAGAGGAATTCCAATCTGCACTTGAACGTTTAACAACATTGATTAACTTTGATGGTGGAGATGTACAAGCAGCCTATGACCAACTCAATGATGACTACGAATCTAGCCTTGCGGCTGCTAATGACGTTACAAATAACATCAACAAAGTTGAAGATGTAGCTGAAGCATTGTTTGAAGAATGGAGCGATGAATTAGAACAATATTCTAACGCTTCACTTAAACGTGAAAGTAATAAAAAGCTCACCGCAACCAAACGTGACTTTGATAAACTGTTACGCTCTATGCGTAATGCTGAAAGCAAGATGGAGCCGGTACTGTCATCACTGCATGACAATGTTTTATACTTGAAGCATAACCTTAATGCACAAGCTGTATCAGCCATTCAAGGTGAATTCACTAATCTTAAGCGCGATATAAAAGTGTTAATGGATGACATGAACAAGTCGATTGCTGATTCAAATAAATTTATTGAGCAAATGAGTAAAGCAGGCTAAATCAGCCTGTGAGTTTGCCTGTCACTTATCAAGAGCGCTAGTTTGCTAGTCGCAGAGTAATCAAAGCCTACATTTATGTAGGCTTTTTTGTTGTTATATCTTGTTACTTTTTAAGTGTTATTTCATCTGCTATTTTTGCTACACTTTTACCTA
The DNA here is from genome assembly GCF_014164125.1 of Pseudoalteromonas sp. SG44-8. Lineage (NCBI taxonomy): Bacteria > Pseudomonadati > Pseudomonadota > Gammaproteobacteria > Alteromonadales > Pseudoalteromonadaceae > Pseudoalteromonas > Pseudoalteromonas sp. SG44-8. The sequence continues at coordinate 24,423 of NZ_JACJEQ010000032.1, read as the reverse complement.
ATTAAAATTATAAAAACATTAAACAATGAAAATACGTGCAGCTAGTTTAATTATCGCATCAAGTTTATTAGCTGCGTGTAGCACTGCCAATAATGTGCAAAGAATTGCAGGCGCTGATACTGTTGTGCCACTTCATCAAGAGGGTGAGCAGGCTGGGCGCTACCACAACCTCTATCCAGGGAAAAAAAACTATCCGATTAGCTGCGAAAGCGATTGTTACCCAAGTAATGCTAACTTGGTATGTGAAACTCCGGGTGAAAACTGCCTCTATCAAGGCGCGCAACTAGCACCACAACTAAATACCGGCTACACAGTACGCTGGCTCGGTCACGCCGGGTTTATGATCAACACTCCTAACGGCCAGCAAGTTGTATTTGACCCAGTAAAAGAGCAATTTGACTCCCCTGTTGATTTAGCTTTTCGGCTGGCATCTGGGTTTTATCGTAAACCTGGCGATTGGCTTAGCGAAAGCGAACTTAACAATCTAGACGCAGTAATTTATTCTCATATCCATTACGATCACTTCAATAAAGCAGACATTGAAAGCATAGGTAATAAACCTCGCTACTTAACACCACTTGGTATGGCAGATAACTTTCCTACCGGTGGTTTTAATATTAGCGAAATGGCGTGGTATGCAAAAACTAAAATTGATGATTTAACCATTCATGCGCTACCTGCGCATCATTTTAGCAGTCGTGTGTTAGTGCCCTTTATTTACGAAGATAACGATAAAGATTTATGGAATGGCTGGTTACTTGAGCAAAATGGCAGCACTTTATTTTTTGCAGGCGACACAGGCTATTCAAAACACTTTAACGATATACAGAAAAAATATGGCGCTATCGATGTGTGCTTAATGCCAATCGCCTCGTACTACCATGAAGAAAACGGTAACTGGTATCGTTATGTACATACTACTCCTGAGGATGCCTTAACAGCCGCACAGGAGCTTAACTGTAAAGTTATGATACCTTGGGGCTATGGCAACTCAAGTTGGAAGATGGGCGATCACAGCAGCCATTCTGCATTGCTGCGCTTATTGCATATGTATGATGAAATGAAGTCACAAATCCCGCTGTATATTTTAAATGAAGGGCAAAGTGTCGCACTATAAAACGACACTTGGATACTGATACGATTGCTCTTCAGTCTTGCATTCATCATCACCGAGGGAGCGATTTATTGGCCCAAGTAACATACTAAAAAAACCATTAATTATATTCGCTGTTTGGTGTGTCTCTGAGCTATCAAGCGAGTGGTTCTGCACTTGCCGTTGCTGACTTTGTGCACTACCAACAACAAAGTCACAACCCGAGCTCATTACTTGCGACGAAGTACAGCCAGATAACAACATAGCCACAATCAACAACAATACGTTAGCCACAATTATTCCTTTTATATTAATTCTAGTAGTGCCATTACTTTACCTGTTAACTGAGCGAGAAAATGTAAAAAACTGTATTCACTTACGATCCATTACTATCACTAATTTTATACCTGAACATTCTGTCTGTTGTTTTCAATTTTTGTTTCAGTCACTATTGAACCACAAACAAAATAAGAAACTTTGAGAATTAGATGAAAACAGCCGCGCTTACCTTAGGCCTATTAATGAGCAACGCCGCTATGGCTATCGATGTAGAGCATACAGCAACACCAATTACTATTGACGGTGTATCTGAAAGCGCATGGGACCAAGCAAAATGGCAGCCTATGCCTTTTCTTATGGATGGCACCTTGCCTGACTCAGATAAAGACTTTAAAGGCCGCTACAAGTTACTTTGGGATGAAAACTACCTGTATTTACAAGCCGATATTGTGGATGATGTACTAATTGATACCCATCCAGATCCTACCGATAAGTACTGGGACGATGATGCCTTAGAAGTGTTTATTGATAGCGACGCATCTGGCGGTAACCATCAGTTCAATCATACTGCGTTTGCCTATCACATTGGTCTTGATAACCAAGCTGCCGATTTCGGAGCTGATAAAAAACCCCATTTATACACAGATCATTTAATCAGCCACTGGCAACGAAACAGTACCGCCCCATATAACATCACATGGGAAGTAGCCATTAAGCTCTACCCGAATGATTTCCAAGAAGGTGTGCCAAACACCCCGCTTAAGTTAACGGCAAAGCAAGTAATCGGCTTTATGCTCGCCTACTGCGATAACGACGGCAGTAAAATTCGTGAGCACTTTATGGGTTCGCATGAAGTACAACCCGTAAATGGCAGCCGCAACCTAGGCTATATCGACGCCAGCGTATTTGGAAAGGTTACGTTATTACCGAAAAAGTGATGGAGGTTAGCCGCGCAGGTTGGAGTGAGCGAAGCGAAACCCAACCAAAAATACACTCCCAATAAACGCAGGAGCTTTGCATTATCTGTTGTTTCAGCCTTTCCTCATTCACTTCTCTTTGTGCAAAAAATCTTTAAGTGAATTATTCACAAAGAGGATAAGAGGCGCTGCGCTTTTAGAGGAAAAAGATTATTCCCAGAGATAGATTATGTTGCAAGATTTTTTGAAATCTAGCGACTACCTAATGAATCATTTCATAATAAACATAATATCAACAGCAACGATTGCTGGATTTGATTAAACTTTACTGTTTCTGTGCACCCTCTTGGTGATGAGAACGCTTTTAACCTAGATCCTAGCACCTCTAACCTAGCAGCTATTATTGACAGCTTGTCGCTTACAGCTCTTTTGTTTTCACCCACAAAAAAGCCGCTGTATTTTGCAATACAGCGGCTTTTAAAATCAGCTTAATTTATAAGGTGATTATCCTTTAGGCGCACGACCAGCACGTTTACGTTCGTTTTCTGTAAGATGACGCTTACGGATACGAATGTTTAGTGGTGTTACTTCAACTAGCTCGTCATCATCGATGAACTCAAGCGCTTGCTCAAGTGAGTAGTTTAAGTGCGGAGAAAGCGTTTGCGCTTCATCAGTACCAGATGCACGTACGTTAGTTAACTGCTTGCCTTTAAGGGCGTTAACTGTAAGGTCGTTATCACGGTTATGAATACCGATAACCATACCTTCGTATACTTCAACACCGTGACCGATGAATAAGCGACCACGTTCTTGTAAGTTGAATAATGCGTTAGTAAGTGCTTTACCTGTTGCATTTGCAATCATTACACCGTTCTTACGAACACCGATCTCGCCACCTTTGTGCGGACCGTAATGGTCGAAAGTATGGTACATAAGACCAGAACCTGATGTAAGCGTCATGAAATCAGTTTGGAAACCGATTAAACCACGACTTGGGATCATAAAGTCTAAACGCATACGACCTTTGCCATCTGGCGTCATATTTGTTAGTTCGCCTTTACGAAGACCAATTTGCTCCATTACAGAACCTTGGTGCTCATCTTGACAGTCAATTGTGACTGTTTCAAACGGTTCTTCTAGAACGCCATCAACAGTACGTAAGATTACTTCTGGACGAGAAACAGCTAGCTCGTAACCTTCACGACGCATGTTTTCGATTAAGATACCTAGGTGTAATTCACCACGACCAGATACACGGAAGCTATCTGGGCTAGCAGTATCTTCAACGCGAAGTGCTACGTTGTGTACTAATTCTTTGTCTAAACGCTCACGGATATTACGTGACGTTACAAACTTACCTTCTTTACCACAGAAAGGTGAGTTATTTACAGAGAATGTCATTGTTACAGTTGGCTCATCAACACTTAGTGGTGGTAATGCTTCAACGTTGCCAGGGAAACAAACTGTATCAGAAATCTTAAGCTCACCAATACCTGTTACTGTTACGATGTTACCAGCGTAAGCTTTATCAGTTTCGATACGCTCAAGGCCTAGGTAGCTTTGTACTGCGCCAATTTTACCATTACGTTTAGTACCATCGGCACTGATAATAGTAACTTGTTGGTTAGGAGCAACAGAACCACGTTTGATACGACCGATACCGACTACACCAACATATGAGTTGTAATCAAGTTGCGAAATCTGCATTTGGAAGTCACCTTCAGGATCTGCATCCGGTGGTGATACTTCGTCAACGATCATCTTGAACATAGGTTCCATGTTGTCTGATGGCTCGTCTAAATCTAATGTTGCCCAGCCGTTAATTGCTGATGCATAGATTACTTTAAAGTCTAACTGTTCGTCAGTTGCGCCTAGGTTGTCGAATAAATCAAAGATTTGATCCATAACCCAATCAGGACGTGCACCTGGTTTATCAATTTTATTGATAACAACGATTGGCTTTAAGCCTTGCGCGAATGCTTTTTGCGTAACGAAACGCGTTTGTGGCATTGGACCTTCTTGAGCATCAACAAGTAGTAATACTGAGTCAGCCATCGAAAGTACGCGTTCAACTTCACCGCCAAAGTCGGCGTGTCCAGGGGTGTCTACGATATTGATATGGTAGTCATTCCATGAAATGGCTGTGTTTTTAGCCAAAATGGTAATACCACGTTCTTTCTCAATGTCGTTTGAGTCCATCACGCGCTCTTCGTTACCGCCGCGTGTTTCTAATGTACCTGATTGCTCAAGTAGTTTGTCAACCAATGTTGTTTTACCGTGGTCAACGTGCGCGATAATCGCTATATTTCTTAACTTTTCGATGCTCATATTTTTACTCAGAGAAATTAAATTCTCATTGATCCTGCAAGATCTACGCACTCATCTGCGTTTTCACGAGATGTCCCAGCATAGGATTTAAAAGGGCGCATATTATCCCTTATTAATGACATGGATGAAAGTTTATCCAATATATATTTCAAAACTTTCTTTATACTTGCAATAAGTATCTGTTTTATATATGACATTTTAATTAATTTAATTTTTCAATTTGTCACTATTTTGCTCATTCCTAGCTATTATTGTCATAATTTGGCAGTATTTGGTGAGTAAGTTAGCTTTATGTTGGTGTTTATAATCTATACAATTTAGCGCCAAAGAGAAGTGACCACACTGACGCACCAAAATGATCACAAGCCGATCCAATATGGTGCAAAACATATAACAGCTGGATGTATAACTTATTTTTTAACCTTAAAAAACAATGCACTATAAAAATGGCATAAAAGCCGCTTACTATAAAAGCAAAAGCAATTATGCAGCAAAATAAAACCCAACAGTTGGAGGACACATGTCACAATCGGTTTTAGATTTTATTAAAGAAAATGACGTTAAGTTCGTTGATTTACGCTTTACTGATACCAAAGGTAAAGAGCAACATGTTTCTATTCCTCATCACCAAGTAGATGAAGATTTTTTTGAAGACGGCAAAATGTTTGACGGTTCTTCAATTGCTGGTTGGAAAGGCATTAATGAATCAGACATGGTATTACTACCTGTTGCTGAGTCTGCTAAATTAGACCCTTTCACAGAAGAAGCTACTTTAATTTTACGTTGTGATGTTGTTGAACCTGGCACATTACAAGGTTATGAGCGTGATCCTCGTTCAGTTGCTAAGCGCGCTGAAGAGTACATGCGTTCGACTGGTATTGCTGATACCGTGCTATTTGGTCCTGAGCCAGAGTTCTTCGTATTTGATGACATCAAATACAAAACTGATATGTCAGGTTCAATGTACAAAATTGATTCTAAGCAAGCAGCTTGGAACTCAGATAAAAGCTACGAAGGCGGCAACACTGGCCATCGTCCAGGCGTGAAAGGTGGTTATTTCCCTGTTGCTCCAGTTGATGATTTCCAAGATTGGCGTTCAGCGACGTGTTTAGTTCTTGAAGAGCTAGGTCAAGTTGTAGAAGCGCATCACCACGAAGTGGCTACAGCTGGTCAAAACGAAATCGCAACTCGCTTTAACACTATGGTATTAAAAGCGGATGAAATCCAAGAAATGAAATATGTTATCCATAACATGGCTCATTTATATGGCAAAACAGCTACCTTCATGCCTAAGCCAATCGTTGGTGACAATGGTTCTGGTATGCACTGTCACCAGTCTTTAGCTAAAGACGGTGTTAACTTATTCGCAGGCGACAAGTACGGCGGTCTTTCTGAAGAAGCGCTTTACTACATCGGTGGTATTATCAAGCATGCTAAAGCAATCAATGCTTTTGCAAATGCGTCTACTAACTCGTACAAACGTTTAGTACCAGGCTTTGAAGCGCCAGTAATGCTTGCGTACTCTGCACGTAACCGTTCTGCATCAATCCGTATCCCAGTGGTTCCATCAGAAAAAGGTCGTCGTATCGAAGTACGCTTCCCAGATCCAACAGCTAACCCATACCTTGCTTTCTCTGCAATGCTTATGGCTGGCCTTGATGGTATCAAAAACAAGATCCACCCTGGCGATGCAATGGATAAAGATTTATACGACTTACCAGCAGAAGAAGCAGCAGAAATCCCAACAGTTGCAACTTCACTACAAGAAGCGCTTGCGTCTCTAGATGCTGACCGTGAGTTCTTAAATCAAGGTGGTGTATTCACTAACGATTTAATCGATGCTTACATTGCGCTTAAGTCTAAAGAAGTTGAAAAGCTTAACATGACGACTCACCCTGTTGAGTTCGAAATGTACTACAGCTGTTAATTAGGCTGTAGAAAAATTATCTTATAGATAATATATGTGTGTTCTCAAGGCCCGTTCTGCGGGCTTTTTTTATGGCTAATTTTCCCATTCTCCACTAAAGTTTAATTAGTGCAAAAAATGCAAGGTGACAAGGTGAAAAAGACGCTTTTATTACTAGTAACTCTGATTTTAATCAGCTTTTATGGCTATTCTGGCGATAAAAAAATTTATTCTTGGAAAGATAAAAATGGCGTATCAGTATTTTCAGATACTCCTAAACCAGGTGCGCAAGAAATCAAGCTCACCAATCAAAGTTTGTCGATGCCGACTGTTGATACAAGCATTTTAGATGAACAGCAACCAGCGGCTGTGAAAAGCTATAAAGCGGTTATTTCTTCCCCTGCCGATCAAGGCACTGTTCGTGAAAATACCGGTTCAGTGTATGTAACTAGCCGTATAACACCACGCTTTGAGAATGGTTTTAAAATTCAACTACTAGTTGATGGCGCACCGTACGCAGAACCTAGCAATATCAGTACTTTTGCTCTGCGCGAGGTAAACCGTGGCGAACACACATTGCAACTGAAGCTATTTGACCCACAAGGCTCTGTTGTCTCTGTTAGTCCAGTGAGCACATTTTATATGCATAGAGCATCGTCTTTATAAAAACCATGTATTTCTATCAAAGACCATAATTTACTTAAAATATTTGTGCTAAGCTGCTAATAATCATCAACGCACTAAAATGGTGCAACCATGCCCGATAATAAAAATTTTAACCCTGAGTTACTAACTAGCATTTGGCAAAACCTGTCAACGGCAGTGATCTTACTTGATCAACAATTCACCCTTATTTACGCTAATAATAGCGCCAGTGAACTGTTAGGATTAGGCCCTAAACGTATTCTCAATCAACCGTTTGACAGTCTTTTTAATTACCATTCCATTGACCTTAAACGCATTGCACAATACTCTTTGGTAGATGGTGTAGATTGCCACCAGCACAGAGCTGACGTGGTTTTTGTTGATTCTCGTCATGCCAAACTGGCAATTAGTTCGCGTCGCGTGAAGTTACAAAATGAGTATTTTATTTTATTCGAGTGTCGCCAAACTGATGATGAAATTCGCCACGATCAAGCTTCTAATCAAATGCATCAATATCAAGCAGCACGTAACCTAATTAGAGGGCTTGCTCATGAAATCAAAAATCCTTTAGGCGGAATCCGCGGAGCGGCGCAATTATTGCAGTATGAGGTTGATCAGCAAGAACGGGATGAATGTGCAGAATTAATTATTGAACAAGCCGATCGCTTACGAGAGCTTGTTGACAGGCTACTGGGCCCGAATCAATTACCACAAAAGTCATACGGTAATATTCATCAAACCTTAGAGTCTGTAATTAAACTAAGTACATTAGATAATTGCGCCAATATTAGCTTGGAAAAAGATTACGACCCAAGTATACCTGATGTCTATATTGACCAAGGTAAAATTCAGCAAGTAGTACTTAACATCGTTCGAAATGCACAACAAGCGTTAGTCGGTGGTGGCGTGATAAAAATTAAAACACGTATTAATCACCAGCAACGTCGCCCCGGAAAAGCCCCTAAAAAGGCACTGCTGATCCAAATTTCAGATGACGGACCAGGTATCGATTCCAGCATCAAAGAGACATTATTTTACCCGATGATCACCAACAAAGAAGGTGGTTCTGGCTTAGGTCTCTCGATTGCACAAACCTTGATCGATCAACACAACGGCTATATAGAATGCGATAGCTGGCCAGGTCATACAGAGTTTAATATATATCTGCCTTTTGCGGATTAATCGGTTTTTGGAGTTTGCATGAAAACAGTTTGGCTGGTTGATGATGATGCATCTATTCGCTTTGTACTTGAAAAAGCACTAACTCGCGCAGGATTTAATGCTGAAAGTTTTTCTAATGCACAAGACGTGCTGTCAGCATTAAAGTTTAGCCAACCTACGGTACTGGTGTCTGATGTACGTATGCCTGGTATGGATGGTATGGCATTATTAGAACTGATCGCTGAACAAAACCCAGGCTTGCCAGTGATCATCATGACTGCGCATTCAGATTTAGATTCAGCGGTAAATGCGTTTCAAAAAGGTGCTTTTGAATACCTAGCCAAACCATTTGATTTAAATGAAGCAGTTGCGTTAGTAGAAAGCGCGTGTCGCGCTAACTCAACTAAAAAAGTAAAACGTAAACCCGCACCACCTAAAAGTGCCCATATCATTGGCGAAGCGCCAGCCATGCAGGAAGTATTTCGGGCAATAGGTAAGCTGTCAGCATCAAGTATGAGCGTACTTATCAATGGTGAATCTGGTACCGGTAAAGAATTGGTAGCCAGTGCTTTACATAACCACAGCCCACGCAAAGAAAACCAGTTTATTGCCTTAAACATGGCAGCTATTCCAAAAGAGTTGGTTGAATCAGAGCTATTTGGCCATGAAAAAGGCGCTTTTACTGGTGCTGATAGCGTACGTAAAGGTCGCTTTGAGCAAGCCAATGGCGGTACGCTATTCTTAGATGAGATTGGTGATATGCCGCTGGATGTACAAACCCGTTTGCTGCGTGTTTTAGCTGATGGTGAGTTTTACCGTGTTGGTGGCCATCAAAGTATTAAAGTTGATGTCCGGATCATTGCCGCGACTCACCAAAACCTTGAAGACTTAGTAAAACAAGGCAAATTCAGAGACGATTTATTTCATCGCTTAAATGTTGTGCGCCTGCGCCTACCTGCACTGCGTGAACGTACCGAAGACATTGAACGCTTAGCACAGCATTTTTTACATAAAAGCGCCAAAGACTTACAAGTCGAAAGCAAAATTCTCAGCTCAAAAGCCACCGACTTACTACGCTTGTTCAACTGGCCTGGCAATGTTCGTCAACTAGAGAACACCTGCCGCTGGCTTACCGTTATGGCTCCCGGCGAGCTTGTGAGTGAGCAAGACTTACCTCCAGAGATCTTAGCAATTGACGAGACTCAACAAGAGGGTGATTGGCTTGATGCCTTTCAACAATGGCTTAATCTAGAGCTTAAGCAAGGTAAAGAAAACATCTGGCCTAATGTACAAGCGCAATTAGAAACCCGCCTAATTAAAACCGCATTGGCAAACTGTGCAGGACATAAACAAGAAGCCGCAGTAAAAATAGGCTGGGGCCGCAATACATTGACCCGTAAATTAAAAGAGCGCAATATCAACTAACTTCCCTGCTCAAACGAAGGAAAATAAGTTGAAGTTAATCGAGCATATTCCATTAATAAAGCAGATGGAGATACTTAATAGGCTGAGTTTTTTTAGAGAGTTCAGCCTCAATGAGCGCCAAGTATTACTGGAGTCATTCAGTCACTTATACTTGATCAATAAAGATCGCTTTGTGTTTAAGCAGTTTGATAACGACAAACAACTGTATATCGTGCTCAGCGGCGCTATTGTGGTATTTAAACATAGTCATTTGATGGATTTAGGCACCATTGAACCCGGCGAATTTATTGGTGAAGGTGCGTTTATAAATAACCGCGAGCACAGCACCAGTGCTCGTGCTAAAAGCGATACCATAGTACTGGCGATTACCAGCGAAGCACTAATACGTTTACCAAATGTGATCCGCGAAAAAATTAAAGACCGCATTATCGAAGGGATGAGTAGACGTATTACTAAATTAAGCGATTACCTCGAGTCACGCGGCTAATCCATATACACAACCTGTAGCGAACAGTTTAACCATTGCGGACTCTCAACATGCGCAGTATAACGAAATGTATCTGAGGGTTTTTCACCAAAAGGCGTTGCAACCAAAGGGGTTGAATGCGTGTATGACTGCGAAATATTTCTATAATTGATGACTAAATAATTTTCATAACGCTGCCAAACTAACTGAGCGCGGGCACCATTTAGTAAAGTAAACTCAACCAAGTTATCAAAAAATCTGACTTTAAGGTTATTGTAGCGGTCTTCAACGCAACCAGTAGTACGCAGCTGTTGCGGCACGTCAAAACCTTGCTCTATTTGCTCACCACGTAAGTAAAAGCCAATATTGCCATCGCTATAATGATGATTAGCCACCGACACATAATTAAGCTGCGGCTGATAACCCATCGCTTGCATAATATTGGCAAGTTGCTCTGTTTCAGGAGTCAGTATTTTATCTTCTGAGGTTAATAATGTCGCAGCACTAAACTCTTTGGGTACTGGCAGTTCAGTAAATTGAAAAGGCAAGGTCTGCTGTTGTAGTTGCTCTGTCAGTTGTTGTTTTTGCAAAACAGTTAAACCCTCCGTATAGACATACACTGTAGGGTGCTGACAGGCTGTTAGAAATAACAACATGCCAATTAAAATGCCATATTTCATAGTCACCTCGAATAGATTACAACTGTAGTCTATTCGAGGTGACTATTTATAGCAAGTTAATTCACTTGGCTATTGAGCCAAGCATCCACGCTTTTACGGGTATATAAAACATCCTTAAACAAGCGGTGTCGTTGAAACTCAAGTAGTTTTTCTTTGCTATTTTCACCACAACTTAATTGGCTGTGATTGTCGTTAAAACGTGAAATAAGCGAAAAGCCTCGCTCTGGTTGTTGCGATGCTTTCTTTGCAACCTGATTAAGCCGCGCACGCACATCATCTGCGGTCATAAAGTCAGAACCCTCTAAACCCATTAGCTCTTTTTTCATGGCTAGTCTTACGCCCATGTTAAATCTCCAGTACTGCGGCATTTGTAATAAAATGACCAACTAAATATCGAATTCGATTCGAACAGCAAATTGTAGGCCAGCTTTTCACGCGGATACTACGCTTGAATTACTACCGTTTTTTTAAAGACGGTAGAAAATTCGATATAGTTTCAGGTTAATTCTATTTAATGCCCTGTAGACTTTAGGCTGCTTGATGCAAAAGTCGCGCACAGCCTTTATACTACAGGCTGTGCCCTACCTTAATGAGATCAAACATGAACGACGAATATATTGAAATTGAATTAGAAGAAGAGCCAATTGAGCTATGCAAACTCTTAAAAGTTCTTGATTTAGTCGAAGGTGGCGGCCAAGCCAAAAACCTTATCACTGAAGGTTATGTTGGCGTTAACCATGAAATTTGTACAATCAAGCGGAAAAAATTATACAGTGGCGACATTCTTGAATTTGATGGTGAGCAATTTCAACTGACATTAAGCGAAAGTGCTATTCCAGCAGAGCGCCCTGTTACATCAACGCAACCTGAACCACAACAAAGTGCAGAGCCTGCTACTAACGCGCCTGCTAAAGCTAAGCGTAAACGTACCAAAAAACCAAAAGTGGATGAAAAAACAGGCCGTCGCCCTATTTCATTCGGCTAATCCAATTTAGACTACGTGCAACTTGTAAAAGTAGCCGTAGTCGCCTTTAATAACTTTTTAAATAATAGTTTAAAAGGTAATGTATGACTCCTCCGCACTGGTTAAAATCTGTCGCTTGGGCAGCCCTTATTTGGAACTTTCTTGGGGTAATTGCATTCATTATGCAAATGCTCATGACTCCAGAGATGATAAGTAAACTCCCTATAGAACAACAAGCTGCATATTCAAATACACCAATTTGGTCAACTATTGCATTCGCTACCGCGGTTTTTGGTGGAGTCTTAGGCTGTATTTTATTATTACTTAAAAAAGCCATTGCTCGAGTGCTTTTTGCGCTCTCACTCGCTGGGATTTTTATCCAGCAATTTTATAATTTCATTGTTATTAATAGTATTGAATTACTCGGTGCCAGCGCGGTGTTTATGCCAATATTTGTAGTCGTAATTGCAATTATCCTGCTACTGCTAAGCCACAAAGGCAAACAGCAAGGTTGGCTACTGTAAAACACGCTATTGAGTTACTATTGTTTTACTGCTGACGCTTGAAATATAAATTTTCAGCATCATATATATTCTATTACCTGTATAAAAATCGCGCAAAAACACACTGGTATGTACTTTGCATTTTAACTATTTAAAGAGAGGTTACATTTACCACTTAAGTACCATTTAAGGATATTCATCTAACTTAGGGGCACATAATGAACAATAGTTTTGACACCCAAAAACAACTCACTATCAACGGTGAGCAGTTTCATATCCATTCACTGCAAGGTTTAGGCGATAAAGCCAAGCGACTGCCGTTCTCGCTCAAGATCCTACTCGAAAACTTACTGCGCAATGAAGACGGCGTAAATATCAAAAAACAAGATATTGAAGCGTTGCTAAACTGGGATTCACAAGCCAAGCCCAGTGCTGAGGTAGCATTTACACCGGCCCGCGTGGTGATGCAAGATTTTACTGGCGTGCCAGCAATCGTCGATTTGGCCGCAATGCGTGATGCTATGGAAAGACTTGGCGGCGATCCTGCGAAAATAAACCCATTATCCCCTGCGGAATTAGTTATCGACCACTCAGTACAAGTAGACGGTTATGGTGAAGATGGCTCATTTGATTTAAATGCCAAGCTTGAGTACGAACGCAATAAAGAACGTTATGAGTTTTTACGCTGGGGCCAAACAGCCTTTGATAACTTAAAAGTTGTGCCACCAGCAACGGGTATTGTTCACCAAGTGAATTTAGAATACCTTGCTCGCGTTGTCTTTAATGAAGAGCGCAATGGGCAAAAATTTGCTTACCCTGACACCTTAGTCGGTACTGATTCACATACCACTATGATCAACGGCTTAGGCGTACTTGGTTGGGGTGTAGGCGGCATCGAAGCAGAAGCTGCAATGCTAGGCCAGCCAATTAGCTTACTGATCCCGCAAGTGGTGGGTATGAAGCTCAACGGCCGTTTACCGGAGGGCACCACAGCGACCGATTTAGTGCTGACCGTTACTGAAATATTGCGTAAGCATGGCGTTGTCGGTAAATTTGTAGAATTTTATGGCGATGGCCTTGCTGATTTACCACTGGCCGACCGCGCAACCATAGCCAACATGGCACCGGAATACGGCGCTACCTGTGGTATTTTCCCTATCGATGATGAAACAATTAATTATCTTCGTTTAACCAACCGTGATGAAACACAGCTAAAACTGATAGAAGACTACGCAAAACATCAAGGTTTATGGCGCAACGATGGCGATGAAGCAAATTACACCGACAATCTCGAATTAAACCTAAATGATGTAGTGCCAAGCCTTGCCGGTCCGAAACGTCCACAAGACAGAATTGCCCTTGATCAAGCTGGCGAAGTTATTGCCAATCATTTAAAAACCTTTCAAGATGAACGTCTTGCTAAGCGCGACGATAGTGATGAACAGCAATCACGAATTGAAGGTGAAGGCCCTGTCACTAATCCTGATGAGCCAACCAACGAAGCGCAATTTATGGGCGCAGCAAAGGTTAACTTTAAAGGGCAAGAATTTGAGTTAAAAGATGGCGCTTGTGTAATTGCTGCCATTACTAGCTGTACCAACACTTCTAACCCAAGTGTGATTTTAGCCGCGGGTTTAGTCGCGCAAAAAGCTCGCCAGTTAGGAATTAACGTAAAACCTTGGGTAAAAACATCACTGGCACCTGGCTCACAAGTGGTCACTGACTACTTAAAAAAAGCAGGCCTGATGGATGATTTAGATGCACTTGGCTTTAACCTAGTAGGTTATGGCTGCACTACCTGTATTGGTAACTCAGGTCCGCTTGCCGATGAGATCAGTGAGGCAATTCAACAACATAAATTAGTAGTAAGCTCTATTTTATCGGGTAACCGTAACTTTGAAGGACGTATTCACCAAGATGTGAAAATGAACTTTTTAGCCTCACCACCTTTAGTTGTCGCCTATGCGATTGCAGGTCGTACTGATATCGATGTTTATAACGAGCCACTTGCGCAAGATGCTAATGGTAACGATATTTACCTGAAAAATATTTGGCCTAGTGTCAGCGAAGTGAATGAACTGGTGAAAAAAACCGTCACTAAAGAAATGTTCGCTACCAGTTACGGTAATGTTTATAAGGGTGATGATCGCTGGCAACAAATCAAAATTCCTGATGGTAAACTTTATGACTGGGATGATGCCTCAACGTATATTAAAAAAGCGCCGTTTTTTGATGGCATGACGACAGAACCACCAGGCATCCCTACTATTACGGGTGCTCGCTGTTTAGCAAAACTTGGCGATTCCGTCACTACTGATCATATCTCCCCTGCTGGTGCAATTAAAGCAAGCGCGCCTGCTGGCGAATACTTACAAGAAAATGGCGTAGATAAATCGCAATTTAACTCATACGGTTCTCGCCGTGGTAATCATGAAGTAATGATGCGCGGTACATTTGCCAATGTACGCTTAAAAAACTTGCTTGCACCAGGCACCGAAGGCGGTGTAACGCGCACTCAACCTGATGATGAGCTTGCCAGTATTTACGATGCTGCAATGGCGTATCAACAGCAAGGCGTACCGCTCGTTGTGCTTGCCGGTGCTGAGTATGGTACGGGTTCATCACGAGACTGGGCAGCGAAAGGTTCGCTATTATTAGGTATTAAAGCGGTCATTGCGCAAAGTTATGAGCGTATTCATCGCTCGAACCTAATTGGTATGGGCGTGCTACCACTGCAATTTAAAGCAGGTGAGAGCCATGAATCACTGGGGTTAAAAGGTCAAGAGCAGTTCGATATCGAAGGTCTCTACGATAAAACCAAGGAAGTTAGTGTCGTTGCCACTAATAGCGAAGGCAAAAAACTAAGCTTTAGTGCCGATGTCCGTATTGATACCCCCAAAGAGTGGGATTACTACAAACATGGCGGCATTTTACAGTATGTACTGCGTAATATGTTAACTAGCTAATTAATCTATAATATTAGGGCTTTGCAAAATTAATTTGCTTAGCCCTTAATTTTTTGATGTAAAACAAGTCAGCTTACTCATTATTAACTACACTTAATTCATCTTATCATTAATGCCTGCATACTATGACCGAGCAGAAGATCATCACAGTACTAAAAGTATTTATTGTCCTTGGCATATGCCTTATTGCGACTGGACATTATTTATTAGTCTCGGATCTGTTTGGTGAACAAAATAGTATACATGGCATTATTATCAGCGCCGCTTTTATTGCTATTGGAGTGCTATTTTCTCTGCCTACAAAAATTTACCTCACTATTGTTTTAATGAACATAGAGGCTGTACGTGACAAACATGTATAGCAGCAAGTTCATGCAATTAATCAAACCATTTAACACCTCTAAAACTTTATTAATAGCGGCATTTTTGGTGCTTTGCTTACCCACTCAATTACGTGCAAATGACAAATTGATTATTGCATCCGGTAATTTTGCACCTTATTTCATGCAGGACAACGTAACCGGTAATGGTTACTTCGATCAACTTGTGGTTCAAGTGTTACTGATACAAGGCTATCAAAACCCGCAATTGGTGCCGTTAAATAATGATGCTATTCAACGCTACTTCAACAATAAAGTCGCTGATATAGCGATCAACTATACGGCACAACCAGCTGCACATGCTTTTATTTCTCGTTATCGAGTACGATTTATGAACCGTGTGACCATGCTTCCTTCTGCATGGACCGAAAAAGTAGCTACGTTGAACGATTTGAAGAATTTAAGAGTAGGTAGTTTTATAGGGGCGAGCGATATCTTTGGCCCAGAATATAAAAACATGGCGACACAGGTATTCACCTATTATACTGAAATAGGAAATCAACAAGCCCTAAATAAACAGTTACTTACCAATAAGATCGATGCCCGTATCGGTGATTATTTAATGCTCTACTGGCATACATCAACAAACACCCAACTTGACCCTACAAGTTTTATATATCGCGATATTTTAAACTATCAAGGCTCTTACATTGTTTTTCAAGATAAGTCTGTCAGAGATAATTTTGATGAAGGCCTGACAAGATTAGTTGCTTCAGGAGAACTAATGATAGCTACTGATCGTTGGTTAAAAGCCTATAACCTGCCAATCATTAAGCAACAATTTTTTGTAACACAGCCCGAAAAAACACAGCAAAACAACGCTATTAAAGCAAATTAATGCGTCTCATCTAACGATTTAGTACGTTGCTCTAACTGTTCTTTCACTTGCTCTGCATCTTCAAACAGCTTTTTCATCACCACGGGATCATAAACACTGCCTGAGTTTGGCATTAAAGACATATTAGTTGTTTTTGAGGTGCCTTTTAAAATGGACGTATCTTCGGCCGCAACTACTGTAATATCGCGCGGATCTAGAATTACTTTTTCACTTGTGCCCTCAGGATTAGGCTGATCTGAGTAATGCCATTGACCTTGCTGATCTTGCCATTTATAAATAACTGTCGTTGCTACTGAGCTTTCATTGGTAATTGATTCTACAACTTTTTGACTGGTCTCACTAACCAATGTGGCTGCCATGGCAAGGGTGTCACTTGATAACGCAACCATTTGCTCTGTTAGCTGATTTGATTTACTACTAATACCATCACTGGTTAACCACGTTTGACCATCGGGTCGTTGCAAATAAAATAATGCCGCGACACTGATCAGCAATACCATAATAGCGAGGTACGCAAAATACTTCATCTTCAATCCTTTGAGTTAAAATTCTCGATTGCTATCATTGATAGCGAGCTATGATTTTAGCTAGGCCGCCATTATCTTTCAAGCTTTGTAAAAAATCATTAAATTCTTTCGCGTACTTTTTACCCCTTGAATTATAAGAAAACTGCAACTGCAGCGGCGCCTCAGCGACATTTTCATCACTTATGGTCAAAGCAGCAAGCTCAGGGTACTTTTGTATGTACCAGTTTACGACAGAGCGTGACATAACAGTAAAGCGTTTACTTGTATCAGTATCTTTGTGCAAACTTTGCAATATTTCTAAGTCTGAATAAAAATTCTCACGGTGCAGAGTCTTATTCACTACTGGTAGCTCATATTTTGGATACACATAACCAAATCGCCCGAGTAAAACACCGCCCTTTAAACTGCTTAGCTCCTTAAAGTCAATTAGTTCAGCTCCTCGAGCGACTACTAACACATCTTCAATTACTACTATCTCTTGGCTCCAATAATAGGGTCCATTATCTACAAGCCAAACTTCTGATTCCATTCGTGCATCAACATCACCTCGTTTCACCATTTTCGCAGAGCGCATTTCAGGGACGAAGGTATAGTCTATTTGGATCCCCGTTGCCATCGAAAACGATGTAATAACATCGTTTAAAATGCCTGTTTTTGAACAAACAAAGTGATAAGGAGGGTAATCTTGCTCGGGTAAGGCAATGCGAAGGTTATCGGCAAAAAGACTAGTAGAAAAGAATAAAAAGAAAATTACGTAATATGGTTTCATAAAATACATGCACATCAATTTATAACGGCTGATTGTATTATAGTCAAAAATTTAAAACGCAGCTAGGCTGCGCTTTAATAATCACTATAGTTAGCTATCTCAGCTTAAATGATTTACTTATATTTTTACGTTCAGAATTAGATCCCATCACCATCAATGTGTAGGCCACATTCGCGGTTTAGACCAAAAAAACGGGTCTCTTCTTCGGTCATACCTGGCTCTAGTTTACGCGTAGTATGCACATCGCCCATTGACACATAACCTTGCTCCCATAATGGGTGATATGGTAAGTCATGTTTAGTCAGGTACTGATAAACATCGCGATTTGACCATTCGATGATTGGGTAAACCTTTACCGTGCCACGGCTAATTTCAATAATTTGCTTATCGGCACGTGTTGATGATTGGTCACGGCGCAAGCCACTAAACCAAGTACCTGCATTAATGTCTTTTAATGCGCGAGTCATTGGTTCAACTTTATTAAGCTGGTTGTATTGTTTAATACCTGCTTCACCTAGTTCCCATAACTTACCAAACTTGGCTTCTTGCCAAGCTGGGCTTAACTGCGACTTATACACTTTTAAATTTAGCGATAAGCGTTCGGTCATTTGCTCAATGAACTGATAAGTTTCAGGAAATAAGTAACCAGTATCTGTTAATACCACAGGAATATCGGGGCGCTGTACTGTAACTAAATGCAACATCACAGCCGCTTGAATACCAAAGCTCGATGATAAAAACTGCGTGCCTGGCAAGTTTTCCAGTGCCCATGCGACACGCTGCTCAGCGCTCATATCTTTCAATACGCCGTTAGCATCAGCCAGCAGTGTTACTTGGCTTTCTTTATCTAGCTGTAATATGTTTTTAAATTCACTCATAGTAAATTCCAAACCTCAGCAAGCGTCACCGCTTGCTTTTAAATTAAGCGTGAAAATCGGTGACTGACACTTTAACTTCAGCAACTATGCCTTTGCGGATCACAAAGTCACCAAAGCATTCGCCGTCATTACGCTCACTTGCCCATTGACCAATTAATTTGTCAAAGGCGTCTAAATACACGTCTTCACCAACATTCTCTAAATACAATTTAGGAATACGCATCCCCTCAAGGTTACCCCCTAAGTACACGTTATATTTACCTGGGCCTTTTCCTACTAGGCCAGCTTCCGCTAACATTGCGCGGCCACAGCCATTCGGACAACCAACCACACGCATGATGATGCTGTCATCAGGAATACCGTGCTTAGCAAGCAATGCCTCGGTCTTTTCAATTAAGCTTGGTAAGTAACGCTCAGCTTCCGCCATTGCGAGTGGACAAGTTGGTAATGCCACACAGGCCATCGAGTTTTTACGTTGCTCAGAGTCTTTGTCGTCAATCAAACCGTGATTACGGGCTATTTCTTCAATCACTGTTTTTTGATCGGCAGGCACACCGGCGATGATCAAATTTTGATTTGCCGTCATACGAAAATCACCTTGGTGAATTTCAGCAATTTTACGACAACCTGTTTTCAGTGGTTTACCCGGTAAATCTAAAATACGGCCACTTTGGATAAATAAAGTTAAGTGATGCTTACCATCAATACCTTCAACCCAACCAATGCGATCGCCACGATGAGTAAACTCATAAGGGCGGCTTGGCGCAAATTTAACACCTGCGCGTTGCTCTACTTCCGCTTTAAATACATCAGTACCAACACGGTCTAAGGTGTATTTAGTTTTTGCGTTTTTACGGTTTGAGCGATTACCCCAGTCGCGCTGTACAGACACCACATGCTCAGCAATTTTTAGCGTATCCGCTAAGGCGATAAACCCAAAATCATCGGCTTTACGTGGATAGGTTGCGGTATCACCGTGGGTCATGGCAAGGCCACCGCCTACTAATACGTTAAAACCAACTAGCTTGCCGTTATCTGCAATAGCTACAAAGTTTAAGTCATTCGCATGCACATCCACTTCGTTGTTCGGTGGAATGGTCACTGTGGTTTTAAACTTACGCGGTAAGTAGTTAGATCCTAAAATTGGCTCTTCTGTAGTCTCAGCCTTTTCACCGTTTAACCAAATTTCTGCATACGCTTTAGTTTTTGGTAACAAATGTTCTGAGATTTTTGCAGCCCACTCGTATGCTTCTTGATGCAACTCAGATTCCACAGGGTTTGTAGTACAAAGTACATTACGGTTAACATCACCTGCCGTTGCAATAGAGTCGATGCCCACGCTATTAAGCATTTGGTGCATGCCTTTTATATTTGGTTTTAACACACCATGAAATTGAAACGTTTGACGGGTTGTTAAACGAATACTGCCGTAGCTAGTTTTTTCATCAGCAAATTTATCAATTGCTAACCATTGCTCTGGCTTGATGATACCGCCAGGCATACGTGCACGTAACATGACGTTGTGTAATGGCTCTAGCTTTTGCTTAGCACGCTCACCACGAATATCACGGTCATCTTGCTGATACATACCGTGGAAACGAATTAACTGAAAGTTATCCGCAGTGAAGCCACCGGTGATCTCATCTTTTAAATCTTGCTCTATGGTGCCACGTAAAAAGTTACTTTCTCTTTTCAAACGCTCGTTATCAGAAAGCTTTACGTTTTTATCTTGTTCGCTCATGTTTGATCCTAAATTTGTTACAGTGACGGCTGTTAGCTTTGCTTTTATAAAGTAAGCAACGTCTACGCTTAGTACACGTCTTTCTGATAGCGATTTGCGCTACGTAAATCTTTTAAATACTGCTCAGCGTCTTCATCGTTCTTACCGCTGTTTTCTTTGATGATATCAACCAATGCCTGGTGTACATCTTTCGCCATGCGATTTGCGTCACCACAAATATAAAAATGCGCGCCCGCTTCTAGCCATGCAAATACGTCTTTGCTGTTTTGGCGTAGCTTGTCTTGCACGTAGACCTTCTCTGCTTGGTCACGGCTAAACGCCACATCAACTTTACTTAGTAGCCCTGATTTTAAGTAACCTTGAATTTCTACTTGATATAAGAAATCTTGGGTAAAGTGTGGGTTACCAAAGAATAACCAGTTTTTACCGGATGCTTCGTGGGCATCACGTTCTTGCAAGAAAGCACGGAACGGCGCAATACCAGTACCAGGGCCGACCATGATCACTGGCGTTTCGTCGTTAGCAGGTAAACGGAAGTTATCGTTATGTTCGCTATATACTTTTACTTTACAACCTTCTTCAGCACGACGTGCTAAATAACCAGAACAACCACCTAAATGCTCACTACCGAATGCTTCAAATTCAACTAGACCAATGGTTAAGTGCACTTCATCTTCAACTTCTGCTTGGCTTGACGCAATTGAATATAAACGTGCTTGCAGTTTACGTAGGCAATCAACAAACGTTTGTGCCTCAAGCGCAGCTGGATTTTGGCGGATCACATCAAAGATTTGGCGAGGCTCAATATATTCACGCATTGCCGCTTTATCTTCAACCAGCTTTAATAGCTCAGGCGCACCTGTCGCTATCGCGTACTTTTCAACAAAGCCAGGGTATGACTGAGTCAATTCAAGTTTTTCAATCAGTGCATCACGAACACTGAGCTCTTCATCAGCGATTTTAACTTTGCTGGCACCATCAATTTGCGTCAGTGTCAGTACTTCATCAACCAGAATCTCATCATTTAAAAAATACACGCCTAATGAATCGCCCGGTGTGTAAGTAATATCAGATCCTTCCAGTGAAATCTCAACATGGCGCACATCTTTGCTAGAGTCACGACCAGTGATCTTTTGCACTAGGCTAAGTTCTGCTGGAAATGGGTTTTGCTTAGTATATTGGCTGGCAGCTGTTGCTGGTGCACCAAATGACACCACTTGCCCACCTGTTGCGCCTTGCTGTGCTTTTAAATCAGGTTCAAATGCATCAAGTGCTCCGCTGATCCAGCTGGCGGCTTCATCATCGTAATCAACGTCTAAATCAGCACGCTGATAAATGGTTTCTGCACCGAGCTTATTTAAGCGCTGTTCAAAGTCTTTTGCTGTTTGACAGAAGAACTCATAGCTTGAATCACCTAAACCTATAACCGCAATTTTAACGCCATCAAGCTTAGGCGCTTTTTTGGTTGCTAAAAACTCATGTAATGTTTCGGCATCTTCCGGCGGCTCACCTTCACCGTAAGTAGAAACAACGACAGTTAAGAATTTTTCTTTTTTCAGGGCCGTTGGTTTGTAATCAGCCATGCTAACCAGCTTAACAGCTAAACCACGAGACTCCGCTTGCTCTTTGAGCTTAGTCGCTACACCTTTTGAATTACCGGTTTGTGAGCCATATAAAATGGTCAATGCCGCTGCATCCCCAACACTTGGCGCAGCACCTACAACACCACCTAATGCCGCCGTATTGGCATTCGCAGCAAGATAACCACTTACCCAAGCTTGCTGGATTGGATTAAGCTCAGCCACTAAACCTTGTAGCTTCTGTACTTGCTCTTGCGATAGCGGACTTGCTAGCGCATTGAGTTGACTTAACAACATGAATTAATTCCCCGTAACCCTGAAAGTTATCTGCAAAATGCTCACTGATTGCAGTAATCACTTTGCCTAAAATTTGTGTCAACTTTAAGGCAAATAACTCAGGCCCTAAAGATTTCTCTGAGTGTGAAGAATAACGGGGTACGCGCCAATAAAAAAAGAATAGAATCTGCTTTGTTATTCCATTTAGTTATTAATTTATAAATTAACCAGTAAAAACAGATTAAAAGGTAACAAATAACTACTTACGATTTCAGCACCACACTTAGCCGATCAGAAATATCATACAAAAATTTATTCACTTCATTTTTTTCAAAATACAAATTAACTTTTTTGCAACAAATCTTGAGTAGGCTATAGTGGATTTGGCCACATTCTGTGCGCCGACTATAAATATAATAAGGAAACACTATGTCACACGGGGCATATAGAAAACTCATACTCAGCAGTGCTATGTTAGCTACAGCACTTCCCTGCATGGCCACCATTAATAATGGTGACTTTGAAAACTGGTCAGGTAATAGCCCAAACGGCTGGAGCACGATTGATACTGGTATTACACTATCAGCTTCAAATACCATAGTGAATTCAGGAGCTCTTGCTGCAAAAGTAGTGGTTAATACCGCTAGTCAAAGCAATACTGATTTACTGCAAGAAGTTACTGTTGAGGCCGGCAAAAGCTACTTATTCTCAAGCTGGGTTTATCACACCGAAGGCGGCATTAAAGCGCGCTTAATTGCCGACGGCTATCAAGGCTATTCAAATCCAGCGTTATTAAATCAGTGGCAACAAATAAGCTATACATATCCAGCAACCAGCAATGCTACGATTACCGTGGGCCTGCGTTTTTACGATGTCAGCGGCTTTGATGGCAGTGAAACTGTTTATGTGGATAGTTTTACACCTGGTTCTAGTGATACCACCCCACCGCCACCAGTCGGTTGTGCTGATAACACCGTTAACTTAGCACTGACAACTGATAACTATGGCGAAGAGACTAGCTGGCAAATCACTAACGCCCAAGGCACAGCGGTTGCGTCAGGTGGCAGTTATAGTGGCAACAACAGCTATACAGAGCAAGCCTGCTTAGTTGATGGCGATTACACATTTAGTATTTTTGATAGTTACGGCGACGGTATTTGCTGTTCATTTGGTAATGGCAGCTACGCGCTAACATCCGCCCAAACAACATTGGCTAACGGCAGTAGTTTTCAAAGCAGTGAAGCAACTCCCTTTATACTTGGTGATAATACCAACCCAGAAACGCCACCCAGCGAGCCAACTGGCTACTATGTTACAGCACAAGGTTTAACGGGCTATGCACTTAAAACCGCGCTCTATAACATTATTAAAGGTCACAACTCACAGGGTTATTCAGCTATTTGGAGTTTTTACGATATTGCTTCACGGGATAAGTACTTTGAAAATGACAATTCAATACTCGATCGCTATTCAGAAAATCCCACCGGTCAAGACAGCTATAACTATGTCGCTGTAAGTGATCAATGCGGCACTTACAATAGTGAAGCTGATTGCTATAACCGCGAACATTCATTTCCTAAAAGTTGGTTTGGCGGCACAAATGAGCCTATGAACTCAGATGTTCACCACATTTATGCAACCGATGGTTATGTTAATTCAAAACGTAGCAATTACCCATTTGGCGAAGTAGGCAGCGCCAGTTTCACCTCAAGCAATGGCAGTAAACTTGGCAGCGCAGCCAGCTCGATTAATTACTCAGGCACGGTATTTGAGCCAATCGATGAGTTTAAAGGTGACTTTGCTCGCGCCTACTTCTATATGGCAACCCGCTACGAAAACGTCATTGGTACTTGGCAAAACAATACCACGGCTAGTAATGCCGTGCTTAACGGCTCTAGTAACCAAGTGTTTGAGAATTGGGTAGTGACTATGTTGGTTAATTGGCATAACGACGATCCAGTCAGTCAACTTGAACTAGATAGAAACCAAGCCGCTTATGAGCATCAAGGCAATCGCAATCCATATATCGATCATCCAGAATTTGTTGAGATGATTTGGTAAAGGTCAGCGGTCAGCGGTCAGCGGTCAGCGGTCAGCGGTC
>NZ_JACJEQ010000031.1:0-45126 GCF_014164125.1 Pseudoalteromonas sp. SG44-8 | reverse complement strand
CTGGAACAAAGTTAAAACACCAAGCCAAGACCCCATGCCGAACTCACTAGTGACCGCTCTTGCAATCCTATGCTCCACGGCATGTGTATTCCTATTCATCAAACAAACGCTCCTTCACATCCCAGAGCATCTACCTTTAGAGCAATTTGAGTATGGATACTTATTTGGTGTAGTGTGCCCAAGTAATAGTAAAACAGAAGCGCTGAGTGCCCTATCGTCAATAAAGATTTCATGACGCAACACATGGGAATTAATATCAAAAGCGACGCAGGCGGGACGTCATACGGTGTGATCGTTGATGGGTAGTTTATGCCAATCGACTTAAATATTTAACCATTCTAGCGAGCTAAATAAAGTGCTAACTGCGTTATAATTTATTCAAGTAGAACAACTACATGTCGAAACTTACGCCTTGTTATCACTGTATTTATCTGTCGCTATAAATGGTCAGTAACTTAACACGATTGGTATAAATCTGTTAACTATTAACCTTCTCGTTGGATCAGACCTTCAAGAGCGCGAATGTTGGAGAGTAAATCTTGCCTTTGTGGGTTAGCGTTAAGTGCTTTTTTAAGCTGGCTTAATGCTTCTTTGTAGTTTTTATTTTCAATTTCAATTTGCGCGAGACCTAACCATGCAGAGAGTTGGTACTCAGGTAAAGCTTGTGCTCGTACATACATTAACCTTGCTTGTGTCAGTTGGTTTTGTTGCTGATAGATATTTGCCAGGCTTAACAGTGCATCGCCAAGATTTGGGTCGATTGTTAATGCTTTATGTAAACTCTTTTGAGCTTGTTTAAAGTTACCTTGTTCAATTGCTAGCTGAGCGGTATAAACTGAAAACTCTGCGCGGGATTGTTTTGATAACTTATTTATAAAAGGGTTTAGTTGCGAAACGAGCTGCTTGGCTAGCTGCCATTTTTTTTGTGCGATAAGCCAATTTAGGGTTTGCATACTAATCTCGCTAGCTTCTGCTATTTGAGCTGGCTGAGTGCTTGCTAATGCATTACTTAACAATTCAACAGAGCGTGAGTAGCTACCTTGTGTAAGGTGAAGTTGTGCTGCAAGTAATTGATTACTTGCATTGCTAGGTGCCAGCTTTAAAGCTACTTCAATACTTGCCAAAGCTTGTTTATTGTTGTCTTGTTGTAAGGCAATTTGTGCACGTTGTAGCCAAAGATCTGGATTGTTAGGGGATGCATTTAATAGCTCTTTTAGCAGAGCTTGGGCTTGACCTAGATCGCCTGCAGCAATTAGTGAAAATAGTAACCCTTGTTGATATTCTGCTTGCTGTGGCTCAAGCATTAATGCCTGACGATAAGCTGCAATTGCGCTCCAAGGTTGCTCAGCTTGTACATGAATATAGGCAAGTTGAGCATAGACTTGCGCATCAGCTTGGCCAAGTTCAATACAGCGGGTTAGATGTGGCTGTGCTTGTTGATAATTACCTTGCTGCATATAGAGCAGACTTAAACCTTGATGAGCTTTAACTAAATCTGGCATGCTTGATAAACTAGCCTTTAACGCCTGCTCAGCTCCTGCAAACTGTTTTAAGGTTAACAAAACTTGGCCACGTAAAAGTTGTAACGCAGGGCTATCGTTACCTAATTCACGTTGTGTAAATAGATCAGCTACAGCTTGGTAGTTACCTTGTTGTAATAGTGGTTTTAGTTGCTGGGCGAAGCTGCGTTCATTAGCTTCGATTTTTATATCTGTTGGGCTCAGTAAATTATTATTGATCAGCAACTGCCAGTGTGGATCGCTTGGCTGTAGTTTTACCTGCAATGAGGTTGCTTGGCTGGCAGTCATATAAAAGGTTAATGGCACGATAGCTAAACACGTTAACCATTTTTTTGTTGTTAATCTTTTCATTGTATTTTCACTTAAATACTGGCTTTACTAAGGTTTAAATTCAATGGGCCAAATAAATCTGGCTCTCACTATTTCACCGTCTTTTTTTGGTGAACTAAACCGACTTTGCTTAATGATCTTATCTATTTCAGGCTTTAGCTCAGGGTACGGGTTTTGTATAACATCAATTAAGCTTAATCGGCCATTTTCATCGATAAAAACATCGAGCTTCACGATGAAGGTACTCACACCTTGGCGAGTTAACTTTTTAGGTAATACTGCTTTTACGGGAGTGAGTAGCGTGGGTAAACCATCTAGTTGATTTAAGCTAAAGGCATCCCAATTAACTTCGATAGATTGAAATTCAGGAGTCGCAATTGGCATATTTGCAAGGGTTGGTTTACTAAGCGAAATTTTACTTTCAATTTTTATATTAATGGCTTGAATAGTTGCACCCGCACCTTCGACAACGAGGCTTTGCATCGGCTCTGTCACAGCTGATTGCGTCACGGTTGGTGGCGGAGGTGGAGGCTGTGGCACTAAAGCAACTTCGCGAACGATAACTTTGTCGTTGATAACGTGCTCAGCAATTTGCCCAAGCCAAAGTAAAACTAATGCGCATGCAAGTACCGTTAGGCTCAACATAAAAGCAAAAAACGGATGACGATTATTAGCTATTGCAGGTTGTGATGCGAGTATATTATTTTGCATATTATTGCTGGGTCGCTAAGTTAACGGTTGCTGCACCAGCAAGTTTTGCTTCGTCTATTACTTTTACTAATAGCTCAGTTGGTACGGTTTTATCAGCTTGGATCACTACTGGTCTTTGCTGTTGTTTTAGCATTTGCTCTACGCTGCTGCGCACACCGGCCACGCCAATTTGGCTACCGTCAAAGTAAACCTGCTGACTATCAGTTATGGCAAGAAAAATAACTTGTTGCTCTAATCTGCTTGCTGAGACGGCTTGCGGTTTATCAACCTCGACCCCACTTTCGCGAACGAAAACGGTGGTTACAATAAAGAAAATCAATAGTATAAATACCACATCTAATAGTGGTGACATATCAATATGATGCGCAGATTGTTGTTCTAGGCGTTGTTTTAAACGTGCTTGCATTGGCTTAGCTCGCTTGCTGTTGGATAGTACTGTTACGTGTTACGTACAGCAAGTAAGCTTGCATCAGCCATGCAGGAATTGCGCAGACTAACCCCAGTTGTGTGGTGAGTAGAGCATTACTTATCGCTTCGCTCATTAATTCGTTTTCGCCTTGCGACATCACTTTAAATGTATCGAGTAAACCAATAATGGTGCCTAATAAACCAAGTAATGGCAGCGCAGCGGTCAAAATAGAGCTGACGTCGTGCCAGTAACCTTGGCGTTGCAGTTTATATTGTTTTAAATGCAGGATATCGTGCCAAATGAGCTGATAAACAAATAGCGCTAATAGGATGATAAGCCAGCAGATAAAATTATCGAACAGTTGCTCAAACATTTTTCACCTCAAGTTGACTAAGTTGCAGTGCGAACGCTTCAAGTTGGGTGTAATAGGCTTTAGCTTTACGCGATAGTAGCGCATTGAGTACTAATGCTGGTATGGCAACAACGAGGCCAAGCTCGGTAGTGATCAAAGCTTGGGCAATACCACCAGATACCACTTCTGGATCGCCTGAGCCAAATAACGTCATCATTTTGAATGTTTCAATCATGCCACTGACTGTGCCCAATAAGCCCAGTAGCGGTGCTACCGATGCTGTGATCGCGATTGCGCCAATGTAGTTATCAAGCTTGTGTTTATTATGCATCAGCTGATTAAATAACTGGTCATCTCTTATTTGTCCTATGTTGCTATCAACAGAGAGTTGAAACAGCGTTGCTTGCATTCCGCTGAAGCTGTGTTGCTCAGGTTGATTAAACGCAGTTTGTAAAGTCAGCGTCGAGACAGCTTTGATCTTACTAAGGCTAAATAATTGATATGCCTTGAATAGCGCAATTAATAATGCAAAACATGCAAATAAAATAATAGGGATTGCCCATAAGCCACCTTTTTCAAGATGTTCAACTGCACCTTCTTGTTGCGCTTGACTGGCAACTAAGCGGGTTAAACTTGGATCAAATGTTAAAGAAGCTGCGACCTTAGCTGAGTTTGTATTTACTTGTGAGTAAGCAATATCAAATGGGTTATTCTCATCACTTGATTGAACTATAGCTACTTTTGGTACTGCAACGTTAGCTGCTGATGAAAGCAGGCCGGTTAGTTTTGGCTGTGCAACACTAAACCAAGCCACGGGACCTACTTGTAATGTTGTAGCTGCGGTCAGTTCGCCATTTTTCAATACTATATTTTGTTTTTTAAACTCTGGATATAATGCCGCGGTTTGCTGCTCTATCACCGCGACTACATCATTTAAAAGTGCTTGTTGATCGTTTTTACTTTGCGCTTGCTGAGCGTATTGACGAGTAAATCGGTTGAGTAAATTTAGCCGATATTGCTGTTGTTGTTGCCAGCTATCTAAGCGTGTTTGTAGCTGGGTTAAACTCAATGTGTCTTCATCAGCTAAACGGCGATTGAGTGTCGCTTGCTCACGCTCTTTTTTAAGTGCTTGCTGTTTTTCAAATATCTGTTGTGCCATAGTTGTTTGCTGTTTGGCAATCCGCTGTTGTGCTTTATTTAAAACGCTCTGCGCCGTTTTAATATCCGTTAGCAATTGTTGTTTGGCAGCATCCGCAGTCGCGGCTGTTACTACTTGGCTAAAACTCAGTAGTGTAACAAACCAAAAAGTACAGAATCGTTTCATGGCGTCAGCTCCTTAGCTGCATAGCTAAATACAGGCAAGGTAAGCCAGTGAGCTGCTTGTTTTTTTTCTTGTACAGCGATACCGTGGGCAATTTGCTCGCCATCAATTTCAGTATCAAATTGCCATTGCCAACCTAACTCAGAAGGGAAGCCAATGCCCGCATAACTTAAATCATTACTAACAAACCATGCTTGTGCGGCACCCAAATAAAGCTGTTTTACCCATATTTCTTTGCCTTCACTATTACTGATTGCCATTTCATGAATTGAAATTCGGTTTTGAAAATCAGCCAATTGGCCAAGCATTTTTAAAGCAATTTGTAGCTTTTCATTCGCATCTAGGCTTTCGTTATCTAGATCGCCAATACTTTGCCAGCTCGCCAGTAATGGGGGAGGTAATTGTACTTGCAGTGAGCGCAATTGCTGGCTGAGCTGGATTAATTGACTATTGAGCGCGTTTTCATCGGTCTCAAGCTGGCTTTGTTTTTTAATTAGCGCAGTGCGCTTTTCTGCCAGCTCAGAGGTGTTCTTTTGACGATTTTGGTTTAGCTGTTTGAGTTGTGTTTGCTCTGCATCAAGTAAGATTAATGTTTGTTGCATCGAGGTTTTTTTTTCTAGCCAATGTGTTTCTAACTCACTAGTTTGTTGTTCTATTTGTAACCACTGATTAACGAGGTTTTCAAGTTCGCTAACCGGATCAGCTAAGCTTGAGAATGAGCTTAGTAAAATAACTGCCCCAACAGATTTTATAAAACGTTGCATATGCTAAGTAATGCCCTAAAAGTAATAACCATTTACAGTACAAAGCCAAGCTCTGGCTTTAACTTTATAAAATTAAAAACCTTGATTTTTAAGCGCTTAAACTTAATTTTTTACGCCACTCATGCATCCAAGTTTACTGTGCATTTACAGTCGCGTTACGTAAGTTTAAAAGTGTGAAAAATAGTACAATGATTGACAAAGTAATACAAGTGATAACATTTCGCATTTACATTAATATTACTCGGTGCTAGGATTCCGCCGAACTTAAATCAACGTGCTTAAATGACTTGCTACAAAAACAACGTGTTAGCAAGTTCCCTGCTAATGGAGCTGAAATGGGTAAAATGACTAATAAACGCCGAACTTATATAAAACCGCTGGCTGCTTTTGTTACCGCAACTTTATCAACTTGGGCGTCTGCTCAAGGAGCTGAAAATATACAAGAGCTATCAGTAACCAAAGCAAAAACGCAATCGGAACAAAGCTATAAAGTTGAAAAATCATCATCAATAAAGAACACCCAGCCGTTGGTTGATACTGCAAAATCAATAACGGTTATTAACAAAGCTGTGATGAAAGATAGAAATGTAGATAGTTTGCAAGATGCGTTACGTAATGTTTCGGGTATTTCATTGGCGGCGGGTGAAGGCGGTGCGCCAGCTGGTGACAGTTTATCTATTCGTGGTTTTAGTGCTGCCAATGATATTTTTATCGATGGTATTCGTGATATTGCCGGGTACGACCGTGATACTTATAACGTTGAGCAAATCGAAGTTGCAAAAGGCCCAAGCTCCGCAACAACAGGCCGAGGTTCAACGGGCGGTAGTATTAACTTAACTACAAAAACGGCGACGTTGGATGAATTTAATGATGCTTCGCTGCGTTTAGGCACAGAGAGTGATTACCGCGCGCAAATAGATAGTAACTTTAAAGTGGCTGAAACATCAGCGCTACGTATCAATTTACTGGTTGATAAAGGGGATGTTGCTGGGCGTGATCATGTTGAAAAAGAAAAACAAGCAGTCGCGGTTTCGTTTGCGACTGGTTTAGGAACCAATAGCCGTTTTAATCTTAATGCTGATTATCAGAATCAAAATAATATGTCTGATTACGGTATTCCGTGGGTTGGTTCTAGCCCTGTTGCTGAACTTGCTGGTAGCGAAAATGCAGCGCCACCGGTGAATTTCACTAATTTTTACGGTAACGTATATCGTGATTTTGAAGATATCGAAGCGTATTCAACAACTGCAAAGTATGAGTATGACTTGTCACAAACAACCATGCTACGTGCCCAAGGTCGCATTGGTCGTGTAGAGCGAAAAGATACAGTGACAGCGCCGCGTTTTATTGATGTAAAAACAACAACTGATATCAGAATGAGCGACGTTAAAAATCGTGATACGCGCAATGAATTGGCAACACTGCAACTTGATTTAGTTGGTGAGTACTATTTTGCTGGTGTAAAACATAATGTGGTTACTGGTGTTGAATTAACTAACGAGACATTTAGCCGTTGGAATGTAACTGCATTGGTAGCTGATAATTTAAAGAACGAACCAGCGCTGAATGACTTATACAGCCCAGATGCTTATTTACCTTACACTGGTCAGTATGGTCGTGATGGCACCAGTACTGAAGCGGTTGCTAAAACCCGTGCAATTTATGCATTCGATACAATTACATTTAATGAATATTGGCAATTAACTGCGGGTTTACGTTCAGAGCAGTACGATAGCGATTATCAGTATGATTACAAGGATCCAGCATTAACGATCTCAACTAGCGATACCATGACTAGTTGGAACGCATCTGCCGTATATAAGCCAAGTCAAAATAGCAGCATTTACTTTGGTGCAGGTAACTCGTATAACCCATCGGCTGAAGGCATTGCAGTATCTACTCGTGGTAATTCAAGTGAGTTAGATCCGGAGAAGAGCCAAAGCTATGAGTTAGGCACTAAATGGAATTTACTTGATGATAAGTTGATGACCAGTGCCGCTATTTTTAGAACGGTTAAAACTAATGCGCGCGTGGATGATCCTAATAGTGATCAGCGTGGTGTTGAAGTGCTTGATGGTGAGCAACGAGTGCAAGGTTTAGAGTTGTCTGCAACAGGTATTATCACTGACGAATTAAGTATTATCGGTTCTTATACCTATCAAGATAGCGAAGTTACTGAATCTACGGTTGATGGTGATGTTGGGCATAACTTGGCTCGAGCACCTAAAAATAGCTACAGTGTTTGGGCTCGATATGACTTTAGCGACGCGATAGCTGCAGGTTTTGGCGCACAATATATTGGTGAGCGTTATAATGGTAATTCAGCGACCAGTCGTAAAGCCGATAGTTATGTTTTGTTCGATATGATGCTTTCTTATCAAGCAACTGAGCAGTTAAGCATTCAGTTTAATGGTGAGAATTTAACGGATGAAGATTATGAAGATAAACTAGGTGGCGGACACTTTATTCCTGGTCAAGGTCGTTATTTTACACTAACGGCTAGTTATTCTTTCTAATTACAAACTAATGTTTGTTGAATAGGTTAAAGCTTATTAAACAGGTTAATGCTTATTAGCCTGTTTTTTTAAGATTTGGGAACTTCCATGCTATTAAAAATACCAGACTTGCTCAGTGCTGATGAAGTCGCTTATTGCCGTAATGTTTTATTGGCCGCGCAATGGACTGATGGCAGTGTTACCGCAGGTTATCAATCAACTAAGACCAAAAATAACTTACAATTACCTGAGCAAAGCGCTGCAGCCAAAGAGCTCGGTGATATAGTTATGGGCGCTCTGGCTCGCAGTGATCTATTTATGTCAGGGGCGTTGCCTGCAAAAATTTTTCCACCTTTATTTAACTGTTACCAAGGTGGCCAATCGTTTGGTATTCATGTTGATAATGCGATTCGACAAGTACCTGGCACACCAGTGAAAATTCGTACGGATTTATCAATGACGTTATTTTTGAGCGAACCAGAAGACTATGATGGTGGCGAACTCGTTATTGAAGATACTTATGGCTCTCACATAGTAAAACTCCCTGCAGGTAGTATGGTGTTGTATCCATCAACCAGTTTACATAAAGTCACTCCCGTAACTCGGGGGCGACGTTTAGCTTCATTTTTTTGGTTGCAGAGCATGGTTAATAGCGATGAAAAGCGTGGTTTGCTATTTGAGTTGGATATGTCGATTCAAAGCTTGCGCGAAAAAGTCAGCGATAGCCCTGAGATTGTTAGGTTAACTGGTGTGTATCATAATTTATTAAGGCAATGGGCACAGACGTAAACAGGTTGTAGTGATGTGTATTTAAACTCAAAATATAAAAGTATATATTTATAAGGCGCTACCACGATTGGTTAAGTGATAGCGCTTTTTAGATCTTACAATGCACATTATTAAATATGTTATTGAAATAGTAGTTAATTAAGACTTTTTTTTGCAAAGCTAACAATTACCAGTAAATTTGCGATAAACCATAAGTCTTTAATAACAAAAAGGCCTAATCTTGCAAGTAGTGTTGAGCTGTCAAAAGCTCCTTCAGCTGAGAATAAAAATGTCTGCGTCATTAAAAATACGGCACTGCAGCCAAGAGCCGCAACATAAATGGCTAATGGATGCTTTTTAATGATAGCCAAAGCGAGTGCTAAAGCAAAAAAGATGTCGTACGCACCAATTAGATTAGACGCTGTTTGCACTGAAAATAAGGTATATAACCAAGACATAAAAATAGAGGTTGATACCAGTGATATAATTCCATTTGCTTCAAACTCGTAAAATTTCATACCACCAATCCAAATAAGCACTAATGCAACAGGAAAGAAGTTCAAAATTACCATGCCTTGAGCTGACAAGCGCTGCGGTTTATAAAGGTAAATAGCGAGAGAAACAAGTGCGGTGTACTTAATTATACCTTGCCCAGAGCCTATAATTGGGAAGCCACCTAAGTCAGTCATCCAGCGGCTTTCACTTAATAAGGTAACAAGCGGTATAACGGCAAGAGTGATCAGGCTAACAAAAGCAGGGGTCTGAAAACGTGATTGTTTTAAACTTAAAATAATAAATAAAGCGGTTACTAAAAAAGCCACTCCAGCGAGTATTGATTGCCCAGTTTTAGGGATTACATTGGCTAATTGATAAAAATTGAAAATAGCATGCACATTATTTACCCCTGCTCCTAATAAGAGGCTAAGACCCAATAGCGATAAGCTAATAATTAGCAGTGAATGAATACTGTAACGAGTATAGGTTGGTTGCATTTTTGATAGGTGATTAAATATAGATACTGTAAAAGAGTGGTAAACGAGACTTTTTATTTCAAAAAATATAAAAAAACCAGCTTATTGAAGCTGGTTTAAGTTTTGCTATTTATACCCATTTGGGTTGTTACTTTGCCAACGCCACGTATCTTTCATCATCACATCGATACCACGCTCTGCTTGCCAATCAAGTTCACTAAGAGCTTTTTCAGGCGCTGCATAACAAGCTGCAATATCACCTGGGCGACGAGGTGATACCTGATACGGAATATCTTTACCACAGGCTTTGCTAAATGCGTTGAGCATTTGTAGCACCGAATAACCATTACCGGTGCCAAGATTGTAAACATGGGCACCGGTATCTTGGTTTATTTTATTAAGTGCCTTTAAATGACCAAGCGCTAAGTCAACAACATGGATGTAATCACGCACACCAGTACCATCAACCGTATCATAGTCATCGCCGAAGATACCCAGCTGCTTTAATTTACCCACTGCCACTTGCGCTATGTAAGGTAATAAGTTGTTTGGAATACCATTGGGATCTTCACCAATTAGGCCTGACTCGTGCGCACCTACGGGATTAAAGTAACGCAAAATTGCAAATGCAAAGCGCTCATCTGATTTAGCGATGTCTTGTAACATCATTTCAACCATCAGTTTTGATGTGCCGTATGGATTAGTAGTGCCACCTACCGGGAAATCTTCTTGAATTGGTAGGCTTGCTGGATCACCATATACTGTTGCCGATGAGCTAAATACGAGTTTAAACACACCTGCATCGCGCATAGCATCAACGAGAGTCAGCGTACCTTGCACGTTATTTTGGTAATACTCAATGGGTTTCACCATTGATTCACCGACAGCCTTTAAACCGGCAAAATGAATAACACTCTCAATCTTATGTTTTGCAAAAACGCTGGCCAAAAATGTTTTATCAAGGATGTCACCTTGATAAAAGTTTACAGTTTTACCAGTGATTTTTTTTACACGCTCAAGTGATTCCACACTCGAGTTGCTTAAATTATCAATGATAACAACATCATTATCTTGTTGTAATAATTCAACAACAGTGTGTGAGCCTATGTATCCCGCGCCACCTGTTACTAAAATTGTCATGAAATCTCCATATATAAGGTGAAGGTGTATAGTTGTAATTTCATCATAAATAGCACTTCAATACATGCTTTATCTGATCTTTTTGTTGTTCCATGATGTTACGGTATCAATTAATCATAGTTAACTGGTGTCTGGTTACATATTTTACATAAATGATAACAATGAGACTAAATAGTATTAAGCTATAGTTAAGTTGTTAGTGCTATTATTTCAACTATATTAGCCCAAGGGCATTTTGGAGATAGACAATGAATACATGTAAAAAAGTAGCGATGGCTATGTTAGTTGTACTGCCTGTATTTGCTCAAGCAGGAGAAGCTGTCGTAAAATGGCAAGACTTCAATGACTACCGTGATGTACGTCCTTCAAATGAACCTAAAGGCTCATACCATAAACATGTAGCGAGCAGTTTTGAAAAGCACTTTAATAAACTGGCAGAAAAGTTGCCTGAAGGGTATAAGTTTAATGTTGAAGTGACTGAGCTGGATTTAGCCGGTGATGTACGCTTTGGCGGTATGAATGATTTACGTATTGTAAAACCAATTTATTTTCCACGCATTGAGTTTCAATATTCGGTTACTGATAAAGACGGTAACGTGATTAGTCAAAGCGATAAAGTCGAATTAAAAGATATGGGCTTTATGGATAAAATTAAAATGGGCCGTGATGAACAGTTTTACTATGATAAACGTTTGATCACTGATTGGTTTGATAAAGAATTACTGCCAGTTGTTACCCCAAGCTAAATTAAGAGTAAAAAGCGCTACAGTTTAATGATAGCGCTTTTATAGTTACTTGAACGTTGCGAGTAATTGCAGTAACTGTTGTAATTTAATAACAGTGGTTTTTAGCTTTTCTTCACTAAAACCTTCTGAACTTAAGCTTTCTACATCTGCAGCTACATCTAATACATAAGGTTTGAAGCGTTTTGCTTCAAAGGTAAAACCAGCATCGGCAGGAAATAACGCTGTAAATTTACCTAAGCCTTGTTGTTGCAACTCATCTAATTTTTTATCTGCGTCAAGAGACTGGCGATAAACAATTTTTAAGTTGGCATTGAGTTGTTCAATAATTGAATCCATTTTTTTCCTAAAGCTTTAGACCGCAATGCCGATATAATACGGGTAATAAGCTAAAAAGTCAGGTATGAGCTATGAATATATCAGGTGGAAATCTACCGGCCATGAGTGGCGCGGGTCAAAGTGGCGAAGTATACAGCGCAGCATTGGCAAAAAAACAGCAAAAAGCGGATGGTGCAGCAGCACTGGCACTTATTGAAGGTGCCGCTAGTTCGAGCGCTGCACAAACGCCAGCAAAATCAGTTACAGCTTCGCTTGGCAATAACGTTAACGTATACGTTTAAGTCTTGTGTTTATAAAAGCTTGAGGTCAATCGGCGTTTTACTTTTTTGACCGCCGATTTCGCGCATCAGCTTTGGTACTAAAAATCCTGGCAATGCGATAAGCATTTCGGCCATGATTTTGCGTGCCTGTGATTCGTCGATATCAAAATGACTCGCTCCTTCAACTTTATCAAGTAAATATAAATAATAAGGCAGTACGTCGGCATCAAATAACGCTTCGCTTAATGCGACTTGCGCTTCGCTGGTATCATTTACATCTTTTAATAGCACCGCTTGATTGAGCAATGTGACACCTACCTTTTTGAGTTTTTGCATTGCCACTTTAAAATCATCATCAATCTCGTTGCCATGGTTAATGTGATTAATAAACACAATTTTAAGTGGAGACTTTGCAAAACGTTCGCACAATTGGTCAGTAATGCGAGATGGGATCACCACCGGTAGGCGGCTATGAATTCGCATTCGTTTAATTTGTGGTAATTGTTCAAGCTCATCCATAAACCAACTAATTGCGTCGTCTTTGGCCATTAACGGATCACCACCACTTAAAATCACCTCGTTAATATTAGCATCCGATTTTATGTAATCGAGCGCTGCAATTAAGCTGCGTTTATTTAGCTGATTTTCTTGGTATGGAAAATGGCGACGAAAGCAATAACGGCAATTAACG
Source organism: Pseudoalteromonas sp. SG44-8 (assembly GCF_014164125.1). Lineage (NCBI taxonomy): Bacteria > Pseudomonadati > Pseudomonadota > Gammaproteobacteria > Alteromonadales > Pseudoalteromonadaceae > Pseudoalteromonas > Pseudoalteromonas sp. SG44-8. Next base: position 32,312 of record NZ_JACJEQ010000031.1, on the reverse strand, counting down.
GCGCAACCAGTTTTAAACATCACTAAAACTCGGGATTTATATTTGTGTAATAATCCTGGTTGAGCGTTGTTTTGCTCTTTTAATGGATCTTTATCAAAACCTGTTTTAGCGATAAACTCTTGGTGGCGCGGCATGACTTGCAGCAGTAATGGGTCATTAATATCGCCATAACGCATTTTTTTGATAAAAGGCACAGGCACACGTACCGGGAAAAGAGCTCGTGCTTTGAGGTCTTTTTCGTCGGCCATGCTTGATAAACCTAGCATTTCTAGCAAGGTGCGTGGGCAAGTAACAACATTAGCTAATTCTTTTTGCCAGTTTATATGCAAATTTGCTTCATTTCTTTGTATCATTGGTAGGTAGATTACTCGAAATTATTAGATAGAGGAAACGATGGCGAATTATAGCACCAACGAGTTCAAGGGCGGCCTAAAAATTATGATGGACGGCGAGCCTTGCAGTATTTTAGAAAATGAAATGGTAAAACCTGGTAAAGGCCAAGCGTTTAACCGTGTTCGTATTCGTAAACTTATCTCTGGCAAAGTACTTGAAAAAACTTTTAAATCAGGTGAGTCAGTAGAGGGTGCTGATGTAATGGATACCGATCTTGCGTATCTTTACACTGATGGTGAGTTTTGGCATTTCATGAATAACGAAACATTTGAACAAATTGCAGCTGATGAAAAAGCGCTTGGCGATGCTGGTAAATGGTTAGTTGAAAATGATGTATGTACTATTACTTTGTGGAACGGCAATCCAATAGCTGTTGCACCACCTAACTTTGTAGAGCTTGAGATCACTGAAACAGATCCTGGTCTTAAAGGCGACACAGCAGGTACTGGTGGTAAGCCAGCAACGCTAAGTACTGGTGCTGTTGTGCGTGTACCATTATTCGTACAAATCGGTGAAGTAATTAAAGTCGACACCCGTAACGGCGAATATGTAAGCCGTGTTAAGTAACTTTAATATAGCTTAATAAATCCCAGCTTAAGCTGGGATTTTTTTTGGAGAAAATATGTCAGCAGATCTTTGGCAACCAAGCGCACAAGTAAATACTTTGGCACAACGAGCCGCAATTTTACGCACTATTCGGGAATTCTTTTACCAACGCCACGTTATGGAAGTTGATACGCCTAGTTTAAGTGCAGCGAGTGTTACTGATGTTCATTTAGCGAGTTTTAAAACGCAGTTTATTGGCCCCGGTTTCGCTAAAGGCTTACCGCTTTACTTACAAACATCACCAGAATTTGCCATGAAGCGATTATTGGCAGCCGGCAGTGGTGCTATTTACCAAATTTGTAAGGCATTTCGTAACGAAGAGGCGGGCAGCCATCATAATCCTGAGTTTACTATGTTGGAATGGTATCGCCCTGGGTTTGATGAGTTTGCGCTGATGGATGAAATTGATGAATTAATGCAGCTTATCTTAAATGTTCCACCTGCAGAGCGTTTAACCTATCAAGATGCTTTTACCAAAGCATTAGGACTTGATCCGCTCAGTGCCACTATTGAACAGTTACAAACACTTGCCTGTGAACAGGGGTTTGCTGATATCGCTAAGCATGAAACCCACCGTGATACGTTACTACAATTATTATTTTGTATGAAAGTTGAGCCAACAATTGGCCAACAAAAACCTTGTTTTATTTATCATTTTCCTGCATCGCAAGCCGCACTGGCGAGTATTTGTGAGCATGATATTAGAGTCGCTGGGCGGTTTGAGCTTTATTATCAGAACATGGAGCTGGCGAATGGTTTTAATGAGCTCACCAATGCACAGGAGCAAGCTAAACGTTTTACTGAAGATAATGCATACCGCAAAGCGAATAACTTAACACAAGTGCCTATGGACACCCGTTTAATCGCCGCTCTTGAGCATGGTTTACCACAATGCGCAGGAGTAGCATTAGGGGTTGATAGGTTAGTGATGTTAGCAACGCAAAAAAACACCATAAAAGAAGTCATCGCGTTTGATGTAGGTAGGGCTTAAAAGGCTCAAGATTCAAGGTTAAGAAAAGGTAAAAGTAATCTAGCTTTTACCTTTTAACTTATCCCTTGAAACTCGTTTTTATAACTCGTAGATAAATGTGACGCCGGCAACCATTGGTTCGCCAAGCTGAGTGTATGTGTGAGTTGCATACCCTTCGCGTGGGTCGTTACCAAATTCAAAACCACGTGTAGGTACTTCTTCATCAAATACGTTACGTGCCCAAGCGCGAATTGACCATTGCTCAGCCTCGTAACCAGTAGTTAAATTAACTAAATTAATGTTCGGTGCCTGCGAGTTGTGGCTATCTGAGAAGTAATAATTATCTTTACCTTCAATGCCGATTGTAGCAAATAACTCATCAGTAAAGTTATAGCGAGCCGTGAATGCATACTGGTATTTAGGCGCTTGTGATTGCTCGCGACCATCTTGATCTAGACCAGATTGAGCGACAAAGTCATTGATTTTAGTATGTAAATAACCAGCGCTACCGGTGAAAAATAAGTCATCAGTTAATTGGTAACTGCCTTCAATTTCAAGGCCGTAATTCTCTCCAGAGCTGGCGTTATCAATATAACCAGTAAACTTTTGGTCTTCCACTTTCCAGGCTTTTAACTGCATATCTTCGCGATACATATAAAAGGCCGCTAAGCGCAGAATAAATTTTTCATCTAAAGAGCTACCTTTAACGCCAAATTCACCACTCCATAGGTACTCTGGTGCGAAACTAGTGTGGTTTTTAAAGAAATCAGCATCAAGGTTTAAACCGTCATCTTTCGCTTTGGCGAGTGCTTCAGAGTTAATCCCTCCTGCTTTATAACCACGAGTTAGGCTGGTATAAATCATGGTACGGTCAATGACTTGATACTCAAGGGCAAGTTTACCACCGACCATCACATCATCAGTACTTTCAATAAAACCATTGTTATCGGTGTAATCACCTTGGTATTGCTCAACGCGTAAGCCTGTTATTAAGGTGGTTTTATTACCAATCGGCGTTGCTAGTTGGCCGTAAATTGCGGTATTACTAGTTTCATAAGTTGAAGCGAATGGAGCTGCAAGCCAAGTGTATTGGCGTTCTAAATCAACATTACGGGCTTGATAATAAAGTCCCGTAACCCAGTTACCACCTTTGCCATTAAATTGCAGTTCAGCAGCCTGGTCTTGACGATCTCGAAAGTAGCTATCGGTTGAGCTATAACCATCGGGGTGTAGTCCTGCACCGCATAACTGCGACTTATTAATATCGTTACATACCCAGTCTTCATCAAAGCTATAAACTAAATCACTATCAATACCTGATAAGTTTAAACTGACATCAAACCAATCAAAGCCAGTGTAGATGTTGGCAAGACCTACCGCGATACTTTCTTGGTTATCTTGGCCTGGGTGATCGGCTACACTATTACGGCTATTATCAAGCGTAAATGCATCGTAGCCGTTATTGATATCAATATAATGAACACTTAATTCAGTGCGAAGATGATCTGTAAGTTGGCTGTGTAGTTTAAAACGACTAACCAGTTCATCTTGCTGTTGTGTTGACTCGTTTAAATATAGGTTATCAACATAACCATCAGACTCACGTTGATAAATACTAGCGCGCACTGCGGTGCTGTCTGTAATACCAATACCTGCGGCAACACCCGCTTCATAACTGTTGTAGTTACCTGCGCCTAGCTGCACTTTGACGCTTGGATCAAAAGTTGGATCGGCTGATTCCATTTGGATCATACCAGCCATACCATCAGCACCAAAGCGAGTACCTTGCGGACCGCGATAAATCTCAACTTGGTTTACATTAAACAGTAATGAACTACCACCTAAGCCGGAATAATTAATGCCATCAATCACTAAGCCAACAGAAGGGTTAATAGGGTCAACAAATTGTGAGCGTAAACCAACCCCTCGAATTTGGATGTAACGGCCACGAGAAGCACCAGCGGTAAAATTTACGTTGGCAGCACTGGCAAGCATTTCGTCTAGAAAACTAGCACCTCGGTCATTAATTTCGCGTTCGCTAAATAAACTGGCACTGGCACTAAGGGTTTGAATGCTTTCTTTTTGAAAGTCTCCGGTGACGAGTATTTTTTCAAGTTCAGTATCTTCAGCAAAAGCTGGGGCGCTTATCAAAGGTAAAAGCGCGGCAGTAATTAAAGACAGGCGTAATTTCATTCTATTACTTAACTCCATTTTAAGGACTTGCATGATAGCAACTATTCTCATTAAAGTCGTGATACCAGTTATATTTATGTGCTATAAACGCGCACAGTATACATAATAAGGAATACAAATATGACCTTTAAAGTTGACTTTAAAGTACGCGACTACGAATGCGATTTACAAGGCATTGTAAATAATAGTGTGTATTTTAATTACCTAGAGCATGCGCGCCATGAGTTTTTGCATGCGAATGGGGTTGATTTTGCTCAGCTTACTCGCGATAAAATTAATTTAGTCGTAATGCGTAGCGAGATGGATTATAAGCAATCACTAATGCCCGGAGATGAGTTTTATGTCGCTGTAGAGCCTGAGCGTATTAGTCGCTTAAAGTTTGGCTTTCGACAAACAGTGGTAAGAAAGCATGATGAAAAAGTGATGTTAAAGGCACTGGTGATTGGCACCGCGGTGAATGAGCTAGGTCGGCCATTTTTGCCCGATCAAGTTGATCTACTATTTAAGCCTGAGTAATTTTCCGGTGCCACCTTTTTTACTATCTTAGAACATTTTTTTACATTAAAAACATGCATTATTAACGGTATAAACTGTTATTTATTGTTATCATGTTGCAATTGAGTTTTAGGTTAGTAATTACATGAAATTAGCAGCAATCCCGATGCTTATAATCGGTTTATGTATTGGCTGCTCATCGACAGGGACAGTCACCAGTGAGCAATTAAAATACACTAAGTGGCAACTATCACGGGTTGATGGTTTAGCGATCCCTGCATCATATTCAGCATCATTAAGTTTTATTGAAGCCCTGCAAGTCAATGGTTTTGCCGGTTGTAATAAATTTTTTGGTGAGGGTCAGCTTAATGATAACCATTTAACTGTGAATAAATTAGGCATGACCCGTAAATCATGCGGAGATGAGTTGGACGAGTTTGAACTGCAGTTTTTAAATGCGTTAAAGCAAGGTGTGCCACTGCAAATTCAAGATCAGCAATTGGTTTTAAATGGCGAGCAAACATTTGCGTTTATTCCTGCAAGTTGATCTCTTGCAGGCTCGCAATATCTAACGTACACTCGTTAGCGAACAATATATAGAATTTTACTTGTCGGAGTGCCTTGAGTTTTTAACTTAAAGGCTGAGATCGCGAAAGCGGGATCCGTGAACCTGATCAGGCTAACACCTGCGTAGGGAACAAGCTGCCTAAAACGGGTGCTTGTGCGCCAGTTTTGGGCATAAGCACTGTGGCTGCCAAGGTTGGTAGTGCTTTTTTGTAACACCAATCTACGATCCATGTAGCATTTGCTACTCTCTATTGCGTTGCTTTTTATCGCACAGCAGTATCTGACAAGACAACCCTTTTAGCAATGAGGTAAGTCATGTCAAACACATCAAATAAACCGTCTCGCCGCGAAACTCGTGCGGCTGCATCAGATTATATTTATAACCTTACTGGGCAACCATTTCCAAGCTCACACAAAGTTTATGTACAAGGTACGCAAGATAATGTGCGTGTTGGTATGCGTGAAATTACTTTGAGTGATACCTTTATCGGTGGCACCGATGAAAACCCAGTGTACGAATCAAATGCACCACTGCGTGTTTATGATACGTCAGGCCCATACACAGATCCTGATTTTACTCTAGATGTTCGTAAAGGGCTGGATAAGTACCGCGAACAGTGGATTGAAAGCCGTGGAGATACTGAAATTTTAGGCTCAGTCAGCTCGCAGTTTTCTCAGCAACGCATGGCCGATGAAGGCCTTGATCATATTCGTTTTGAGCATCTCCCAAAAATTCGCCGCGCTAAAGCCGGTAAAAATGTCACGCAAATGCATTATGCTCGCCAAGGTATTATCACACCGGAAATGGAATATGTCGCAATTCGTGAAAACATGGGCCGTGCGCAACTTCAAAAAGAGTTATTAGCACAGCAGCACCAAGGCGAGTCGTTTGGTGCGAGTATCCCTGAGTTTATTACTCCTGAATTTGTGCGTGATGAAATTGCCCGTGGTCGTGCGATTTTACCTAACAACATTAATCACCCAGAAACCGAGCCGATGATTGTAGGGCGCAATTTTTTAGTGAAAGTGAACGCTAATATTGGCAACTCATCAGTTAGCTCATCTATTGAAGAAGAAGTTGAAAAAATGGTCTGGTCAACCCGCTGGGGCGCTGACACAGTTATGGATTTATCAACGGGTCGTTATATTCATGAAACTCGTGAATGGGTAGTACGTAACTCACCAGTGCCAATTGGTACAGTGCCTATTTATCAAGCGCTTGAAAAAGTAAATGGGGTTGCCGAAGATCTAACGTGGGAAATTTTCCGCGATACTCTAATTGAACAAGCCGAGCAGGGTGTGGATTACTTTACTATTCACGCGGGGGTGTTATTACGCTACGTTCCAATGACGGCAAAACGTGTCACTGGGATTGTGTCGCGCGGCGGTTCAATTATGGCGAAATGGTGTTTAGCGCATCATAAAGAAAACTTCCTTTATACTCATTTTGAAGATATTTGTGAGATTTTGAAACAGTACGATGTGTGTTTCTCATTAGGAGATGGCCTGCGTCCTGGTTCAATTGCAGATGCCAACGATGACGCGCAATTTAGTGAACTGCGTACGTTAGGTGAGCTTACCAAAATCGCGTGGAAACACGATGTACAAGTGTTTATTGAAGGCCCAGGGCATGTGCCAATGCATATGATCAAAGCTAATATGGAAGAGCAGCTTAAGCATTGCGACGAAGCACCTTTTTACACCCTTGGCCCGCTGACAACTGACATCGCCCCAGGCTATGACCATATCACCTCTGGTATTGGGGCGGCGCAAATTGCATGGTATGGCTGTGCAATGCTGTGTTATGTCACACCAAAAGAGCATTTAGGTTTACCAAATAAAGAAGACGTTAAAGAAGGGCTGATCACCTATAAAATTGCCGCTCATGCCGCCGATTTAGCCAAAGGTCATCCCGGAGCGCAAGAGCGTGATAATGCGTTATCAAAAGCGCGTTTTGAGTTCCGCTGGCATGACCAATTTAATATTGGTTTAGACCCTGTTCGTGCTCGTGAATACCATGACGAAACACTGCCTCAAGAATCTGGCAAAGTAGCGCATTTTTGCTCTATGTGTGGGCCAAAATTCTGCTCAATGAAAATCACCCAAGAAGTACGAGAATACGCTAAAAATCTAGAAGCCAGAGGCATAGATCCTAACAACGTAGGTGATGGTATTGAGATCAAAATGGTCGATGTTGAAGCCGAGATGCAAGCTAAATCAGCCGAATTTAAACAAAGCGGCTCAGAGATTTATCATAAAGCGGTTTAACCAAAAGGAGCTAGGTACTAGGGAAGAGACTAGGTTTTAGGATGTTGTTAACCTAGAACCTAGAACCTAGAACCTAGAACCTGAGGAACTCTCATGTCTTACAATATTGCGGTGGTGGGGTTTGGTTTAACGGGGCGTTTAACGGCGCTTGAGTTGAGTTTACAGCATCGGGTAACTGTTTATGAAGCGGGTGACGAACAAGCGCTTGATAGTGCAGGAAGAGTGGCAGCGGCGATGCTTGCACCACTGGCTGAATCTGTATTCTGCGAGCAAGACTTGGCCTTGATGGGGCTGGATTCAATAAAGCGTTGGCCGAGAATTTTAGCGCAACTTGATGAAGCGGTGTTTTTCCAACAGCAAGGCACACTTGTGGTTGCACACCAGCAAGATAAAGGTGACTTACAAAGTTTTATACAGCGTTTAAAGCCTTTAGCTGAACATCAAGGACATCAGTTAACAGGGGCACATATTGCTGAATTAGAGCCAGAGCTTACAGGGCGTTTTAACCAAGGTGTGTATTTACCTTGCGAAGGGCAAATTGATAATCAGGCTTTTTATCAAGCCAGTTTTAACACTCTAAAGCAGCGTAATGTGAGCTTTAAGTTTGCACAACAGGTTGATGTAACATCGCTAAATCTACAGCAATCGTTTGATTATATTATTGATTGCCGTGGCCTTGGCGCTAAAAGCGTAGCGTGTAAGCTACGCGGAGTGCGTGGTGAAGTAGTGCGTTTGTACGCCCCTGAGGTTAATTTAACGCGGCCAGTGCGGTTAATGCACCCGCGTTATCCTATTTATATTGCTCCGAAGCCAAATCATCAATACGTAATTGGCGCGACAGAAATTGAATCACAAGATAAGGGGGCTGCCACTGTGCGTTCGACTCTTGAGCTGTTGTCAGCAGCGTACACAGTACACAGTGGTTTTGCTGAGGCGCGAGTGTTGAATATTCAAACCGGCCTGCGTCCTGCATTTAGTGATAATCGCCCGCAGGTTTCCCAGCAGCAAAATGTGATCAGCATTAATGGCTTATATCGTCATGGTTATTTACTCGCACCGAGTTTAGTGGCCGATGCCATTGCACGGATAAAATAAGGCTTATTATGAAAGTAAGTATGAAAATAACAATTAATGGTCAACATTTTGAGTTAGCAGATAACGTCAATATAGCCCAAGGTTTGACGCAGTTTGCAGCAAAAGAGCCTTTTGCAGTGGCGCTTAATGGTCAATTTATACCGCGTAGTCAATGTGATACTACCTTACTTAACGAAGGCGATAGCATTGAATTACTGTCACCGATCCAAGGTGGCTAATATGAGTAGCGTAATATCAGATAGTTTCAGTATTTATGGTGAGCAGATCACTAGTCGGTTATTAATTGGCTCAGCACTTTATCCATCACCTGCGGTTATGGCCGATTCGATTGTTGCCTCTGGCGCGCAGATTGTTACTGTGTCATTACGACGTCAACAAAGTGCCGCCGCAGGAGATGACTTTTGGCAATTGATCAAAGATACGGGCTTAAAAATTCTACCCAATACTGCAGGCTGTCACAGTGTCAATGAAGCAATTACACTGGCACAAATGTGCCGCGAAGTGTTTGCTACCGATTGGATAAAACTTGAGTTGATTGGTGATGATTATAACCTGCAACCAGATCCATTTGCATTACTGGAAGCGACACAGATTTTATTAGCCGAAGGCTTTAAAGTATTACCTTATTGTACTGACGACTTAGTGTTATGTCAGCGTTTAGCTGATGCAGGGTGTGAAGTACTGATGCCGTGGGGAGCGCCTATTGGCACAGGTAAGGGCTTGTTAAATAAATATAACTTAAAAACTATTCGGGAGCGCCTACCCGATATCACATTGATTGTTGATGCTGGCCTTGGCTTACCATCACACGCCTGCCAAGCGCTTGAATTAGGTTATGATGCGGTGTTATTGAATTCGGCTATTGCAGGGGCGGGCTGCCCTGTTACCATGAGTCATGCATTTAAAGCAGCCGTTGATGCGGGTCGTTTTGCTTACCGAGCAAAGGCGATGCCAGAAAAAGACGTCGCTGCGCCATCTACGCCCACTATGGGTATGCCATTTTGGCATCAACAGTAATAAATGAAGTAAAAAATTAGGAAATACGTAACTATGAATCATGTTGTTTGGACAATTGCTGGCTCTGACTCTGGTGGTGGTGCAGGTATTCAGGCGGATATTAAAGCGATGCAAAGTTTTGGCGTCCATGGTTGTACAGCGATCACCGCATTGACTGCGCAAAACAGCCTAGGCGTTGAAGCACTTAACCCGATTTCAACCGATGTTATTGAGTCGCAATTACTCGCCCTTGAAAGCGACATGAAAGCCCGTGTTATTAAAATTGGTATGCTTGCCAATGTGCAGCAAATTCAATTGATCAGTGAGCATCTAAAACATTATAAAGCCACTTGGCCGGTTGCGCCTTTGGTTGTATATGATCCGGTGGCCATTGCTAGCAGTGGTGACTTACTGACAGAAGAAGATACCGTTAGCGCAATTAAAGAATGCTTATTGCCGCTGGTGGATGTGATCACTCCGAATACCCATGAAACGCAGTTGCTCACTGGGATATATTTAATTGGTCCCAGTGCGGTGATCGAGGCTGCGGCTAAGCTGCAAAGCTGGGGCGCAAAAGCGGTGCTGATCAAAGGTGGCCATTGGGATTATCCAAGCGGATATTGCATTGATTACTGCAGTGATGCCAGCTCTTATGGCAGTAATGAATATTGGCTTGGTAACGAAAAAATTCAAACGCCGCACAGCCATGGTACCGGTTGTAGTATGGCGTCAGTGATTGCAGCGTGTTTAGCGAAAGGTTACCCGCTTAAAGATGCCTTTATTTTAGCCAAAGCCTATATAAATCAAGGCTTAAAAGCTGCGGTTCGTTATGGTGAAGGAATTGGCCCTGTGGCACAAACGAGCTTTCCCGATAATCTTGATGATTACCCACAAGTCATTGAAGCGGGCAGTTGGCTGGGTGATGAGCTGGATTTTGAACAACCAAACGAATTTACTATGGCGGCAGGTTTTACTGAGTGTGAAAACAAACAGCTTGGTTTATATGCGGTGGTTGATAGTCTCGATTGGTTAGAAAAGTGCTTAGCGCAAGGCGTTAAAACTGTACAACTTAGAATGAAAAACGCCAGCGCAGAAGAGCTTGAACACGCTATTGCTGCGGCGGTCACACTTGGTAAAAAGTACGATGGCAATGTGTATATCAACGATCATTGGCAGCTGGCGATCAAACATGGCGCCTATGGTGTGCATTTAGGTCAAGAAGATTTACTTGAGGCTAATCTGGTGGCCATTAAAGAGTCGGGCATGCGTTTGGGGATTTCGACCCATGGTTTTTATGAAATGCTGCGCGCTCATAATTACCGCCCGAGTTATATGGCGTTTGGCGCTATTTACCCAACCACGACCAAAGATATGACAGGGCAAATTCAAGGGCTTGAAAAGTTAAAGCATTTTGTGCCGTTAATGAGTGATTACCCAACGGTAGCTATTGGTGGCATTGATTTATCACGAGCGGGCGAGGTTGCTGCAACCGGTGTTGGCAGTGTAGCTGTTGTTAGGGCTATTAGTGAAGCAAGTGACTATCAACAGGCGATTGCCGATTTACAAATGGCTATTAATAGCAATGAGTGAGGCAATAAAAGGATCTTTATCTGACAAAGAGCAGTTACGTTACAGTCGGCATTTAATGCTTAAAGAAGTCGGCTTTGAAGGGCAGTTAAAGCTCAAAGCCGCTCACGTTGTGGTAATTGGAGCGGGGGGGTTAGGCAGCCCCGCATTACTGTATTTAGCTGCGGCTGGCATTGGCGAATTAAGCTTGTTAGATGATGATAAGGTTGAGCTTTCAAATTTACAGCGCCAAGTGCTCTATAAAGTAAATCATTTAGGGCAAGATAAGGTCAGCGCTGCGGGCAAAGTATTAAGCAGCTTAAATAATCAAATCAAGATCAACACCGTAAGTGCAAAATTAACCACTGAAAATGCTGAGCAAGTTTTTACTGGCGCAACCTTAGTACTTGATTGCAGCGATAACTTCAGCACTCGCTATGTAGTAAACCAGCAATGCTTGGCACTGGGTATTCCACTGGTGTCGGGGGCGGCAATAGCGAGTGAAGGGCAGCTGATGTGTTTTGATTTTCGCCAGCCACAGAGCCCTTGTTACGGGTGTATATTTGGAGCACAACCGCAACAGCAGGCGCTTAATTGCAGTAACGCGGGCGTGCTTAGTCCGTTGTTAGGTGTTATTGGCTCGATGCAAGCACTGTTGGCAGTTAATATCTTGCTGGGCCATCATCAAGGCAGTCAGTTTATTCGTTTTGATGGGCTAAGTTTAGCGCAGCAGCAGTTTAAATTAACTAAAGCGCCCGAATGTACTGAGTGTGCAGGGGAAAGAGCTTAAATAAAAAACGCGGCATGACTGCATTAGTCGGTCCGCGTTTTTAATTAAAATGAGTTATAACTTAATTATTAATTAGGTATTAATCATCAATCATCAATCATCAATCATCAACTTTAGCAAACGGTGTGCCCATGCGAGTAACTGTGCCTGGTTTTTGATCATCAAAGATATCTGCTTTACTAGCACCCCAGGCTAAAATAACCGTGGAGCCTAATTTAAAGCGACCCATCTCTTCACCCTTTTTCAAGGTAATTGCATTTTCACTTGAGGTTTTGTAGTTCCAGCTAAATACATCTTTACCTGCTGGTGGTGTAACTGTACCGGCCCAAATAGTTTCGATACTGGCAACAATTGTTGCACCCACTAATACCATAGCAAGCGGGCCAATTTCAGTCTCAAAAATGGCTACTACGCGTTCGTTACGAGCGAATAGGTTAGGTACATTTTGCGCGGTAAGTGGGTTTACTGAAAATAAATCACCGGGGACGTAAATCATTTTACTCAAGGTGCCATCAATCGGCATATGAATACGATGATAATCTTTTGGCGCTAAGTAAATCGTTGCAAAGTCGCCGCCTAAAAATGGCGCTGTATCTTGCTCTGAGCCGCCAAGTAAAGCTTGTAAGCTATAGTTGTGATTTTTAGCTTGAATAAGCTGGCCTTCAACAATTGGGCCTAATTGACTGATGGCACCATCTACAGGGTGAGTAATGATGTCATCTTCAGTGGTTAATGGCCGAACGCCTTCTTTTAAAGGACGAGTAAAAAACTCATTAAACGTTTTATAGTGAGATGGGTCGCTATATTGCGCTTCATTCATATCAATTTTATATTGTTTAATAAACAATTTAATTAAAGTAGTTGTTAGTGCACCTGCTTTAGCTGCAGCTAACTTGCCTACCATACGGGATACAAAATGTTTTGGCATTGCGTACTGCATTGCGATTTTGAATTTGTCTAAACTCACAAGTTTTTTCCTAAAAAATTATACGCGTGGAGCACGAGCACCCGCTCGGCCATCGGCCATTGTTTCTAAAATTCTATGGTAGCTATCAAAACGTAGCTGTGAAATATCACCATCATCGATTGCTTGGCGAATTATACAGCCTGGATCATTTAAATGTTTACAGTCTCTAAAGCGGCAACCGCCAATAAACTTGCGAAACTCTTTAAAGCACCAAGTAACACGCTCTACATCTAAGTGCCACAAGCCAAATTCACGAATACCAGGGGAATCAATTAAGTTACCGCCTGAAGGTAAGTGATGAAGTCGTGACACAGTTGTTGTGTGTTGGCCAAGGCCACTATTTTCAGAGACCTCTTTGGTCAGTATTTCGGCATCAGGTAAAACAGTGTTAACTAAAGTTGATTTCCCCACACCACTTTGACCAACAAAAATACTATTTTTATCAATTAAGGTTTCTTTGAGTGCATCAATACCGTAACCGGTTTTATTACTTACTAGTAATACTTGATAATCAAGTGACCTATAAATATCCAAAATTTTGTTGATGTTAGCAAGCCCAGGCTCATCAATTAAATCTATTTTATTGAGCACTAAAATAGGCTCAATGCCCATATCTTCGCAGGCAATTAAATAGCGGTCGATAATACTGGGGGTAAACTCTGGTAGTACCGCAGAGACCATCAAAATCTGGTCAATGTTGGCGGCTATGACTTTTACACCGTCGTAAAAATCAGGGCGAGTAAGTTGCGAGCGCCGTTCATGCATCGCTTCTATAACGCCAGCTAAATCACCTTCGCTGACTTTTGCGCGGCGAAATTGCACTTCGTCTCCGCAAACAATACCTTTAACGGTACGGCGAATATTGCAGCGCAAAACATCTCCGTTATCAGTTTCAATATCGGCATGTTGACCAAACCGACTGATCACCACGGCATTTTCAGGCGCACCTAAATTGTCAGTTTGCCATTGCTCAACCTTGTTAGTGGTTGGCGCAGAATCTGCATTAGACAAGCGTTTTTGGTGATTGGCCTTAATCCTACGGGATTGACCTTTACTTAATTTCTTCTGTTTTGCCACTTTTGGCCCATAACTTAGTTAAATGTCGTGCTTTTTGAAAAAAAAGCTTTAGGTCGACTGATGATACTAATATGATATATCTAAATGCGTTAGATCTAAAGGAAAGCACCGCAAGGTAATTATGTCTTTTCATAAATCAAATCTGATTTGGCTCGACCTCGAAATGACAGGTCTTGAACCAAGTACAGACAAAATACTCGAAATCGCCACGGTTGTCACCGACAGTGCGTTAAACATCTTGGCTGAAGGGCCAACTATTGCTATTCATCAAAGTGATGAATTGCTTGATGGTATGGATGAATGGTGTACTAAGCAACATGGTCAGTCAGGGTTAACTGCACGCTGTAAAGCGAGCACATTCACAGAGCAAGATGCTGTTGAACAAACTTTGGCATTTTTAAAGCAGTGGGTTCCTGCAGGCGCTTCGCCTATGTGTGGTAATTCAATAGGCCAAGATAGACGCTTTATGAATAAATATATGCGTGAACTGGAAGATTACTTCCACTATCGTAATTTAGACGTAAGCACTATCAAAGAACTAGCAAGACGCTGGAAACCAGAAGTTTTAGCACAAGTGCACAAAAAAGGTTCACACCTTGCTCTTGATGATATCAAAGATTCCATCATGGAATTAAAAGTCTACCAAGAAAAATTCTTTAATTTGTAAAAAACACTTGCAAACACATCGGATTATTGTAGAATCCTGCCCCGCTTAAGACGATAACCCCCGCGGGGTTAGTGTGCTTGAGCAATTTGAATGCGGCACTAGTTCAGTTGCCGGAACGTTCACCGCGACCTGTCGCGGACCAACGGAAAAATTACTGACTATTTTGAATGCGGCACTAGCTCAGTTGGTAGAGCGCGACCTTGCCAAGGTCGAGGTCACGAGTTCGAGCCTCGTGTGCCGCTCCAATTTCTCACCAAAGAAATTGCAGCAAGTTTCAAATTAAAAGCTATAAACTTTTTTAGAACCTATAACCTAAAAATTATAATGCGGCACTAGCTCAGTTGCCAGAACGTTTTACCGCGACTTGTCGCGCACCAACGGACAAATTACTGACTATTTTGAAATGCGGCACTAGCTCAGTTGCCAGAACGTTTTACCGCGACTTGTCGCGCACCAACGGACAAATTACTGACTATTTTGAAATGCGGCACTAGCTCAGTTGGTAGAGCGCGACCTTGCCAAGGTCGAGGTCACGAGTTCGAGCCTCGTGTGCCGCTCCAATTTCTAACCAAAGAAATTGGAGTAAGTTTAAAGTGAAAATATTATGCGGTACTAGCTCAGTTGGTAGAGCGCGACCTTGCCAAGGTCGAGGTCACGAGTTCGAGCCTCGTGTACCGCTCCAATCTCTTTAAGCAATCTAAAATAAAATATGCCAAGGTCGAACTAAGTCATAAGCAGTTCGAGCCTCGTGTACCGCTCCAATCTTTTCAAAATGAATACCCACCCAAGTTTGATTGACAAGCAGTTATTGCTTAAAGCACATATCCAATTTATTTAGTATTTCAATTTAAATAGTTTTATTTAAACTTGCCCTTGCAGCGTTGCAATAATACGTCTTGCGCCGCCATGATCACGATGTTCGCCTAAATAGATCCCTTGCCATGTACCAAGCTGTAAACGTCCTTGGCTAATTGGAATCGTTAGCTCGCAGCCTAAGGTACTCGTTTTTATATGCGCAGGCATATCATCAGCACCTTCGTAATCATGACGATAATAAGGTTGGCGCTCGGGAACAAATTTATTGAAGTGACTTTCCATATCCATACGTACTGTCGGATCAGCATTTTCATTAATCGTTAAGCTGGCTGAGGTATGCTGTATAAAAAGGTGTAATAAGCCAATTTGGTAATCGGAAATCTCAGGGAGTTGGCTGAGTATTTCGCTATCAATAATATGAAAGCCTCGAGAGCGAGGCTTTAAAAGTAGTTGTTTTTGCAACCAGCTCATATTTTATCGAAACTAACTTCAATATTGGCATTACCGGCATCAGAGGTAAATGGGATCAATATTTTTGCCCCTTCACTTTTATGAGTTATGGTATGACCTTTACCAGACACAACGATTGGTGTAGCCATATTAAAGTCATAGCCTTTTTCACCAAGTAGATTTTTTGCCCCACCAGTGACCATATTGGTAATTTCACCAACCATATCGGTTACTTCTTCATTGATCGAATCAGGGCGTTCACCTAGCATTCTTTCCATAATAGTCAGGGCAAGGCTCTCATCAAAAGTGATCGAAAATGAACCTTTAGTTTGCGGTCCTACCATGCCAATTAATCCCGAAACGTCGCCACAGGCAACTTCATCTTTTTTTATTTTCGGCTTACCCGGTTTTAGTTCGGTTTGCGCCATTGTGCTGAGCACATTTAATAAAGATGATAAAAAAGGATTGATGAACTCTACATTCATTATTGTTTATCCCTCGAATTTAGCAGTTTAACTGCGGTTATACGTTAAAGTGTAGTGAGTTATTTTAGCTCTGCACTTAATTATTCTTTACAATTTCCACATCTACCATGGGCTTCAATAGTTTGCCCCGATACGACGAAACCACTCTCAGCAGCAAGACTATTAAGTTCATGCGAAATCACGCTAGAGTGTAGCTCTTTGACAAAACCACAACTATCGCATATCAACAGTTGTACAGGGTGGATATGATCAAAATGATGACACAACATAAATGCGTTAGTACTTTCAATTTTGTGAATAAAACCTAATTCAGCTAAAAAGTCTAAGGCACGGTAAATTGTGGCTGGTTTTGCTCCTGATTCAGTGAGTTTTAGTTGCTCTAATAAATCATAAGCGCCCACTCCGCCTTGCGCACTTGCTAATAGGCGAAATACTTTTTCACGAATTGGAGTGAATCGCGCACCGCGATTGTCACACACTTGTTTGGCTTTACTAACGAGTGATTCTATTTTCATCTTCTCTTATCCTTACGCTACCGTGATATACTAACATACTGTATTGTAGTTGCAGCGTTTTTATTAGACAGTTTTATTCTAGGAAGGCCAACAATGAATGAATTATTAGCGGTATTTATTTTCTTTTTTGCGGTTATTGATCCAATCGGTACTGTGCCTGTTTTTATAGCCTTAACACGCGGTGATAGTGACAAATTCAAACGTAAAGTCGCGTTGAAAGCTGTTCTGGTGTCTGCTGGGGTACTATTGTTTTTTGTTGTCGCTGGGGAGCTGCTTTTAAATGCTATCAATATCCCCTTGTCAGCGTTTCAAATCGCAGGTGGTATCGTGTTATTGCTGTTCGCTTTGTCTATGATCTTTGGTGAAAGTAAACCAGAAATGGAAATTAAAAGTGTACGTGATAGCACTGAAACGGCCATTTTCCCTTTAGCTATTCCATCAATCGCCAGTCCAGGTGCGATGCTTGGCGCTGTTTTGATGACTCGTAACACTGAATACACGTGGGTTGAGCAGTTAATTACTTCATCAATGATGTTAGCTGTTCTTGTTGTGGTACTTGTGCTGTTACTGTTGGCAACCCATGTTCACAAATTAATTGGTGACAGCGGTGCGAGTATCATCAGCCGGATCATGGGTTTGATCCTTTCATCAGTTGCCGTGACAAATATACTCGACGGGATAGCCCACTATTTTGGCTTACAAGTATTTACATAAAGGCTGTGTATTGCTGTTAAATAGCTATTGTCATATAAAATTTTGAATTGTTGCTTAGAATTATCTAGATTAAATATAACGTAATAAAATTTAAGGAATGAAAAATGTTATTAAAAAAGATTATTTTATGCGGTTTTCTTGTTTTGGGATTAACGGCCTGCGTTGAACCGCCTCAAAGCGAAATGAAGGTTATTCAAGTTACTGACTATGATTTTAGCCATAATGACAATCATGCTGTTACCGTATATTTCGGTCATACGGGAGGAGATCATTACACCGTTACTTTATTACGAGACGAAATTAAAGAGGGAGTGTTTATTGAATCTTCCGCTAAAAATGCGCCTAATTTAGTGTTTGATGCCAGTTGGGCTGGTGAATATTATGTGCAGTCAGCTAAGCATGATACTCATTCATCTTTAAAAATACTTGAGCTAAATAGCGAAGCTAAAGTTGCTAAATTTGAAGTCGCAGCACGTTTGGTTAACCCCAAGCAAAAAAATGATTATATAAGCTTAGAAAAAACCACCATTACAGTGCAAGGCCAGCAATTTGATAATCTAACAAAATCGTTTTAAGTATGTTATCAAAAGCGCAGTGTACATTTTTGTAGCTGCGTTAAACAACTCAATCTCTGCTACCGACAAACAACAACTTGCTTACGATTGAAGCTCGGCTTTGATTTGTGTAAAATATAGTGCCTTCCAATGAGGGAATAACCCTTATACTTATATATCATCTGAGGATTTTACTTTGAATAGACGTTTTTCTGTGGCACCCATGCTTGATTGGACAGACCGCCATTGCCGTACTTTTCATCGTAAAATGACCAAGCATGCGGTGCTTTACACCGAAATGGTAACAACCGGTGCAATTTTATTTGGGCGTGGTGATTATCTACACTTTAATACACATGAAAACCCCGTTGCTTTGCAATTAGGTGGCTCTGATCCTGAAGCTTTGGCAAAGTGTGCAAAACTGGCTGCTGAACGTGGTTATGATGAAGTAAACCTAAATGTTGGTTGCCCTTCGGATCGAGTGCAAAATGGCCGCTTTGGTGCGTGTTTAATGGGCGAGCCGCAGCTTGTTGCTGATTGTATTGCAGCAATGAAGGCGGAGGTTACTATTCCTGTTACGGTGAAAACACGCATTGGTATTGATGAGCAGGATTCATATGAGTTTTTATGTGCGCTGATCGAAGCGAGTCATAAGGTTGGCTGTGATGACTTTATTATTCACGCCCGTAAAGCATGGCTAAAGGGATTAAGTCCGAAAGAAAACCGTGAAGTTCCACCACTTGATTATCCGCGTGTTTATCAACTGAAAAAAGATTACCCACAGCTTGATTTAAGCTTAAATGGTGGGGTTAATACCATCGCTGATAGTCTTGCTCATTTAGCGCATCTTGATGGCGTTATGATCGGTCGTGAAGCGTATAGTAATCCATTTATATTAAGTGAAGTGGACGAGAAAATTTACGGTGATACTGCGTGTACATTATCCCGTCATGACGTGGTGCGTTCAATGTATGGTTATATTGAAGATGAAATGCGCCAAGGCGCTAACTTTTGGCATATAGCTCGCCATATGTTGGGTATTTTCCAAGGCCAACCAGGGGCGCGAGGATTTAGACGTCATTTATCTGAAAACGGCCATGGTAAGCAAGCCGATTTATCAGTGATGGATAAAGCATTAAGTTTTGTGCCTGAATAGCTGAAATTTTAATCTTGAAAGCCACTTTTTAGTGGCTTTTTTTGATCCTAAAATTTAGTCAAAATATCACTTTTTTAGTTAATTTAACGTATTTTAATTCAGCTAAACGTCACTTTTAAATTGATGTTATCTTTCTATCCTATTGTTATTTATTGTTTTAGTTGTTTTTCTAACGACATGGCATAAGTCTTGGAATCTCCTTGGTGTAATCACCCATAATCAACAGGAGAAAATCATGGGCCTAATGAATCGTGTTAATGATCTAATTCAATCAAACTTGGTCGCTGTGCTTGATAAGGCAGAGGATCCAGCAAAACTACTTAATTTACTTATTATCGAGATGCAACAAGCTCTGAATGAGTGCCGTACTACTGCTGCAGCGATTTTGTGTGAAGAAAAAGCATTGAAACGCCAGCAAAGCGATAAGTTAACATCCATAGCACAATGGCAAGAAAAAGCCGAAATAGCCGTCAGTAAAGGCCGAGATGATTTAGCTACAGCCGCATTAAAAGAAAAGCAGCGTGTAGCCGCTGATATGGCAGCTGTTGAACCTGAGCTCGTTAAATTAACCGATTCAATGGCCAAGTTAGCTGACGATGCACAGCGTTTACAAGACAAACTTAGTGCTGCCAAAGCAAAGCGGCAGAGCTTAACTCAGGTGCATAGTGTTTTAAATGCACGAGTACGAGTTAATCAACAGTTACATAGCGATAAAGTGGCACATGCACTGTCGCGTTTTGATGTGATTGAGCGCCGAGTTGAGTCAATTGAATCACAAGTGGAAGCATACGAAATGGCTGCAGCTAATCAATCAGACACGGCAATGCAAATTGATGCGCTTGTTAAAGACGAAGCCTTGGATAAAGAGCTTGCAGCACTTAAAGCTAAAGTAAAACAGTCGGCTTAGGAGTTATAAAAATGAATACATTTAATAACAATACTCAATGGAGTAAAGATCCATTAAATAAAAAAATATCGGGAGTATGTAGTGGCTTAGCGCGTCGGTTTGACTTTCCGATTTGGGCAACTCGATTAGCAACTATTGTACTGTTTATTCAGTTCCCACTATTTATAGGTGCGGGTTATTTAATTGCACATTGTTGTTTAGACAACAAGGTTTATTAGGAGAGCGCCATGAAAATTATTGCACTGTGTCTGCTAGCAGCATTGTTTATCGCTTCTAGTCCATTTGAGATAATGCAGTTTGACTCATGGCAGCTCCCTTTGTGGATTGCTGACTTGAGTTGGGTTGGCATTGAATTATTTGGTGCATTAGTCGCTGTGGTGGTCGTTATTGCCATTATTGCGCTGGTTAGTGTTGGTTTGATTGGCGCAGGTCTAATAATAGGAGTCGGCGTGATGCTGGCTTTGTTGTTTGGTTCTGTGATGATCGCATGGCCGCTACTGCTGATTGTTTTTCTGTGTTGGTTAGTCGCGGATAATAAAAAGGTCGCATAGCTTGCCACACAGAGGTTACCTTAAATGCTAATTTAGCTGACTATTTTTTCGCAAATATGCTAAATTTAGCACTTAAAGTGATTATTATAACAAGGATCGAAATGACTCTTAAGCCATTACTAACTATCTTCACAGCGGCTTTTTTAGCTGTAGGCCTATACTCTCCAGTGCTATTTGCCCATGCAGAGCATCAACATGATACAGCAAGTGATATTGTAGTTAGCAATGCCCAAGTAAGGATTTTTTTACCTGGCAGTCAATCTAGTGTTGGTTATTTAACGCTTGTTAATCATGGTGATGCAGCAGTGACATTAACTAAGGCTAGCCTTGAGAGCTTAGGACGAGTTGAAGTACATGAACATCAGCATGTTAATGGTATGATGAAAATGCAAAAAGTAGATGCGTTAGAGATCAAAGCACATCAACAGCTAGATTTTAAACCAGGCAGTTATCATTTAATGGTTTTTGAACCAAAAGAGCCGTTAAAAATAGGGCAAGAGCTCAAACTCACGCTATATTTTAGCAATGGAGATCGTGTATTTACTCAAGCTACCGTGGTTTCATTAGAAAGCCAAGTTGAGCAAGTATCACAATCTGAACAGCACCATACACATCACTAGGAGATTAAATGTCACAACATAAAGGGAAAATTATAGCAGGGCTAATATTAGTTTTTATTTTATTTTATGCCGTATCTGTGTATTGGAGTGTTGAGCCAAGCCGCGTAAATGTGATCACGCAAGCTAAACAGGATGCGCAGCAGCGTGGCGAAAAACTAGTAACAGGTTACACAACAACTACGGCTTTGATTAATGTTGCCAGCACATTATTGAATAAACCTGGTGGCTATTTATCAAATGATGTAATACCTCCGAGTATTCTTATGGATAATATGCCTGCTTGGGAATATGGCGCATTAGAAATGACGCGCGATTTGGCGCTATCAATGCGTAAAGACTTTAGCCGTTCTCAGTCGCAATCGACCGAACATGAAGCTCTAAAAAAAGCCCAGCCCCAATTTAATATTAGTTCAGAAGCATGGGCGTGGCCAAGTGCCGAGAGTGAATACCAAAAAGGCATTGATTTATTAATTGTGTATCGTACTCAAATCGCTGACCAAAACAGCCGTGACAGTCAGTTTTATGCGCGGGCAGATAACCTACGAGGCTGGTTAAAAGAAGCCGAAAAACGCCTTGGTAGTTTAAGTCAGCGGTTAAGTGCCAGTGTTGGTCAAGATCGGTTAAATACTGATTTAGCCGGTGACAAAGAAGCACATCAAGCGACTTATGCACCATTACAAAATCAGATAAAAACCTCTTGGTGGGAAATAGATGACGTGTTTTATGAGTCACGCGGTGCAACTTGGGCTTTATTACATTTTTTGCAAGCGGTAGAATATGACTTTGCTGATGTATTAGAGAAAAAGAATGCACGTGTGAGCTTACAACAAATTATACGTGAGCTTGAAGCAACCCAAGAGACTGTTTGGAGTCCGGTGATTTTAAATGGTAATGGTTTTGGTTTTGTTGCTAATCATTCATTAGTAATGGCAAATTATATTTCACGAGCCAATGCGGCTCTTATTGAACTTAGCGAACTTTTAGCGCAAGGATAACACATGAAAAAGTACTGTTTAGCCGCTGCCCTTTCGATGGCATTTTTGGCTCCAGCGGCTCACGCTGACACCCTTTTAGGTTTATATGTTGGTGTTGATGGCTGGCAATCTGATAATTCAGGTAGCTTTTCAGATAGCGGTAATATGCAAGACTTTAATTTTGAAGATGAAACCTTCATCAGCTACTACGCAGCGCTTGAGCATCCAATTCCATTAGTGCCAAATATAAAGTTAAAGTATACCGAGCTTGAGTTAAATGGCTCAACCTTGCTTAATGAGACGTTTGAGTTTGGTGGTACTTCATTTACAACCAATACCACAGCAACTACGATCAGCGACTTATCACACGTTGATTATATTTTATACTATGAGATATTTGATAATGACTTATTATCTATCGATTTAGGTGTAAATGCTAAGCAGTTTGATGGCGATATTGTTGTTACTGGTACAGCAAATGGTAAAGCAACAACAGAAACTGTGGATTTTTCAGGTTTTGTGCCATTAGTTTATGGTCGTGCTGAAGTAGGCTTACCGTTAACGGGTTTAAGTGTTTTCTTTGAAGGTAGCTTACTTGCTATCGATGATAGTAAAGTACAAGACTACCAAGCG
The DNA here is from genome assembly GCF_014164125.1 of Pseudoalteromonas sp. SG44-8. Lineage (NCBI taxonomy): Bacteria > Pseudomonadati > Pseudomonadota > Gammaproteobacteria > Alteromonadales > Pseudoalteromonadaceae > Pseudoalteromonas > Pseudoalteromonas sp. SG44-8. The sequence continues at coordinate 9,287 of NZ_JACJEQ010000031.1, read as the reverse complement.
GGTATTGCATGGGCTTTACTTGACAACTTAGCGGTAGATTTAGATATCAAAGCGGGTTACCGTCAAATGACGCTAGAGCTTGATGATATTGATAATCTATATACTAATATTGATGCATCAGGTCCATTTGCAGGCATACAAATTCACTTCTAATTTGTTTGCTTTGGCGTGGTACCGTTATTTAATTGCGTGCCACGCTACTTCAAACTCTTCCTCAAGTGCACTGCTTAACAATTGCTTATAAGCCTTATTAACTGGCGTGTTAATCAATTTTCTAAGTTCATCACCCGTTTGCGTAAATTTATAGTAACTGAGCACTAAATCGTTATTTTTTGGTTTGAGTACGACCCGTTGGGTTAAAAATGTCAGATTCATTTCTTGGCCAGCCTTAAGCGCTGCAGATTCAATTTCTTTACGGTAGATTAGGCCAATATCCATCAAAGTTAATACATCAGGAAAACTGATCCCAGCTTTACCTAAGTTAAACGATACTTTATTGCCTTTGCGTAGCAAATCAAATAGCGAAGGTTTTTTATAAAAGCCTAATAAAATTAAATGGCTATTATCTTTTTCATTATAGCCACAAATTGCGGTACATTTTTGTAGTGCATCCGCTTCGCGCTGGGTCATCTGCTTAAGTGTTTGTAAGCTTTTAATTGAAAATGTTCCCGGTGATACAGTTTCTCCCGCTAAAATTTTTGCCCACAGTTTTTGCATTGATTCGTTTGAAGTATCTTCACATAGTGCAATAAAGCGTTCGACCCAATCACTGTCAGGTTGCCCTTTACTAGTTACGTCGGGGCAAAAATCCATAGCCATAGCCATAATCGCTTCAATATTTTGTTGTTGTTTGATAAGTAGTAATTGTTGGCGATGTTGGGCTCTATTGAGCGTTGAGTTATCACTATTGACTTGATAGGGCAGTTTACTTTGCCCTTGTGGACCATAACTATCATCACTGGCACTGGTAAGGCGAGTCGAACTGGTTTTACTCATCGAGTAACCTAGTTTAATTTCAATTATATGAGCAAGGTTAATTTTTGCTTGGGCTGTTTGAATCGTCATCGATCTTCTCGCTGTGTGTTGCTGTTTGCAGCTGCGCAGTAGTTTTTAAATTATTAAGTCCAAGTTTCACCGTATTTGCCAAAATATATTGGCTAAATAGCGCCAAATAGCCACCTAGAATCGAAGTAGTAACTTCGCCATCTAGTGAGCATGTTACTTGACTTCCATTAGCTAGAGGTGAAAAAGAGATCACACCTTTAATAATATGTTCTTCATTAAAGAGAATATTAAAATTGATTTTAGTGCTGCTTATATTGGTAATCGTCATTTCACCTACTCCCCAGCTACTTTGCCAAAACTGATGAGCACCCACGCCAGAACTAGGCTCTCCAATAGTGAAAACAATACTTGGATCTACTTTTTGCCAAGGTGACCAGCTAGTCCACTTGGTAAAATCACTAAGCAACGGGGTGATATCTGTTTGCGGAGCATGAATTTTAATGCTCTTTTGGACTTGGTATTGTTGTGGTAATAGCAGTCCAATTACCAGTAAAATCAAAGTAATCAGAAAAATAAATTTAGTAATTCTGGGTAAAATATTAATGGCTGTTCCTTAAATTATAAATTCTACTATCGCACAGCAAGGTGCTGAATATCGACTATAATCTGTAAACCAATATTCATTAATCATCGACATTAATACTGTATCATAAGTTAAATAGTGATAACTTATTAGTCAATAATGAATTGTCTTAATATTAAATGATGGCGCGCAATATTTGAATTTAAAGGATTTGGAATGACGTCAGAACACAATGATTTTTTGTTTTTCAACCATGAAGACGAGCCTCATGAAGAAGTTGCGCCCAAAGATTACTGGGATGTTCTGATTGTTGATGATGATCCTGAAATTCACACTGTAACAGAACTAGCACTCTCAGGCGTTGAGTTTTGGGGAAGAACACTGCGTTTTCATCATGCTTATTCTGGCGCTGAAGCAGTTGAAGTGTTAGCTAATACTAATAATGTGTCGGTATTACTGTTAGATGTAGTCATGGAATCCGATGATGCAGGCTTAAAAGTAGTTAAAGAGGTACGCGATACGCTGAAAAACCATAACGTACGAATTATCTTACGAACGGGTCAGCCCGGATATGCGCCTGAAGAGCGAGTGATCCGAGAATATGATATCAATGATTATAAAACTAAAACCGAACTTACCCGCAGTAAGCTAGTTACCTCGTTAGTTACAGCTATTCGCTCATACGAACAAGTTTGCCAACTTGAATATCAAAGCAAAGCGTTAAATAATATTCTGTTAGCCTCAAAGGCTATTTTAGGTTTTACCGACATTAAAGCATTTACTATGGCGGTGATTAAGCAGCTCTCGGTAATTTTAGATTGTGCGCCAAGGGGGGTTGTGTGTGGCAGTCTGGATGATAGCTATCAGGTTCAAGTGTTGGGTGGTTGTGCTGAGTTTAGTGCTTTTATTGGCCAAGGTGTAGAACAACTTGATGATGGGCGGATTATTTTGCAAGTGCAAAATTGTTTTGAGTTTGGCGAACATCAGCACACTGAGCACGACACTACGTTTTTATTGAAAAGTAAAAATCGTCAGGCTGCTATTTACTTAGAGTACGTTAGCCAACCAAGCTTAACACAATTGCAATTTGCTGAAATTTTCTTAACAAACGTCAGTGTAGGCTTAGATAACGTCAGACTTTTTAATAAACTCAGAGATGCAGCCTACAAAGATGTGTTAACAGGTCTTGCCAATAGAACTGATTTTATTGAACAAATTGAAAAGTATCATCGGTTAAATAGTAACGAGTATATATTTATTCTAATTGATGTCGCACATTTCTCAGACATCAACAATGGCCTGGGTCAAGAGGTGGGTAATCACTTGCTTACTTCAATCGTTGAACGGCTCAAGCAAGAATACCCAAACGCTAAATTACTGTCACGGATTGGTGCAGATGTATTTGGTTTTTTAATTGAGCGCGATGGATTTGATTTAAACGAATTAAGTGAAAATTTAAGTTTGCCGTTTGCAGCAGCAGAGCATTTGTTACCGGTTAATTTTAAAATTGGTTTGTGCGAGCAACAGGACTTTCAAACCACAGGTATTGAAACACTTAAGCTTGCGTATATCGCACTCAATCACGCTAAAAAAGGTAATCAGGGGAATGCTGTTTGTTACACTCCCGATATGGAAGAGCAAATGGCTTGGCGATTAGGGATTATTCGCCAGCTTCGCCAAGACTTTGAAAATAATAAATTGGAAGTCTGGTATCAACCGCAATTGGCGTTTAGTGATTTGTCATTAAAAGGCTGCGAAGCATTACTACGTTGGCCGTCGGGACAAGGTAACTATATTTCCCCCGCGGTTTTTGTGCCACTTGCTGAAGATGCAGGGCTAATTGTTGAGATTGGTCAATGGGTATTGGATCAGGCTTGTCAGCAGCAAAAACGTCTTGAGGCTCAAGGTGTTGAAATTTGTATTGCGGTCAATGTGTCGGTACCGCAATTTAAGGTTAAAGGCTACGCACAACAAGTCAAAGATACTTTGCGAAAATATCAGGTCAACCCAAAAAATATTGAATTAGAAGTTACCGAAAGTGTGGTGATGGATGATCTCTCGATGGTGATTGAAACACTGCAAGATCTAAAAGAGTTTGGTATTGAAGTGGCGATAGATGATTTTGGCACTGGTTTTTCATCACTGAGTTATTTGCAAAAGTTACCGTTGGATAGGTTGAAAATAGATCGTGCATTTGTCAAAGACTTACCCGAAAAAGACAGCGGCGCAATTGCCAAGCTGGTTATAGCTCTTGGCGCGCAGCTCGGATTAAAAACGATTGCAGAAGGTGTTGAAACACAAGCACAAGCTGATTTTCTTAAGCAATTGGGTTGTGATGAAGTGCAAGGTTTTATGTACGCTAAACCGATGCCTGAAGTTGAGCTTATTCAATATATTGAAAGTAAAAAATAATATTATGTTTGATGCCAGTGTAAATAGCTAATATCGCTTGGTGATTAATTCGGGTATACTTTGCGACCTTTTTTAAAGCAATTGGTTACTTTATATGAGCGCACTTAAAGCCAAGCGAGCGTTATTCTCATACCCTAAATATTGGGCTGAGTGTTACGGCACAGCACCATTTTTACCAACTACACGCGAAGAGATGGATGCCCTTGGCTGGGATAGCTGCGATATCATCATTATCAGTGGTGATGCTTATGTAGATCACCCCAGCTTTGGTATGGCGGTAATTGGTCGCGTACTTGAAGCACAAGGTTTTAGAGTCGGTATTATCGCTCAGCCAGAATGGGATTCGAAAGATGCCTTTATGGCACTTGGTAAGCCTAACTTATTTTTTGGTGTGACTGCCGGTAACATGGACTCGATGATCAACCGCTATACGGCTGAAAAGCGTATGCGCCATGATGATGCCTACACGCCCGGTAATGTGGGTGGCAAGCGTCCTGATCGTGCGGTGATGATTTACTCACAACGATGCCGCGAAGCCTACAAAGGTGTGCCAATTGTAATAGGTGGTATCGAAGCCAGCTTACGTCGAATTGCCCATTATGATTACTGGCAAGAAAAAGTTCGCCGTAGTATTTTATTTGATGCCAAAGCCGATATTCTTATTTACGGTAATGCTGAGCGACCATTAATAGAAGTTGCTCATCGTATTGCCGCCGGCGAAACGATGGATACCATTCAAGATATCCGTGGTACGGCGGTTATTCGTAAAGAGCCATTACCGGGCTGGCGTGGTAGTGATTCTACCGCGATTGATAAAATTGGTAAAATTGACCCAATTCCAAACCCATATGGTGCGGATGATGTGGGTTGTAGCAAAAGCGAATTTAAAAAAGCGGGTATTGATTTACAAGCTGAAGCGGCAAAACCAATTACCATTCAGCCAGCGCGTCCTAAACCTTGGGAAAAAACCTACGTTAAGCTACCTGCGTTTGAGCAAGTGAGTGTTAATAAACCACTGTACGCTCATGCATCACGTATTTTACATCAAGAAACGAACCCAGGTTGTGCTCGAGCGTTATTCCAACGCCATGGCGATCGCTCTATTTGGGTTAACCCACCTGCGTATCCGCTTGAAACACATGAAATGGATGCGGTGTTTGGATTGCCTTATCAGCGAGTTCCGCATCCAAGTTATGGTACTGCAAAAATCCCCGCTTACGACATGATCAAAACCTCAGTTAATATTATGCGAGGTTGTTTTGGTGGCTGTAGTTTCTGTTCAATTACTGAGCATGAAGGACGGATAATTCAAAGTCGTTCACAAGAATCGATTATTGAAGAAATCGAACAAATTCGTGACAAAGTACCAGGGTTTACTGGGGTTATTTCGGACCTTGGTGGGCCAACTGCAAACATGTATAAACTGCGTTGTAAGAGCAAAAAAGCTGAGAGTACCTGCCGACGTTTATCGTGTGTATATCCTGATATTTGTAAGCATATGGATACCGACCATACACCGACTATCGAGTTGTATAAAAAGGCTCGTGAAGTTAAGGGTATTAAAAAAATCCTGATAGCCTCTGGTGTTCGCTACGATTTAGCTGTGCAAGACCCTCGTTACGTCAAAGAACTCGTAACCCATCATGTTGGTGGTTATTTAAAAATTGCGCCTGAGCATACCGAAGACGGGCCATTATCTAAGATGATGAAACCAGGCATGGGCGCATATGATCAGTTTAAAGAGCTTTTTGATAAATATTCAAAAGAAGCAGGGAAAAAGCAGTACCTGATCCCTTATTTTATTTCTGCGCATCCTGGCACTAAAGACGAAGACATGGTGAACATGGCGTTGTGGTTAAAGTCGAATGATTTTAAACTAGATCAAGTGCAAAATTTTTATCCGTCACCAATGGCTAATGCCACCACTATTTATCACACTGGGATGAACTCGCTGCGTAATATTAAAAATAATACTGAGCAAGTACCGGTACCAAAAGGCGCGCGTCAACGTCGTTTACATAAAGCGATATTGCGTTATCACGATCCAGCAGGTTGGCCGATGATCCGTGAAGCACTGCGTAGTATGGGCAAAGCCAAGTTGATTGGTAAAGGTCCAAACTGCTTAGTGCCAGAAGAAACCCGTGACGAAAAATCGCTTAAAGCAGGTAAAGGCGGGCGTCCAGCGCTTAGCCGCCACACCGGCTTTAGCCAGTTTAAAAAAGCCAATACCAAACCTAAGGTTGGCGGTAATCGTCAGCGGGCTAGGTAGTTTTAGGTAAATAAAAAACGCCCAGCATTTGCTGGGCGTTTTAGTTTATGGCTGCTTATTCTTCAATGAAAGCTTCGCCTCCGGTCATCCACTTAGCGGCAGGCTTGCCTTTTAAGTAGTGATCAAAGTACTGCATCATCCGAATTGAAAAATCCACTTGGTTAGGGAATTTCTTTAAGTGGTGTGGTTCACCTTCATACTGCAAAAACGTCGCATCTTTGCCTGCACGGCGCAGCGCTAAATAATACTGTACGCCTTCGTGCCATGGTACAGCATCATCTTTATCACCAAACATAATTAAGATTGGTGTATTTACTTTATCAGCGAAGAATACCGGTGAGTTTTCGATGTAAAGCTCTGGCGCTTCAAACAAGGTTTTACCTATACGGCTTTGCCCAGTTTCATATTGGAACTGACGCGCTAATCCTGATTTTAAGCGAATACCGCTGTAAGCGCTGGTCATGTTTGACACTGGCGCACCCGATACTACCGCTTTGAACATATCAGTTTGGGTGATCATAAAGGCACTTTGATAGCCAGCCCATGAATGCCCTTGTAAGCCAATTTTATCAGGGTCAGCGATACCTAAATCAATCAGCTTTTGGGTGGCGTTGATCATGGTTTGCGTTGATGATTTACCTGGGTGACCAATTTCAAAGCGAATATCAGGTAAGAAAATTGCGTAACCGTTCGAAGTAAACATTGGGAAGTTAGGGCGATGGTTTAATTCCATTTTAGGGAAATCAAACATGCGTTGACTCATATAACGGTAAAAATACACCACCACTGGCACTTTATCGCCCTTTTTATAGCCCGCAGGCTTTATTAATACGCCTTGCAAGTCTTCGCCATCAAAGCCTTTATAGTTAATTAGCTCCGGTTTTTGCCCCCACGCAAAGTCGTTAACTTGTGGGTTTAAGTTAGTAACGCGTTGTGGATTTTTAAAGCTAAAATCAGTTTGATAAAAATCAGGGAACTGCTGATAAGTTTGCTCAGTGAATAGGTATTTAGCGGCATTTTTAGCTTTTTTTACCACGTCAAAACGTTTTTTACCGCTTAATACTTTGCTGATCGAGTTATCAGCAAGATTGAGTTTTGTGATTTCAGTTTGCTTTTGCTGTAAGTTTGTAGCGCTAAGTAGTAAAGTTTCATCTTGTTTAAAGCCAACTTGGTCTTTATCAAGTTTGATGACTCGATATTGCGTGTTGTTTTCTTTGCCTTGTGTAAGGCGTGTGGCTTTGAGGGTTTTAACGTCAAATGCCCAGATATCGTATTTGCTATATACCAGCACTTGGCTGCTATCAGCTAACCAACCGGCAAAACCATAACCCGGTTGAGTTGAAGGGTAATCGTGCTGATCATCGGCGAACGTTGCTTTAATCGCTGTTGTTAAGGTACTGACTTTATTGTTACCTAAGTCTTTAAGCTGTACTTGGCTATTTTCAAAGTAAGCTGCAAATTGTCCACTGGGTGATAGGCTGGGTCTAAACGGATAATCACTGATAATTGCTTTACGCTCACCATTTTGCACATTGACTGCATAGTAGTCAGCAAAAAAACCGCCATACATAATACGTTTGAGATAAGGTAAATTTGAAGAACCAAGTAACGCAGTGCGATTGTTGGTATTGATTGCCAAATCTGGCATGTCAGTGTTACTTAGTTGCGCAACTTGTTTGCCATTAAGATGGTAAACGGCTTGATAATGGCGGTTTTTATTGATTTCTTTCCATTGTTGCTCTTCGCGGGGTTTAATTTCGGCATCGTTATTATGCCAAACGTGGAGGCCTTTTTGGTCGCGTATCGTATCGTAATCAAATAACGAGGCTTGATCTGTGTATTTCTTTTCTTTAATTTTTGCCGCTAACTTAGGATGATTCTCAAAGTACAAGCGTTCACCGTCTTCAGACCAGCTCAATTTTGCTGTTTTACCAATAGTCCAATCTTTTTCAGGAGCAGCAATATTTGTAAGCTGTTCGTTTTGCCACAGTTTTAGCTGATGATCGCGACGGCGCATATCGTCATTCACATAATTACCCAGTGTAAATGCGGCAATATTCTTAGTTGGATGCCAAGCTATTTTATTTGCCACCACGCCTGGTTCATCAATTAATACACTCGTATCAAATGTTTGGTTTAATGTAATTAATGCTACTTGGTTATCGTTACCGTCAGGATAGCTTTGGCTGATAAGTAGCTCGCTGCCAGATGAATTAATAGCGTAACTAAATACGTTATGAATAGTATGAGTTGTTTTGTCTTTTAAATTTACAACAATGAGCTCAAATGCTTTGTCTTTCTTATCTGGTTTGATTTCACTGGTTTTAGCGGTATTTTTTGTGTCATCAATATCTTTACTATCAGCGTCTTTATCTGCTTTTTCATCAAAGCGATAAGCTAACCAGTGACCATCATCAGAGAGCTGGTAATCTTTTACGTTCTCAAAAACTTGTTGTTCCCCCGTTATTGTATTAACGAGTACTAGATTGTTTTTTAAGGTGTCTTTCTTTTTTGTGGTTTCTTTTTCAAGCAAAGTAGGGACTTGGGTGAATGCTACCCAGTTAGCTGCTTTGTTGATCTGAGGTTTAGTGCCGCGCTCAATTTCTGCAAGTAATTTATTATTGTTTAAGGTATAGACTTGGCCTGTTGCATCGCCACGATATGGGGTTGCACTAAAGCTCAGTACTTCACCATTTTCAGATAATTGCGTTGTTTTAGCTGCTTTGAAATCGAATACATCTTTAAATTGTAGCGGCTCTTTTGCGGATGCCGTGGCACTACCAAGGCTTGCAACCAGTGCTACGCTGAGTAGGGAAAGTTGTGCTTTCATTGTTACTTCTCGTTTTGTTTCATCTGCATCATCATAACGAGTTTGTTCAACAATTCGAGTAGAAACGATAAGCGGTCGAAAATAAAGGTTGAAAGTAACATTTATAAAAAAACCTTGTAGGAAAACCGACAAGGTTGATAATTTTAGGAGCTAGGAGCTAGGAGCTAGGAGCTAGGAGCTAGGAGCTA
>NZ_JACJEQ010000030.1:1438-45152 GCF_014164125.1 Pseudoalteromonas sp. SG44-8 | reverse complement strand
ACCGCTTACCGCTTACCGCTTACCGCTTACCGCTTATTCCCTATTTTTTCAATTAATGATAGCGCTGTCATTTTATCTTTTATATGATGGTGGTGAATAAATAATAATAAATAACAGATTACGTGGGGGGAAATGCGTAGTCTTAGGGTATACAACGAGGAGAGAGCAATGGATTTTAAAAAGCGAACTTTAGCGAGTTTGATCGCGATAATGCCATTAATGGCACAGGCGCAGTTTTCGCAAACTGATGTGAATAACTTTGCCAAAGAGACCACTCTGACATTTGCTGTGGTTGATAACTTTCATAATAAAGACGCTGGTTTTTTAGGAACTATTACACTAAACAACCAATCTGATGTTGCACTTCCTGCAGGTGAAAGTGACTGGCAGTTGTATATTCACTCAGTTCGTAAGATCAGTACTGAGCTAGTTGCGGGTTTAAATATTGAACACGTAAATGGTGATTTACATCGCATTACCCCAACTAAAAACTTTACAGGGTTAGCTTCAGGTAAAAGCTTAGTACTTGAGTTTGACGCTCAAGTTTGGGTGGTTGCTTATTCTGATTTTATGCCACGTGCTTTTTTTGTATCTGGTGATAATAAACCGGCTATTTTTGCAAATACTGACAGCGAAGATATGACCCAGTTTGTTGCACCGTTCGAGCGTGAAAATCAACTGCGTCGTTATAACGAGCCAAAAGATTTAACGGTATTAGTCACCCCACAAGTGCGTTTTGAGCGTAATCAACAAACGACAAGTCAAGTATCGCAACAAGACGCATTAAAGCGGATCATTCCAAAGCCACAAAAAGTAGAGTTTAATCGCGGTAATGCAACACTTGATAGCAGCTGGCAGATCACTTTCCAAGGTCAGTTAAAGAACGAAGTCATGGTGTTTATGCAAGATTTGCAAGATGACTATGGCCTGACCTTAAAAGCACAGCCAGATCACATCAAACTAGCAAAAGAAAAACTGATCAGTTTAAAAGTAAATCCACAGTTGGCCGGTGGTAAATCAGAAAGTTACACTCTTGAAATAGATGACGATCGTATTGAAATTGTTGGGAGTGATAATGCCGGTGTCTTCTATGCCATGCAGAGCTTACTTAATCTACTCCCGGCAAATAGCCAAGGTACTGTAGACATTCCACAACTTGAGATTGAAGACAGCCCTCGTTATACCTGGCGTGGTATGCACTATGATAATGGCCGCAATTACCACGGCAAAGACGCTATGTTCAAATTGGTTGAGCAAATGGCGCGTTATAAAATGAATAAACTACATTGGCACTTTTCAGAAGATGAAGGTTGGCGCTTAGAAATTCCAGGATTACCAGAGCTAACTGATATTGGTGGTTATCGCTGTTTTGACCTTGAAGAAAAAGAATGTCTGTTAACACAGCTAGGAACCGGGCCATTTAAATCGGGCTCAGGTAATGGTTACTTAACCCGTAGCGAGTTTATTGAATTACTAACATTTGCTAAAGACCGCCATATTCAAATCATTCCTGAAATTGAAGGGCCGGGGCATGCTCGAGCATCAATCAAAGCAATGGAAGCGCGTTATCATAAGCTTGCTGATGAAGCTCAAAAAACAGCTAAAAATAACCTTATTAATAAAAAGAATGCAGGAAAAGAAACGCAGCAAGTCGATATTAGTGCAGCGACACAATATTTATTGAGCGATCCAAAAGACACCTCGGTATATATGACGGTGCAAAACTACAAAGATAACTCGATGAACGTATGCATGGATTCAACCTATGCTTTTTTAGATAAGGTTACCTACGAATTACAACAAATGTACCGCGAAGCCGGTGTGCAATTGACTAACTTACACTTTGGTGGCGATGAAGTGGGTGCCGGTTCATGGGTTGGCTCGCCAATATGCCAAGCAATGTTTGCCGACCCCAATAATGGGGTTGCCGGTGCCGCAGATCTAAAACCTTACTTTACACAACGTGTGGCCAAGTTACTTGAAAAGCGCGGTATTTCGCCAGGTGCATGGGAAGATGGTTTAATGTATGACCGCACTAACCCGTTTAAGCGCGATGAATTTCCAAATAAAACCTTTACAGCAAACGTCTGGGACAATATTTGGGAGTGGGGTGTTGCAGACAGAGCTTACCGCCTTGCCAATGCAGGTTATCAAGTTATATTATCGCATGGTACACACTTATACTTTGACCATCCTTATGAAGCTCACCCAGAAGAACGTGGGTATTATTGGGCAACTCGCTATACCGATACTAAAAAAGCATTTAATTATATGCCAGACGATGTGTATGCCAATGCCGATTACACCCGAACACGGGAGCCGATAGATAACCTTGAAGCTTTAGTTGGTCGTCCACTACCAAAATTAGAAAAGCCAGAAAACATCTTAGGTATGCAAGGACAAGTTTGGTCTGAAACTATTCGAACCGAAGATCAAGTATTGGCAATGATATTCCCGCGAATTCTGTCTGTTGCTGAGCGTGCATGGCATAAAGCACCATGGGAGGGCGAGCAGGTTGATCGTAAAAGCCAAGAAAAAGACTGGGCACAATTTTCTGCTGCAGTTGGTTTGAAAGAGCTTACAAAGTTGGCAAATGCAGGTGTAACTTTGAATTTACCTGTACCTGGAGGTGTGATCAACAATGGTAAGCTTGAGATTAATACGCCATTTGCATATTTAAATACCGAGTATAGTTTAGATAATGGCGCGAGTTGGCAGCAATATACAGCTCCGATCAGTGTTTCTGAACAGCAGTCTGTGGCATTACGTAGTAGCTTAAATAGTAAACTGAAGAGCAGAATTACTCATATAAATTAATATATTAGTAACTAATTACGTTTTGAAAGGGCCATAAAGGCCCTTTTTTGTGCCGTTGTAAAATAAATTGTTACTAGTAATATGGCTGTAATTAACGTAAAGTTTTATGGCAGCGCTGTCATTTTTGTTTCGACATTGTCATTTAAATGTCGCCAAAGTGTTATAAAGTACAGCAACGCTAATCGTCGATTTAAGTTTTTTTTGAACTTAATTGCAATAAATAATTACAACGATAGCTCGCAACAAGAAGAAGTTTTATGGAAGCCACTGTGTCAAAAATAAACAAACAAAGTAACTTTATACCCATGGCCATTGTTGCCACTTTATTCTTCATCCTAGGTTTTGCAACCTGGTTGAACGGTTCACTAATGCCATACTTAAAACAAGTATTACAGCTTAGTCCATTTCAAGCGTCACTGATTTTATTCTCGTTTTATATAGCTGTTACTTTTACTGCAGTGCCATCGGCAATGATCATTCGTAAAGTTGGTTATAAAAATGGTATGGCACTCGGTATGGCAACCATGATGGTGGCAGGTTTGTTATTTATTCCAGCTGCAAAAACTCAAGTGTTTGCTTTGTTTTTGTTTGCGCAGTTGGTTATGGGGGCTGGTCAAACCTTGTTGCAAACAGCAGTAAATCCGTATGTTGTTAGGATTGGGCCTGAAGAGTCAGCTGCTGCACGTGTTAGTATCATGGGGATATTAAATAAAGGCGCAGGCGTGATTGCGCCAATCGTTTTTACAGCATTAATTTTAAGTGATTTTACTGGCCTCGTTGGTAAAGATTTATCACAAGCTGAAATTGATTCAATGGCGAATAGTTTAATTTACCCTTATTTAGGGTTAGCGCTATTTATTGGTGCACTGGCATTTGCCGTGACAAAGATGCCATTACCAGAGCTTGTTGATGATGAGGAGCAAGGTGCTAAAGGGCAAGTAAAAGAGGCGCTTTCCCATCCAAGTCTTGCACTAGGGGTGCTTGCTTTGTTCGTTTATGTAGCCGTGGAGGTGATTGCAGGCGATACCATTGGTACTTTTGCGTTATCGCTAGGTGTTGAAAAATATAGTGTCATGACCTCTTATACGATGGCTTGTATGGTGCTGGGTTATATCTTAGGTATTGCACTTATACCACGTGTTATTTCGCAGCAAGCTGCATTGAGTTTGTCTGCTATTTTAGGCTGCGTACTAACCCTTGCCGTGGTATTTAGCGATACTAGTTCAGTGGTTGTCGCAACAGCGCTTGGTTTAGAGGTACAATTACCAGATACACTATTGATGATAGCTGTGTTAGGATTTGCGAATGCTATTGTATGGCCTGCGGTATGGCCGTTAGCGTTGTCTGGGTTAGGTAAATTAACCAGTGTTGGTTCTGGTCTGCTTGTAATGGGTATCGCCGGTGGTGCGTTTGGTCCACTATTTTGGGGTCTAGCAAGCGGTGGTGTGGATTCTGCCGAGGCTCAGCAGGGCGCTTATATCGTAATGTTACCTTGTTATTTATTCATCCTTTTCTATGCTGTTAAAGGGCACAAGATGAAAAGCTGGAAATAGATAACTTCGTAGGTGCTAGGAAAAGTTTGACAAGAATCGAGCTATTACAAACCTTGTAGCACCTAGAACCTTATTTTTGAAAAGAATTTCTATAATGTAGAAATAATCCCGTGTGTAATGCCACCGAAAGGTGGCATTTTTTTGTCTGCAAGAAAGCAGCTTGCGAGCTGGCGAGAGTAAAGTTCGCGAGGGTACGCTAATCGGCGCTAAAGCGCTCTCCTACGGGATAATGCATGTGTATGTTGCTTGTGGGAGCAGGCTTCAGCCGTGATTATGTTTAAACCTAGGTTATATGTAAAAGCTAATCGGCGCTAAAGCGCTCTCCTACGGGGGGATGTGTGTGTATGTTCCTTGTAGGAACAGGCTTCAGCCGTGATCGTGTTTAGACCTAGGTTATATGCAACAGCTGATCGGCGCTAAAGCGCTCTCCTACGAGGTCATGTGTGTATTGTATGTTGATTGTGGGAACAGGCTTCAGCCGTGATTGTGTTAATCATGTTCAGAGGGGTTTAAATAAATACAATCCCAATGGGGATAACTTCCAAGGTTGTCAACAATACCGGCTCTCATTGGGTTGGCAGCTATGTATCTTGCTTGATGTAATAAATGTTCTTCATCTCGAATTAATGAATCGTAGAAACCAGCTTGCCAAATTTGCTCATTTTTAGCTTTGTGCATGAGAAATGATGTACGCCCTTTTACTTTAGCCACCACCGAAGATAGCGAATCTTGTGTTTTCAGCTGCAATAACCAATGCATATGATCAGGCATTATTACAAAGCAAATTGTTTTAGTTAAGCCATTTAAATCAGATTGTTTTAGTGAGCGTATTAGAATTCGCGCATTACAAAAATCCTCAAATAATTTAACTCGTTGATGTGTACATGTGGTCACAGAATAATAATGGTTAATAATAGAGTGACGATGTTGACGTAGCTGCTGTGACCGAAGTTTCATTTTAATCCTTTAAATATAAAACGGTTTAATGAAGTATAGATTAAATTATGCAATCGGCGCTAAAGCACTCTCCTACGAGTAATGCATGTGTATTGTATGTTGCTTGTAGGAACCGGCTTCAGCCGTGATTGTGTTTAGGCTTAGGTTATACGCAACAGCTAATCGGCGCTAAAGCGCTCTCCTACGGGGGGATGTGTGTGTATGTTTCTTGTAGGAACAGGCTTCAGCCGTGATTATGCTTAGGCTTAGGTTATATGCAAAAGCTGATCGGCGCTAAAGCGCTCTCCTACGAGGTCATGTGTGTATTGTATGTTGCTTGTAGGAATAGGCTTCAGCCGTGATTGTGTTTAGGCTTAGGTTATATACAACAGCTAATCGGCGCTAAAGCGCTCTCCTACGGGATAATGCATGTGTATATTTCTTGTAGGAACCGGCTTCAGCCATTATTTTTGGCTTATGCTTAATATTAATTAATCAATAGGATGAAATTTTAAGACGTATTTGATATTGAAATTAAGAAGGGAAAAGATGGGGCGATTGACGGGGCTTGAACCCGCGACAACCGGAATCACAATCCGGGGCTCTACCAACTGAGCTACAACCGCCACAACACACCTTGTTTGGTGTGGCGCGGATAATACATAAAATAATAAATCTTGTGAAGGGTTAAGAGCAAAAAAAATGAAAAAAATTTAGAATTGAATATTTTTGTTCATAAAATGGCCTTGTGATGAGTTTTTAAATCACTTTTTTATCTGATAGGGCTAAATAAAATTAATCCTAAAGAATTTCTTTTAAAGATAAATAGATTAATTAATGAAATAATAAATTGAAATCAGATATAATTTAACCAGCAAATTGCTTAATACTGAATATCAGGAGTGATAATGGATACAATACTTAACTGGATAAACGAAAACTCAGGTTTGATTTTGCATTATGGCATTCAAGCTGTAATCGCATTGGTGATCTTTCTATTGGGTGGTCGTGTTGCAAAATTTTGCTCTAACCTAACTGAAAAAGCATTCGACAAAAAGAAAGTAGACAAGGCTGTAGGTTCTTTCGTATCAAGCATTGTTTATGCCATCGTATTTATGGCGACAATCTTAATGGCGTTGTCACAAATTGGCATAGAGACCACTTCATTTATAGCTATTTTAGGTGCTGCAGGCTTAGCTGTTGGCTTAGCACTTCAAGGTTCACTATCTAACTTCGCATCTGGCGTACTTATTATTTTACTTCGCCCATTTAAATCAGGTGACTATGTTGAAGCTGGCGGTAAAGCTGGAACAGTTAAAAAAATCGAGATCTTCTCTACAGAATTTCGTACTCCAGATAACAAAGTAATCATCATGCCTAACTCGGCAATTATGTCTAGCCCAATTGTTAACTTCTCTCGTGAGAGTACTCGTCGTATCGATTTAGTCATTGGTGTAGGCTACGATGCTGATTTACGTAAAGCAAAACAAGTACTTAAATCAGTGTTAGATAAAGAGTCTCGTATTTTAAAAGATCCAGCATACACAGTCGCAGTATCTGAGCTTGCAGATTCGAGTGTAAACTTTGTTGTGCGCCCATGGGTTAACTCTGGCGATTACTGGCCAACATATTTCGATTTGATGGAAAATATCAAAATCTCATTAGATGAAGCTGATATTACTATTCCATTTCCGCAAATGGATGTTCACTTTCACAAGCAAGATTAATCAACCAAACAAGTAGCAAAGGTTATTTTTTAATGAAATTAAAGCTTTTATCAATTTTAGTTGCAGCATCTGCTGCAACTAACGCATTCGCTGAAGATACTAAAACATGGGAAGTTACCAGTGAGCTAGGTGCAATTATTACCAGCGGTAATACAGAAACAACCACACTTAAAGGCGGCATCAAGGCGTTACATAACTTAGAAAGCTGGAACAACGAGTATAAAATTAACGGTCTTTATAAAGAAGACGACGTTGAGAATGATGCTGGTATAAAAGAAACGCAACGTACTAACGAAAAATACTCGTTATCAGTACAAGGTAACTATAAGTTAAATGAAGAGCATGCGCATTTATATGTTTATGGTTCACACGTTTCTGATTACTTTGGTGCTTATCGCAGCGAGTCGGTTATTTCAGCGGGTTATGGTCAACGTTTATTAGACCGCTCTGACATGTGGTTAAATGCTGAAATTGGTCCTGGTTATAAGTACTTTCAATACCCTGATACAAGCAGTGAAGTTGATGAAAATGGTAACTCTTTAGCGGGTGAGCGTGAAGGTGAGGTTATCGCTCTAGGTAAGCTTGATTATAATTGGCAAATTTCTGATAACGCAAAGCTTACTCAGTTAGTTTCAGTCGAATACGGTGATACCAACACTAAAACACGCTCAGAAACAGCGCTTTTAGCTAAAATTAACGGTTCATTACAAATGAAGGTTGCTTATAACATTACTAACAACTCAGTTGTTGCTGACGACAAAGAAAGCACAGACACAGAAACGTCGCTGACACTGGTTTACAGTTTTTAACAATTTAGCCTCGTTTAGTGACATTTAACTGTAATAAAGGGACGTAAGTCCCTTTTTTATTTGTTTGTAAATAATGTAGAATAGCCAATCTTTTGGCCGTTGTTCTAGGAAAAACCTACTTGTGATGCTTTTTAAACGATTTTTAATATTTTTTTTACTGCTAACGACTGCGTCTGCATTTGCTTTCACTCCTACTGCATCGCAAATTGAACAATTTAAAAAGCTACCGAAAGCGCAGCAAGAAGCACTTGCTATGCAATATGGTGTTGATCTAACAAGTATCACTGGTAATCAATCATCACCTAGCGCAGCAGCAGAAGAACAACAAACTGTTTATCCGCGTCAAGAACAAGAAGAGCCTGTTTTAACAGACGAAGAACGCTTTGATCCACAAAGAGGTGAAATCAAGCCTTTTGGTTACGAGTTATTCTCTGGTGAGCCTACGACCTTCATGCCAAGTGAAAATGCGGCTGTACCAGAAACATATTTAATTGGCCGCGGTGATCAATTAAAAATTAACTTTTATGGTAAAGAAAGTGAAAGCTACGAAGTTGTAGTGGATCGTGAAGGCCGAATTAATATACCTAACTTAAGCCCTGTCACCGTTGCTGGGCTTACATTTGGTGAAATTAAAGAACTTATCAAAGCTAAAGTTGAACAAGAAATTATAGGCGTAAAAGCGTTTGTATCTTTAGGTCAATTGCGCAGTATGCGTATTTTAGTGTTAGGTGAAGCATATAAGCCGGGTAGTTATAGCGTATCGTCGTTGACCACAGTGTCGCATGCACTTTTTATTAGTGGTGGTGTATCAGACATTGCATCCTTACGTAATATTCAAGTAAAACGTGCTGGTAAAGTCATTGCAAACTTTGATCTGTATGAACTACTGATTAAAGGTGATAGTAGAAACGATATCACTTTAAAATCAGGCGATGTGGTTTTTGTTCCACCCGTAGGGGCCCAAGTTGCTGTTGAAGGGCTGGTTAAACGTCCTGCAATCTTTGAAATAAAAAATAATGAAACTGCCCAAGATATATTGAAAATGGCCGGTGGCTTAAAGCCAGAAGCGTATGCACAAAAAGCAATTATCGAGCGCTTTAATAATTACAATGCGAAAGAAATTTTATCAGTCGATTTTAGTGTTAACGATATCAACTATATTCCGCAAGATGGCGACAGAATTCGTTTTAATCCGGTAAGTTTACAGATTCAAAACTCAATTACCGTTATTGGTGCAGTAGCTCGCCCAGGAAGTTATCAATGGCATCAAGGTAAGCGTATTTCTGATGTATTTACGTCTGTTCGTGGTGATTTGTTACCACAAGCTGACCTTAGTTATGCTTTGTTAGTGCGTGAAATCAATATTGCAGGCGATATTGAGGTGTATCAATTTGATATTGCGCAAGCGATTGTAAAAGCAGCTGAACACGATTTAGAGTTGCAAGCAAATGACAAGTTATTAGTTTTTAGCCGCTTTGAAGCAAAAGAAGCTGAAGAGTTAGCGATAACAAATATGGCACTGACTGAAAAGCAGCAGCAACAACAAATCAAAGTTGAGCAGTGGCATAAATATCAAAAGAAAGAATTCGAAAAATACATAGGGGTTATTCAAAGTGAAGATCCTTTCAAAAAGCCTGATGACGGCGCCAATTTAACTATTGCTCAATTGGCCAAGCAAAGAAAAGCGGCTGAAGAGGCTGCTGAGCTTGCGCCTGAAGATTATTCAATCTTTAGTCGCTATAACATATTAAAACCAATTAAAGCTAAATTAAAACAGCAAGCTTCAGTAACTCAAGCCATGCAGTTAATTGAAATAAATGGTCACGTTGCTTACCCAGGTGTATACCCATTAACAGTAGGCGCTGAAGTTAACGAACTAATTATAGCCGCAGGTGGGTTACTTGAATCTGCTTATACAGAGCAAGCTGAAATTACTCGGTTATTAGCTGGTGATGCTTCTAAAGTCGAGCACATAAAGTTTAATTTACATAAAGCTATGCTAGGGGAACTTGGTGATAACCGAAAACTGCGAAGTAAAGATAGTTTAAATGTATTCTCAATCCCTAACTGGCAAGAAAATGTAAAAGTTGAGTTAAAAGGTGAAGTTAAATTCCCTGGAACTTATACAATTCGTCGTGGTGAAACATTGACTAACCTACTAGAGCGCGCAGGTGGGTTCTCAGAGTTTGCTGAAGAAAAGGCTGCGATTTTCACACGCGAGTCGATTCGTAAACAAGAGCAGCAGCAATTAACTAAGTTATCAGAAGAGTTACGTCGTGATCTTGCACAAAAAAGCTTTGAGAAAGGCGCCAGAACGTTATCGTACGATGAGATGAACAAGTTACTTATCGACTTAGCAGATATAGAAGCGGTAGGGCGACTCGTTATTGATCTTCCTTTAATCGTTGAAGATAAACAAAAGCTGGTTCTGCAAGACGGCGATACTTTATATGTGCCAAGTAAGCGTGACTCTATCAGTGTAATAGGCGAAGTAAACTATGCCACATCTCACTTATTTAAACCGGGTATTTCATATAATGATTACATCGCCCTTAGTGGTGGTTTAAAAGAGCGCGCTGATGATGAGCGTATCTATATTATCAAAGCCAACGGCTCAGTGAAAATTCCAAATTCAGGAAGTTGGTTTGCTGTCAATGATTCACAAATTCTAGAGGCTGGTGACACAATCGTAGTTCCACTCAATTCTGGTTATATGGATAACTTGACTCTGTGGAGTACAGCAACACAGATCATTTATCAGCTAGGTGTAGCAGTAGCTGCTATTAGTAGTATTTAAAAGCACAGCAGAAAGCTGTATTTCAGAATTTTATAGGGTTACGAGAAGCTTAATTATGAGTGTTGAACAACAAAATCCAGAGTTGTCATTTGGTGACTTAGTTAATCAGGTTTGGAAAAATAAGGGGTTAGTAATAGTTGTTTGTATTTTTACGACGCTAGCTGGATTATATGTAGCAATAAGTAAACCTGATGTTTATATGTCGGAGGTGCTTTTATCACCAAATAGTGATGACAAGTCATCTTCATTGGGGGGGTTAACATCTGAGTTGTCAGGTATATCTACATTAGTCGGTTTATCATTAGGTGGCAGTAAAGTTGATCAGACTCTACTTAATCTTGAGGTTCTTAAGAGTAGACATTTTCTAACAAACTTTATTGAAGAGAATGATTTAGCCGTCAAGATAATGGCAGTTACAAGCTGGGATATGCATAAAAAAACATTAAGCTATGATGAGAAATTATATAATCAAGACTCAGGGCAATGGGTTCGAGAAGTTAGCCCCCCAAGACAACCAAAGCCATCAGCACAAGAACTATATGAAGCTTTTACTGAAGATAATTTAGTCATCACAAGCAATACTGAAACAGGACTTTTAACTGTAGCTATAAAGCATTATTCCCCTTATATTGCGCAACAAATACTCACTGGATTAGTTGATGGGATAAATAAAGAGCTGAGGGAGAGAGCTTTAAAAGAGGCTGATTTAAGTATTCAATATTTAGAGTCAGCGATGAAAAATACTGATGTGTCGCAATCAATTCGTATTTTATATGAACTTATCGAAACTCAGCAGAATGAAAAAATGCTTGCGAGCGTTAAAGACGACTATGCATTTAAAATAATTGATCCAGCAATAGTACCAGAGAAGAAGTATGGGCCTAGCCGAGCATTGATTATCGTCCTAGCTATGATGTTGGGTTTATTTTTGTCTGTAACCATTATAACTATTAAGTTTTCAAGGTCGTTATAAATGCCAGTTAACTTTTTTTATTTTCTGTTCTGTGCTTACTTACTTACTTATTTACTTATATGGATAGCAAAGCCTATTGCATGTAAGTTTGGTCTAGTAGATCAACCCAATCACAGAAAGCTTCATGAAGGCTCTATTCCATTAGTAGGTGGTGTCTGTGTATTTTTTGGTATTAGTATTAGTACTTTTATGCTGTTGCCTTTAAGTATAGAAGTATTCAGTTATATTATATTGTCAGGCTTAATGGTACTCGTAGGTGTTATTGATGATTATAAAGATATATCAGTAAGACCAAGATTATTTGTACAAATAATAATTGCACTTGCTATGATTTTTATTGTTGATTATAAACTACTTTATTTAGGTAATATTTTTTCTAATGGTGAAATAGAACTGGGACAGTTCTCTATATTATTTACAGTTCTAGCTGTAGTCGGTTGTATTAATGCATTTAATATGGTCGATGGTATTGATGGTTTGGTTGGTCTATTGTCGTTGATTGCTTTTTCTGCGCTAGCTTTTTTACTATATCAGGCAAATATTCCATGGTATGCGTTATGTATTTTTTTTATAGGCGCGATAATTGCGTATCTTATGTTTAATTTGAATTGGCCTATAAAAAAATATAAAAAAATATTTATGGGTGATGCTGGTAGTATGCTAATTGGATTTTCTATTATATGGCTTTTATGCATAGGAACTCAATCTCATAAACCAGCCCTAAGCCCAGTCACTGCTTTATGGATAGTTGCCGTTCCACTGATCGATATGGCCGCAATTATGCTAAGAAGGATAAAAAAAGGCGATTCCCCTTTTAAACCTGATAGAGAGCATTTGCATCACATATTTATGCGTGCTGGAGCTACGCCAAAACAAACATTATTGATTATTAGTATGTTTTCATTATTAATGACTTGTTTGGGTATTTATTTAGAGCGAATAAACGACACCGTCAGTTTTATAGTTTTTATTATAATTTTTTTGATTTATAGCTATTTAATAAACCATGTTTGGAAAGTACTTATATATATTAGAAAGTTCAAAAGTAAGGTGTTGAAATGAAGTTTGCTATTTGCTCATATCTCCCTGATGCTCAGCAGTCTATTGCAAATGCGTGTGAAAAATATGGTATACAGTTCGAACACATAAACTTATTGTCTCAAGATTGGCTTAACAAGTTTCAAAAAGGTAACTATGACGGTGTTGTGATACGTCCTCCTTGTACATTTGAAGCACATAAACAAATGTATGATGAGCGTAGCTATGTGCTGAACAAGAAGCTGTCACTTCCCATTTACCCAAGCTATGAAGAGCTGTTTGTATACGAAAGTAAGCGCAATATGCATACGTGGGCGATGTTATATGATCTGCCACATCCAAAAACGAATGTATTCGCTACTAAAAAGGATGCATACGATTTTTTTCAACACTGCGAATACCCACTAGTAAGTAAAAGTAATGTTGGTGCAAGTGGTATCTCTGTTAAAATTATAAAAAATCAACAGAATGCAAAAAAATTAGCGAGAAAAATTTTTGGCGCAATAGACCCTGAACTTGCCCTAGGGTACTGTCCTATTGGTAAAAAGCATAATATACCCTACCCACGATTTGGAAGACGACAAAGTCATTACATGATTTGCCAGCAGTTCCTTGATATAAAATGGGAATGGCGAATTATCAAATTACACGATAGTTACTTTGGCCATAAAAAACTAATTGGGGAAAATAACATGGCAAGTGGTTCGATGTTAGTTGGTTGGGAAGATCCGCCAAAGCAGTTATTACATATGGTGAAGGACTTTTCTGATAGTGCTGAATTTACCACTGTTGCGCTAGATATCTTTGAAACTCAAGATGGGCATTATTATGTTAATGAAATTCAGCCAATTATTGGGGCAATAGCGCCATCACAGATGTACATTAATGACATACCTGGCCGCTATAAATTTATTAACGAAGAGTTTGTGTTTGAGCAAGGCGAGTTTTGTAAAAACCAGTGTTGGGATTTGCGTATTGAAGCATTTATTAGACAGCTAGAGTCAGGGGAGCAGTAATGTACATTGGAATATTTGGTACGTCGTTAAAAAAAAATGAAAAAAGAATACCAATCCACCCCGAACACTTTGATGATATAGATGATCATATACTGAAAAAACTCATTTTTGAAGAAGGTTATGCTCAAGAGTTTGGGTTTGATATAACCCAACATAAGGACAGAATAGCGGGAATATTATCGCGCTCAGAAATGTTTGAGCAGTGTGATATATTGATATTGCCAAAGTTTTCAGCGCAAGATAATAAAAACTTTAGGCAGGGGCAAACTATCTATGGGTGGCCGCACTGCGTTCAAGGAGATGAAATCACTCAAACAGCCATTGATAAAAAGCTAACTTTAATTGCTTTTGAGGCTATGTTTAGCGGAAAGCATCATATTTTTCATAAAAATAATGAAATAGCAGGCTTTGCATCATTAAACCATTGCTTGCAACTAAATGGAGTCACAGGGCTATACTCAAAGCCAATGAAAGCAGTTGTGTTAGGGTTTGGCTCGACTGGACGAGGTGCAGTTACAGCGTTACAGTCTCAGGGAATTAATACTATTGAAGTATATACTCAGAGACCATCTCATTTAATTCAAAACCAAATACCAGGTGTTATTTATTCGCAATATCGAGTTAAAAATAATCGCGCATATCACAACAGCAAAGAATTGTTACTCGAAAAATTAAAAGATGCCGATATTATTGTTAATTGTATTTTGCAAAACCCAAATAACCCAGTTGATTTTGTTTGCAACACTGAGGTTTTAGCATTAAAGAAGAATGCTATGCTTATTGATGTTTCTTGCGACACTGCGATGGGGTTTGAGTTTGCCATACCAACTTCTTTTGATGAGCCAGGCTTTAAAGTGCAAGAGCATATTTATTATTATGCCGTTGACCATACACCTACACTCTTTTGGAACAGTTCATCATATGAACTCAGCAAAGCTTTGTTACCTTTTATAACAAATATATGTGAAGCTGCCACTGCGTATAATAACGATGAAATACTTTCAAAGGCAGTAGAAATTGAACATGGTAAAGTTAAAAATTTGGCAATATTAGAATACCAAAACCGCCAAAGTAATTATCCGTACAGAAAAAATAATGAGTGCTAAAAAGCAGTTTTTCTCAAATTTAGCTGGAATAGGGATAATAGATGGATTAAATCTATTAATCCCATTATTAACTATACCTATCTTGTCTAGAGTACTCGGCCCTGAAGAGTATGGTGTGTATTTGCTGATTCTTACAATCGTAATGTTTGGCTATACATTTATTGACTATAGTAGTAATTATGTTGGTGTAAGGCAGCTTTCAAAAACAAACAATAAACTAGAGCATAGCGAAATTTTTATTAATCATTTTTGTTATCGTTTAGTTTTCACTTTTTCGTACATTTTTTTTACATTTATATTAGTCACTTTTTTATATGAATGGCAAGTAGTCATGTTAACACTATATGTCTGCATGCCTTTTTTGATCGGCTATGCATTAACTAATGCATGGTTTTATATTGGTACCGAAAAAATTTATTTGTTGGCATCTTTGACTGTTTTAGGGAAATTGGTGCATCTAGTTGTTATTTTACTCTATGTAAAAAAACCAGAAGATCTTACATTAGCACTGCACTCATTAAGTCTACCAACCCTAATTGTGGGTTGTATTTTATGTTATTTAATATATAGAAAATATTTTATTAGATTTTCAGGAATAAAACAGTTGTATAACCGCTCTTTGGCTGAATTAAAGCAGGGTGTAAATGTGTTTGTAGGTTTACTTGCACCAAACTTATATAATGCCATACCATTAATTGGCGTTGCTGCATTTTATAGTAAGTTAGATTATGCCTTGCTTGCATCTGCAGTAAAAGTCGCAGGAGTCATACTTATAGTACAAAATGTTATAGCAAAAGCTCTGTTTCCCATTTTGAGTAAGGGGGATAGCCGTAACTTAAATATAGTACTATTGATTAATTTGGTTGTTGCTATTGCGATGTTAATTGGGTTAATAATACTTGGTGAGTGGTTAATAACTAGTTTTTTAGGTGAGCAATATTTGGAGGCTTATACTTATTTAATTATTATGGCTATCAGTGCTATTTTTACTGGTGTAGCAAATACTTATGGGCAAGGTTATTTTTTAGCTAAGGGAAAAGATACGCAATACCGAAAAATTACTGTTTACAGTTCAATTGTCGCAGGGGGAGTGATGCTCGTCTGTATTTATTGGCAAGGCTTATTTGGATTTGTGCTTGGAATGTTAGTGGCTCGCTTAATTTTGGCTATTTGTTTATATATTGCTTACTACCGTGAAGGAAGTAAAGTTGCTTAATAACTTAGTCTTTCATAAATTCATTTGGTTAGTAGTTACTTTCTTTCCTTTACTGCCGAATTTTTTGGGTGCGCAAAACGCACAAAAAATAATGCATTTATGTATTATTTCTATACTTTTATTTATATTTGCTTGTCGTAAAATAAAGTTGCCTTCACAGTTTTTCTTTTTTGTAATCTTAGCTACTAGTTTATTATTTGTATACTATAGTAGCTTAACACTACTAAAAACAAGTTTTATAATAGCATCAGATTACCCTGATCTTATCAGGCAATTTGTTTATCTTGGCTATGTTTTATTTGCATTTGCAATGCCGCTTAGAAACAGTGAGCTTCAAGAGCTATTATGTTTTTTGAAAAAGTTACTGATTTTTCAGATTGTATTTTCTACTTTTGTTTATATACCGGCGCTTTGGCCATTGGTAGATATATTTAAAGGTAGGCCAAGTGATGATATGGCTTTACATTTTTACCGGTGGTCTGGTACTTACGGTTATCCATCCGATTTTTCATTTTTTATATCATTTTTTATTTTTTATTACTTTTCATTTTATGCCAGAAAAATAGTAATGAAAAAAAACGATATATTTATGGTATTACTCCTATTTTTTGCCCTTTTTATGTCATTTAGTCGAGGAGGGATTTTTTCTACTTTTGGAGTGTTAGGGATTTTATTTTGGTTTACAGGTGCAAAAAAGCGTAAAACATCCTATGTTCTTATCGCTAGCGCAGGTTTGACATTAATTTTTATTGTTCTGTTTTTTTCAGATAAATTTCAACAGGTTAATTATATAATTCAAATTTTTGGCTCTGACTCACAAAGTGTCGACGGATCTACTGGTCACCGACTTTATGAGTTAGGCTTAGCCGCTGAATACGCAGGTGAGCAAGTTCCATTTTCAGAAGGTGCCAATAGGGACGAATTAGCTGGTCGTATATCAATTATTGAGTCTTTTTATGGCTACCATCTCATTAAGTTTGGAGTGTTAGGATTGTTTTTTGCTTTATCAATTAAGTTAACATTGCTTACATTGTGTGTTTTTGTTTACAAAAGATATCTGAATAATATCCATATATCGTCTTTCGTGTTTGCACTGATAGGTCTGATTTTATCTGAGGTGTTATTTTTTGGTTTTTCATCGGCTATTACTGATCGCTTTAAAACGTTGCCCACTTTTTATTTAATGATCGGTTATATGAGCAGTCTTTACTTTAGGAAAACAGCAGCTAATGAAGAAAGATAAATTACTTTTTTTGATTGATAAAATGGAAAATGGTGGTGCTGAGCGACAGATGCTAAAAATAGCATCTTTATATCAGGGTGAATATGATATTGATGTTACCTCATTATATACAGCAACACCTAGTATGCTTGAGCAGGCCGAAAAACTAAACTTTGAATATGTAGTACTGCATGAGTTTAAACATAAAGGAGCGCTCGGCAAAATTTTTCAGTTGTTCGAGAGTTATAAAGCATTACAAAAGCTAATTATAAATACAGATTACTATGCTATTTTTTCATTTTTAGAGTGGAGTAATGTGTTAGCCGTTTTAGCGAGGAAAAAAAGTAGAAAAAACAGGATACGATTGTTTTTAAATGTACGAAACTATCTTTCAAACCAATATGCTTCAAAGGGACAATTTAAACTGCGTATTGCTAAATACATACTCCCATATTTTTATAATCGTGCAAATGGCGTTATTTGTAACTCCCATGCAATAAAGCAGGATTTGATAGCTAATTTTGGCGTGCATAAAAAGAATGTGCAGGTTATCTACAATAGCTTGGATTTAAAAAAAATTACCTTAGATTCTCAGAAAAGTATAGATTGTATTGATAATGACAGTGACCACTTAACATTTGTAGCTTGTGGGCGACTAGTAGAGCAGAAGCAGATGCACTCTCTATTGTTGTCATTTCACCAATATAACAAAGAAACCAATCGCAATGATAGGTTATTAATTTTGGGTGACGGAGAACATAAAACGCTATTAGAAAACAGTATCAACAAACAAACTATCAATGCGCAATTGATTGGTCACCAAGATAATGTTGCTGCTTGGTTTAAAAAAGCCGATTGCTTTTTATTAAATTCTTATTTTGAAGGGTTCCCCAATGTATTAGCTGAAGCTGTTGCACTAGGTACTTATGTAATAGCAGCTGACTGTCTTTCTGGGCCAAGAGAAATAATAACAAATTTTGAAATTATTGATTACAAAAAAACACTACCGAATGTGTATCAAACAGATTTAGGTGTGTTATATAAAAGCCAGTATAATGCTCATCAAGTTAACCCATATCTAGTTAGAGCGCTAAAAAGTAGCATTCAATACATAAATATACATTCTCGCAACAACACAAAAACACTGTTGCAAGATGAGAGTTTTGGAGTCTTGCCGTGGCGCAAAGTTTTAAGTGTATAAAGCTCGAAAATAAAATTTACAGTAAAGATGTTTTTATTCAGTTACTACAAGCAGAACAGAGCACAATTGTTGAGCAGAAAGAACAGAATAAATGTATCGCTATTAGCTTTGTTAACCCTTTTTCCTATAAGCTAATTTCTGAAAGCCCTACAATAATAGACGCAATTGATTATTGGTTTATTGATGGAAGTTTGCTTTGCACGTTAACAAACTTTACCAGAACAGAAAAAATAGAGCGGGCAAGTTTTGATTTTTCTTCAGTGGCGACTGATTATTTCAATTACGTAACATTGGATAAAACACCAGTCGCATTAATTGGAGCTGCGGTGGAGGAGATTGAAATTGCAGCGAAAAATTTGAAATTGATGTTTCCTAGCCTTAAATTATCTTATATACACCATGGTTATATTAAGATAGAGCAATATAAAGCTATTTGCGAGCAATTAGATGCTCAAGGTGTTGAACGTTTAGTGGTAGGGATGGGGACGCCAATGCAAGAGGAATTCACACTATTTGTAAAGCAGCATAGTAAAACAGTAAAACAAATAGTAACGTGTGGTGGATTTTTAAGCCAAACAGCTATTAAAGGTGATTATTACTACCCTTTAGTAAAAAAATTAGGCTTACGCTGGTTACAAAGAGCAATTATGCATAAACATGTTCGTGAGCGCTTAATTCATGATTACCCGAGATTTATAGTTAAATACTGTCTGTCCCACTTTAAATAGCAATGAACCCCATTAAACATGAAAAGTTTTAATGGGGTTTTTTATAGACACTACCCTAATTGAGCACGTATAATCCCATCGTCTGAAATAACAACAACAAGTTCTCAGGCAAAAAGTCAGCATTTTAGGGATTGATATGGATAGTTGGTACTTATTATTTTGTAAATCAAGGCAAGAAGCTCGTGCCCAAGTTAATTTACAAAACCAAGGGATTGAAGCTTTTTTTCCTCAGCTACAAAAACAACAGCTAATTAAAGGTCGTCGTACTTTTAAGCAATCTGCTGTGTTTCCTAATTATTTATTTGTTCGCTTAAATCCTCAAACCGGCAACTTTGCTGCGGTAAAAAACACCCGTGGTATAAGTGGTTTTGTGTCGTATGGTGCATCGTATCAATTAGTACCTGCACAACTTATCAAAGAATTAAAAAATTTCGAGCTAGCTCAAGATAGTAATAATTTACCGCAACCAGGTGATTTAGTGTGTCTAAATAATGGCTCGTTTAAAGACGTACAAGCAATATTTAAAGAGCCCGACGGCGATATGCGCAGTATATTGTTAGTCAACCTACTCAATAAACAAATAGAGATGAGCGTAGATAACTGCGACGTAAGAAAAGTAGGTTAAAAGTTAAAGGTTAAAGGCACTAGGGAAGTGACATTGACCTAATGAACACGCGTCAGCAAGCTTAACGCCTACGGTGTTAAATTACGTGTAGGCGAGTAGCTTGCTACCGCGAAAGGTCTTGTATTTTACAATTTGAATTAAACTGACCAGAACGTAGGAACTGTAACCTAGGGGCGGAAGCGTGTCCGAAGGACTAGACAAGCAAAAAGTTTTGCTTTCAAGCTGGAGCGAGAGGAGCTCTGCGACGAACTGGAACGTGAAGCGTGTCCGAAGGACTAGACAAGCAAAAGATTTTAAGTGATTTACGCACAAAGAGGACGCTGCGCTAAAGAGGAAGATATAAATAGGTATGTTTTCTAATTTACCCTCATTGCCTTCTCTTTGTGCAAAAAGTGGTTTTCGTAGGAGCGGGCTTTAGCCGCGAATGGTTTCTCAGTGCAGCAAAGCGACTCGGTGCCCTCGGTGGTAAAAATTGTTTTGTGCGTGGGTTTATCTCGAGCGAAAGATTTTAAGTGATTTATTCACAAAGGGGACAAGAGAGCGCTGCGCTTAAGAGGAAGATATAAATAGGTTATGTCTTCTCATTTACCCTCATTTACTTCTCTTTGTGCAAAAATGGTTTTGTAGGCGAGTGGCTTGCCACCGCGAATGTTTACTCAGTGCTCGGTGATAAAAATGGTTTTCGTAGGAGCCAGCTTTAGCCGCGAAAGGTTTGACCTTTCATCTTTAGCTTTAAAACGGATTAACCTAGAACCTAGAACACTAAATTAACAAAAAAGTTAACTGCTTGCACAGTAAACGTGCAACCAACCTTGCGAAGCAAAGGTAGCCATGCTTTAATTAGCCAGCAAAAAATAACAGCAATATATTTAAAAATAAGCTGAAAGTTTTAGAATTTAATATTATTTTGGGAATAAACAATGGCGCTAAGCTGTAAAACACTTGTAGCATCACTCACGTTGCTAACGATGACAGGTTGTACAATCATCCCCGGTAGCCATTTCGAAGGAATCGAATCGGGTGAACAAACAAAAAACCTTGAACAAGACCTTGAAAAAGTAAATATTCAAATTATTGACTCATCTTTAATTTATCAGCAGAACCAATCGCGTAAAAAAAATAAGCCACCTTCGAGCCTTGATGGTTTAAATGTTAGTGATTACGAATACATACTCGGTGTGGGTGATGTACTTACCATTGGTGTATGGGATCACCCAGAATTAACCATACCAGCAGCTGTACAACGTACCGCAGAGTTTGATGGTTTTCGCGTGCAAGCAGACGGTACCATTACCTACGCCTATGCACCCAATATTCAGGCAGCAGGTAAAACAGTACAACAAGTACACAGCGAATTGGTGAAGCGTTTAAGTCGAGTGATTGAAGACCCGCAAGTTGATATAAAAGTGGTTGGTTTTCGTAGCCAAAAAGCGTATGTAACTGGCGAAGTAAAGCAACCAGGTATATTACCTGTTACAGAAATTCCACTCACATTGATTGATGCCTTAAACCAAGCCGGTGGTTTAACTGAAGCTGCCGATTGGCGCACGGTTACCTTTACCCGCGGCGACAAAACTGAAGTTATTAAACTTGATGATTTTTATGCACATGGCGATATTTCGCAAAATCGCTTGTTACAACATGGCGATATAGTGCATGTAAACCGGAATGACTTACAGCGTGTTTTTGTGTTAGGTGATGTTAAAAAAGCAGGCTCTGTTGATGTTAATCGTTATGGTTTAAACCTTGCAGAGGCACTCAGTAATTCAGGTGGCTTAAACGAAAATACCGCTGATGCTAACGGCGTGTTTGTACTGCGTAAACGTAACCTTGAAACTGATGGTGTTATTGCCGATGTATACCAGTTGCATGCAAAAAATGTTGCAGCATTAGTTTTAGCTGAGCAATTTGAATTACAACCACACGATATTGTATATGTAACATCGGCACCTCTTGCTCGTTGGAACCGTGTAATAAGTTTATTATTACCGTCAATCGCAACAGTTGATTCAATTGATGGCTTAACAGCTACAAACTAAGGATAACGATGTTTGATTCTATATTAGTGGTGTGCGCTGGTAATATATGCCGCAGCCCAACTGCTGAATACGTATTACAGAGTAAGTTAGCCGGTAAAAATGTTAAAGTATCCTCTGCGGGTTTAACGGCTCTTGAAGGTAAAGCCGCTGATGCGACAGCAAAACAGATTGCATCAGCGAATGGTATAAATATGGATGCACACCAAGGTCGGCAGTTAACATCAAGCCTAGTTGCGCAAAATAGCGTTATTTTAGTGATGGAACAACGCCACTTAACTGACCTGTGTAGCCGCTACCCAGAAGCGCGCGGAAAAACCTTTTTACTCGGCAAATGGTTGGGCGATAAAGAAGTGCCCGATCCATATAGGCAGAGTCTTGAAGCGTTTCAACACGTTTATGCATTAATCGACAGCGCTTGTAGCGCTTGGCAAAAGTATTTATAAGGATAGGCTAGTACATGAATGCTCAGCCCACTGCATTAGCAGCAAATAAACAAAATAGTAATCAGCCACAAGCAAGCCAAGAAATTGACCTAATGGCGCTGTTAGGCGCTCTGATAGATCGTAAATATTTTATAATCGCCTTAACAACCGTGTTTTTGTTTGTAGGTGTGGTTTATGCGGTGTTTTCGACCCCGATATACCAAGCTACTGCGATGATCCAAGTAGAAGAAAGCGGTGGCTCGGTGCCTGGTTTTGACGACATGGCCGGCATGTTTGAAAGTACCTCAGCTGCAGTAACTGAGGTCGAGCTACTAAAATCACGCTCAGTCATTGGTGAAGCGGTAGATACATTGCACCTAGATGTAGTTGCAGAGCCTAAACTATTTCCATTTATAGGTAGTCGTGCATTTCGTAAATTTAGCCCAAAGAGTGAAGGTGAACTAGCTGAGCCGAGCTTTGGAGCCAGTTCTTACGCTTGGGGCGGTGAGAGTATCGATGTATTTAGATTCGATGTACCACGATCTGCTATCGGTGCTGGATTCACATTAGTAGCCCAAGAGAATAATAGTATTACGCTATTTAACGGTGAAGGCGAGCAACTATTAACAGGCAAAGTAGGGCAAGAGTTAACCAACGGTAAATTTAATTTAACGGTGCGTAGTTTAAATGCACGTACCGGTACTGAATTTATCATTTTACGTAAAGACCGCTTAAATACTATTTTAGATTTACAGGCCGCCATTGGAGCCAGTGAAAAGGGTAAAGACTCAGGTATTATTAATTTGAGCCTGCAGAGCGCAAAACCACATTATGCTGAAAAAGTACTTGATAAAGTTGCAGGTATTTATGTACGCCGCAACGTAGAGCGTAATTCAGCCGAAGCGCAAAAATCACTTGAATTTTTAGAAGTACAACTACCAGAGATTAAAAAGCAGTTAGAGTTTGCTGAGCAACGCTTTAACGATTATCAAATTAAACGCCAGTCAATTAATATTACCCTTGAAACCCAGGGAGTATTAGAGCAAGTTGTTAAACTTGAAACAAAACTACAAGAGCTTGAGCTTAAGCGTTTAGAAATGAGCCGCAAGTTTAAAAAAGATCACCCGACTTACCAAGGCTTAATTGAACAAATTAGCGCTGTTAATGAACAGAAAAAAGAACTGGTTGGGGAGGTAGGTAACCTACCAGAGACTCAACAAGAGCTACTACGCTTAAAACGCGATGTTGAAGTTAGTAACCAAATTTATACGCTGTTATTAAGCAAAACCCAAGAGCTCGATATAGTGCGTGCAGGCACGGTAGGTAACGTACGTATAATTGACCATGCAGAGGTTAATACCTCAAAGCCGGTTAAGCCTAAAAAATCTTTAATAGTGGTAATGGCAACTATGTTGGGTGGCATGTTTGCTGTTGCAATTGTATTAGTGCAAAAAGCTATGCGTAAGGGCGTTGAAGATGCCAATGAGATTGAAGCAATTGGTTTACCAGTATATGCAAGCGTACCCTACTCAGATTATCAAGATAAACTCACTGGCTTTAGTAATGCCCGTAAGGCTAGAAATAAACCTAAGTCAATCCTCGCTCTTGATAACCCTGCTGACTTATCAATTGAGGCACTGCGCAGCTTACGTACTAGCCTGCACTTTGCGATGATGGAGGCTAAAAACAACCTAATTGCAATTTCTGGCCCAAGCCCGGGGGTAGGTAAATCGTTTGTATCAGTTAACTTAGCAGCAGTATTAGCACAAAGCGGTAAAAAAGTACTGATAATCGATGCCGATATGCGAAAAGGTTACTTACAAACCCAGTTTGGCTTAAAGTGGGATGATGGCTTGAGTGATTACTTATCAGGGCGTTTAAACCTCGAGCAAGTAACTAAGCCAACCACTGTAGAAGGGTTGAGTGTTATTACTCGTGGGCAAATACCACCGAACCCTTCTGAACTACTTATGCACAGTAACTTTAGCAAATTAGTAGAAGAGGTAAGCGCAGCGTATGACATAGTTATTGTAGATACGCCACCCATTTTGGCGGTAACCGATCCTGCAATTGTCAGCGCCCATACCGGCACTACATTATTAGTAACGCGGTTTGGCCAAAATCATATTAAAGAGATCGAACTTACGCGTAACCGCTTTGAACAAAATGGTACCGACGTTAAAGGTGTAGTATTCAATGGCATAGTTAAAAAAGCTAGCAATGCTTACGGCTATTACGGTTACTACAACTACGAATATAAATCAGATAAGTAAGAGAAAAGCTCTCGGTGCTAGGATCTAGAGCGTAGGGGTAGCCTTTAGCCGCGAATGGCTTCTCAGTGCAGCAAAGCGACTCGGTGCCCTCGGTGGTAAAAATTGTTTTGTAGGCGTGGGTTTATCCCGGGCGAAAGATTTAAGTGATTTATTCACAAAGAGATAAAGAGGTGCTGCGCTTGAGAGGGAAAATGAAAATATTATGTCTTCTCATTTTCTCTTCATTGTCCTCTCTTTGTGCAAAAAAGAGGTTTATGTAGGTTTACCTTTCATCTTACACCTTAAAAACAATTAATCTAGAACCTAAAATTTGACACCCTAATGCAACATTTTAGCGTTACCTTCATAGCTGATAATTGACAAAATGGTATTAAAATGACTAAAGGAATTATCCTCGCAGGAGGAAGTGGTACCCGCTTATACCCACTGACAAAAGTAGTAAGTAAACAACTCATGCCGGTTTATGACAAGCCAATGGTATATTACCCAATCGCCACATTGATGAGCGCCGGAATTAATGACATATTAGTAATAACGACGCCAGTGGAGCAAAGTAAATTTCAAGAGTTACTTGGCGATGGTAAAGAGTGGGGAATAAATATTGAATACGTTGCTCAGCCTTCTCCCGATGGTTTAGCGCAAGCGTTCTTACTTGGCGAAGAGTTTATAGGTAACAGCAGTGTAGCTTTAGTTCTTGGTGATAATTTGTTTTATGGTCATGACTTGGTTAAATCACTTAGATATGCTGCAGAGCGTGAACAGGGGGGGACAGTCTTTGGTTACCACGTCGCCAATCCTACAGCTTATGGTGTTGTGGAGTTTGACCGAAACGGTAAAGCAATTTCAATTGAAGAGAAACCTTCAGAACCTAAATCGAATTATGCGGTACCAGGTTTATACTTTTTTGATAATAAAGTGATTGAATACGCAAAGAAAGTCAAACCATCGCCACGTGGTGAGTTAGAGATTACCGATATTATTGAGCGTTATTTAAAAGCAGGTAGTTTAAATGTAGAGATAATGGGTCGTGGTACAGCTTGGTTAGATACAGGTACACACGATAGCCTATTACAGGCTGCACAATTTATTGAAACCATTGAAAAACGCCAAGGGCTTAAAGTAAATTGCCCTGAGGAAGTCGCGTATCGTATGGGGTATATTAATGAACAGCAATTACGTCATTTGGCTGAGCCATTGCGTAAAAGTGGTTATGGTGAATACCTACTAGGCTTACTTTCTCATAAGGTGTTTTCATGAAAGTTATAGACACAGCTATTGCTGATGTGAAAATTATTGAGCCGACTATTTTTGGTGATGAGCGTGGTTTTTTTATGGAAACCTTTCGTGATGATTGGTTTCGTGAAAATGTAGCTGATGTCACTTTTGTACAAGACAATCATAGTAAATCAGGGCAAGGTATTTTACGAGGCCTACACTATCAAACGCGGCAAACACAAGGCAAGCTTGTTCGCGTAACAGCAGGTGAGGTTTATGATGTTGCGGTTGATATGCGCAAAGATAGTCCTACCTTTGGTCAGTATGTTGGTGTGTTACTCAGCGGCGATAATAAACGCCAATTATGGGTGCCAAGTGGGTTTGCCCATGGCTTCTATGTAACCAGTGACAGTGCTGAGTTTGTATATAAGTGTACAGACTATTATGCGCCGGAGTTTGAACAAAGCGTATTATGGAACGACCCCGCCTTGAATATTCAATGGCCGCTTGTTGATGGCAAAGCACCGTTATTATCAGCGAAAGATGAAGCTGGTTTACTACAGATTGATGCCCCCGCTTTTTAAGAGAATTAACTAATGACTAAAACAATATTTGTAACAGGCGGCGCGGGCTTTATTGGCTCGGCTTTAGTGCGCTTTTTAATAAATGAAACAGAGCACACAGTGGTTAATTTTGATAAGTTAACCTATGCGGGCAACCTTGAGTCACTGCGTTCAGTTGAAGAGTCAGAGCGTTATCATTTTGTACAAGGTGATATTTGCGACCGCGAAAAAGTGTCAGCGGTATGCGCTCAGTATCAGCCTGACTTCATCATGCACTTAGCTGCTGAGAGCCATGTAGATCGTTCGATTGACGGCCCAGGTGAGTTTATTCAAACAAATATTGTGGGTACATATGAGTTGCTTGAAGCTGCACGCAGCTATTACGCAACGCTTTCAGATGATAAAAAAGCGGATTTTCGTTTTCACCATATTTCAACAGATGAAGTCTATGGCGATTTAGGCGAAACAGGTTTATTCACTGAAGAAACATCATATGAGCCAAGCTCACCTTATTCAGCGTCAAAAGCAGCGTCTGACCACTTAGTACGTGCATGGCACCGTACTTATCAATTACCGGTTGTACTGACTAACTGCTCGAACAATTATGGCCCGTATCATTTCCCCGAAAAGCTCATCCCATTGATTATTTTAAATGCGCTGGAAGGTAAACAATTGCCTGTCTATGGCGACGGCAAGCAAGTACGTGATTGGCTGTTTGTTGAAGACCATGCACGCGCACTTTATAAAGTGGTGAGCGAGGGTAAATTAGGTGATACCTACAATATTGGTGGCTTTAATGAAAAGCAAAATATCGAAGTAGTGACCACAATTTGCAATCACTTAAATGACTTAATTAAAGATAAGCCAGCTAATGTCACTGACTTTAAAGAGCTTATTACGTTTGTAACAGACCGCCCTGGGCACGATGTACGTTATGCAATTGATGCTACAAAAATCAATAAAGAGCTTGGTTGGCACCCAGAAGAGACCTTTGAATCAGGTATTTTAAAAACCATCCAATGGTACTTAGGCAACCAAACGTGGTGTAAAAACGTGCAAGATGGCAGTTACCAGCGCGAACGTTTAGGCAGTAACTAACATGAATGTTTTAATCATTGGTAAAAATGGCCAAGTGGCGTGGGAGTTACAGCAAAGCTGCCCAAGTCATATTACAGCGCATGCTCTGGGTCGTAATGAGATAGACATTACCGACCCGCAAAGTATTGAGCTGGTTATTACACAGTTAAAGCCAGCAATAATTATTAATGCTTCAGCCTATACGGCAGTAGATAAAGCTGAATCTGAGCAAGATGAAGCGTATTTTATTAATGCCACAGCGGTAGAATACTTAGCTAAAGCGGCTACTAAGCACAACATACGGTTCTTACATATTTCTACAGATTTTGTATTTGATGGTACAAAGAATACCCCCTATAAAGTTGATGACCAAACTAATCCAATTAATGTGTATGGCGCTTCAAAATTAGCAGGTGAGCTGGCAATTAAAGCACATTGCCCTGATAACTCTGCGATTGTACGAACATCGTGGGTGTATTCGAGTCACGGCAATAACTTTGTTAAAACGATGTTGCGCTTAATGGCTGAAAAAGAGGAGCTTAACGTTGTGAGTGACCAAATAGGGTGCCCAACAAACGCAAGTGGCTTAGCTAAGTTTTTATGGCATTTAGCAGAGCAAGTGAGACTTGAACCTATTTATCATTACAGTGATTTAGGTGTAGCGAGTTGGTACGATTTTGCAGTATCAATTCAAAATTGCGCCTTAGATAAAGGAAAGCTTAATAAAAAAATACCAATTAAGCCAATTTCTAGCTTAGCATATCCAACACAGGCAAAGCGTCCAAAATTTAGCTTGATGCAGCAAAGTGACAATTTTAAAAGACAGTGTTGGCAGAGGAATTTAAAAAAAATGATAGTTAGCTTTTTTTAATCAAATTATAGTCAAGACTTCAAAGGGTTAATGTCACAAAACCCTTGAATGTAAGTATAAACTTAATTATCTAGTGAATGAAAAATCCGTATTTCATTATTGTATTAAAATAAAATGTATAACTATTTTAAACCAATCTGCTAAATAGGTTGGTCTAATTGATAAGTTCAATAAGTAATAAAAAATAAATTAATCTTTATTATAAATTGAAGGTTAATATTTGATCCACTAACAAACTTGGTATAACTATGAATCCTATAATTTCTATTTGCATTCCAGCATATAATCGACCAAAAGAGCTAAATAGATTACTTAAATCAATTGATTCTGTTAGACATAATAGTATAAGAATTTTAATTTGTGAAGATAAGAGTCCTAAACGAGATGAGATTAGGGAAGTTGTAAATTTATTTAAGCAGAGTACCTTATTTGATGTTACATATATAGAGAACGAAACAAATCTTGGTTATGATAACAATATTAAAAAGCTTGTATCTTATTCAGATGGTGACTATATATTATTCATGGGAGATGACGATACATTCGTACCAAACTCATTAGATCTTTTATCTACTTTTTTATCCAATAACAGTGATTTAGGGTATGTATTAAAATCGCATCGTTTCTTTTATGAAAATGGTAATATCGAAGAGTTTAGATATTTTGATGGAGATAAATTTTTTAATAAAGGTGAAGATACATATATTAGCTTGTTTCGCCGAAGTGTATTTATATCTGGTTTCACCATTAAGAAAGAGGCGATTAACGACTTGATAACAGATAAGTTTGATGGAGGCTTGCTTTATCAACTATATCTCTTGGCGGAGACTGCATTAAATTACCCTTGTGCCTATTTCGACACACCTCTTACACAAGCCGACGAGAATGGTATTCCTTACTTTGGTAGTTCAGAAGTAGAAAAAAACCTATATACACCCGGAACAATTACTATTGAAAATTCAATTCAGTTTTTAAGTGGTTTTTTTGATATAACAGCGTATATAGATAAAAAATATGGTATTGAATCTACTGATAAAATTAAGCATGACATGTCAAAGTATTTTTATCCAAGTTTGGCAATACAACGGGATAAAGGGATTTTTGACTTTTTTAAATACATTAAAAAACTGAGGGGGATGGGCTTTAATTCTTCTGTATATTTTTATATATATGCCATAGGCTTAACTTTTTTTGGAAAAAAAATCTGCGATTACATAGTGTTAACGCTGAAAAGAAAGATTGGTCGTACACCTCAGTTATAAAGAGCAGGTTTATATTTTGTTTAAGTTGCTAAATAGTTTGGTGAGAAATTCAGAGCTAATGTGGACCATTTTAGCTCAGTTTATTCAATTAGCGTCTGGGGTTATATTAATAAAGGTATTAACCAGCGAGCTCGAAGTTGCTGCCTATGGCTTGTTCGCACTAGTTATGTCAGTCAGTGCTTTTGTTTTGACAGTACCTTTTACTGCTATTCAGCAAGGGTTTTATAGGTATCGAAGTATATACAATAAAAAAAATAAACAGAGTGAATTTTACATTTCAATGGTGTTAGGTGTATCAGCTTTAATAATATTGTATATATTTGTAGCTTACATTATTCTACAAAGTTTTTCATTTGGAGGCTACTGGGTAAATCACTTCTTTCTAATTGCTTTATTTATTGTATCTGAAATTTACAAAGTGTTTACGCGAAGTATTGTTAACGCAGATCGGCAACGTAAAACTTATGCTAAATCAATACTTGCCGAGTTTATAATAAAGTTAGTGCTTTTATCCTTTATTACATATTTTTTTAGTAATTTAGAACTTGATTTTGTTATAAGTACGTATACATTCGCAAATTTTGTGAGTGTTTTTATATGTTCTTATTTTAATATTGATATGCTTAAGAATATAGAATATAAACTGTTTAAACTTATTTGGTTTAGGGTTTTAATCTTCTCTTCTCCTCTCTTGTTATGGGCTAGTTTTGGTTGGATAAGAGATATGTCTCTGAGATGGTTTTTAGAGCTTCATGGTGAGACATCTGAAGTGGCAATGTTCACAGCAATTTCATCAATAGCTATAATAATACCAATGGTAATGCAGTCAATTATTGGGGCATATTTTATACCTATTATGTATGAGAATGGTAGGGGTGAAAATAGCAATAAATTAAAACATAAATTTAATATTTTAATTTTAATTTTAATTTTAATTGGGATATTGTTGTTCTTGTTTCTATATGCGTTTTCGGGTTTTATTGTTGAACAATTAACTGATTCAATATACGTAATCCACTCTTGGGCTTTACCATGGATGTTTATAAGCTACTACCTATTTTGTTGTGGTATGATTAGCGCTACATCTTTACTAGTAGACTTTAAGCCTAAAAAATTATTTTTACCTAACTTAGTGTCAGGTTTAGTCGTGTTATGTGCTGGTTTGTTTTTTATAAAAGAATATGGCTTAGAGGCTGCTGTATTTTCTTATTGCATTTCTTACATTTCATATTTTCTATTGACATTTTTTATTGTTTACAAGAATCGTTGATTTTTTGGCTGAAATACTAAAAAAGGAGAAAAGTTATTAATTATATAGCTATAGTTATGATTTCTTTAATAATTACGTTTTTGATAATACAATTATTAAAGTATGTATATAGTACCGGTGAGCTTGTATCACCATGGACGATATTTACAGCCCTTTCTATTGTAGACATTTTAATGCCGGCAGTTTTACGTATAGCTTTTCCTGAATTTAATATTTATCCAATTTGGATGGCTAAATTAGAGGCTGAAGACTTAATCATTGCAGTTATTTTTTCTTTTTTTGGTTGGGTTCTGTTTTCATTAGGGTATTTCAATGGGAAAAAAGTTTCCATTGTAAAGAGGTACTCTATTGTCTTTATTCCAAAAAGAGCGCTCTTACTGCTTGCTTTTTGCCTTTTATTTTATGCCATTTATTTTATTGTTATCTTTAACTATCATGGTGGTGTTGACGCATATATAAGCAATAGCCTTACCAATAGGTTTGTTAGCGCTTCAGACCTGCCCCCTATAATATCTTTTTTGAATGTTATCAGACCATTGGTATTGACTTTGATTTTTATTATAGTAGCTAATCTATTTTATTTTTATTATAAAAATGGTGAGGGTAGTGTGAAAATTTTTTTCCTTCCTTTGCTAGGATTTCTTATGTCACTAACTACATTCTTTAGAGGGACAATTTTAAATTACTTATTTGGTTTTATAGCTTTAGGGAATAACAAAAATAACTTTGATTCACTAAACAGCAGATCGAATAATATGAAAAGAAAAAATAATTTTAAAGTGGTTTTTTTTATTGTTGCTGCTTTTTTGATTGTTGGTGCTGTGAGAGGGTTTTATATTGAAAAAGAAGCAGGGAATGATACTGAAATTTCTATATTAAAAGAAGTTAATAAAAACTTATCAGGAAGCGCTTTAATTGGTCTAGCATCTGTTATAAAAAATTATGGTTATTCTGTAGATTACCTTTATGGTAAAACTATATTTGACATGCTTTTGATGCCAGTCCCAAGGGTTATATATACAAGTAAACCAGATTGGTATGGAATTGATGATATTACTCGTGGTATGGGATGGCCAAAGTCAACTCAAAGCGCAGTTTCGCCTCAAGGGGAGTATTATGCAAATTTTGGAGTTTATGGAATAATTTTAATGTACTTCTTGGGCGCTTTATTCGGTGTTTGTAGAAAGTTTGCTGAAAAGGATTTAATGCATTTCTCTATTTATGCATTTTTGATTCTACCCGTCACATTAACAACATTTTGGATGTCAACAACAGGTTTAATCAATGGCCTTAAAATGATTCCATTTATATTTATTATCCTAAAAATCCTTTTCAGGAAAAATGCAGGTAAAGTTTAGAGTTCATATATGAAGATATTAATCGCTGCTGATTGGCATGGTTCTGAAATATACGCAGATGTATTTAAAAATAAGTTCGAAAAATTAGGGCATGAAGTAATATGCTTTAGTTGGAAAGAATATTTTAAACATTATCAGTACCCTCAACGCTATCAAACTGATGGTAATGTTTTGAAGTCAATATACTTTCGTTTTCAAAATAAATATATATTTGGCCCAGTAATTAGAAGGTTAAATGCTGATTTTTTAAGAGCTGTTAATAAAAACAAACCTG
Organism: Pseudoalteromonas sp. SG44-8; assembly: GCF_014164125.1. Classification (NCBI taxonomy): domain Bacteria; kingdom Pseudomonadati; phylum Pseudomonadota; class Gammaproteobacteria; order Alteromonadales; family Pseudoalteromonadaceae; genus Pseudoalteromonas; species Pseudoalteromonas sp. SG44-8. The sequence goes on along the minus strand of NZ_JACJEQ010000030.1, from coordinate 12,764 downwards.
ACATATTGTTTATATATCGCGGTACACACATTTTACCAAAAACATTAAAAGAAATAAAAAAGAATAATATAGTTACTATTTTTGGTTACAACAATGATGATCCTTTTTCTCCAAAATACCCAAAGTATTTCTGGAGGCATTTTATGGGGGGAATAAAATTATATGATCATTTATTTTGTTATAGAAAGCATAATGTTGATGAGTTTATTAGCGCTGGGTGTAAAAGTGTATCATTACTTCGAGCTTATTATACGCATGAGAGAAATAAGATTGTATCCACATCCAGTTCTCAATATTCTTGCGACATAATATTTATTGGCCATTTTGAAGATGATGGTAGAGATCAGTACCTACTAGAGCTATTAATGACAGATTTCGAAGTCAAAATTTATGGCACTGGATGGGAAAAGTCTAAATTATATAAAAAGTTGCTCCTTCTAAATGGTCCCATTGAGCCTTTATATGCTGACTATAACCTAGCTCTAAATTCAGCAAAAATTGCTTTAGTTTTCCTTTCAAAACTAAATAGAGATACTTACACACGTAGATGCTTTGAGATTCCAGCAGCAGGAACTTTGATGCTATCTGAATATACACAAGACTTAGATTCTATATTTCAAAAAGGGGTCGATGCTGATTATTTCAATAGCTGTGCTGAACTTCTAGAAAAGGTTTCTTTTTACTTAAATAATCCAGATATTTTGCAAAAAGTTACAGATAGTGGACATGCTCGCTTGTTACGAGATGGTCATGAGGCAGAGGATCGTGTAAAAGAAATTTTAGAGAGATATTACTAAATGGAATCAATAAAAATAAGCTTTTATAATTTAGTAAATAGCTTAAAGTCAAAGTTTAAGACTATAGAGTTTTTTTATAATATTAATGCAGTTTTTAAAGAGTGGGTTCTGCATAGAGACTATAGAAATCTTTCTCTAAGGTATAATCTCAATCCTAGTAAAAACAGCAGTGAGTTATCTTCAGGATTTAAAGATAAAGCTTTCAAAACAAATATTCGTGGAGATCGCCTTAAAGTAATTTGGATTGGAGCATGCTATGAACAAGACTACTCAGGCTTCATACAAGCTTTGAATAAAGTTGCTGATGTTATTGTTTTTACAAAAAATGATGGAACCTATGGTCAACAAGTCCCCAATATACGAAGAGGCTTAATATTTGACAACGAAAGAAGAATTAACGGGGAGCGATTACTTTCTATATTCAACGATAGTGGAGGTGCAAAAGAAGTTGATTTGGTTATTGGGCAGATGTGGTCAAACCTTATGGATCCGAGCGTTCTAATGGATATTCGAAATAAAGGTTCAATGGTTGTAAATATAGCTATGGATGATAAGTTACCAGTTCATTGGAAAGAGGATAAGTATGGCAGATTATCAGGTGCCATAGGCCTTGCAAATAGTGTAGATCTAACATTAAATACTTATAAGCAAGCTGTTTCGATGTACGCAAAGCATGGAGCGGATTGTATATATTGGCCTCTTGCTAGCAACCAAGATGTTTTTAAGCCAGAAAATGAAAAAGTTTATGATGTTGTCTTTATTGGTTCTAATTATGGTTATAGGGCTAAATTAATAAATAAATTACAAAAGGCTGGAATTAACATTAAGGCATTTGGTCCTGGTTTTGAATCAGGGATGATAAGTGCTCAGGAGAGTGCTGAGATTTTCGGCAAGTCAAAAATAATACTTGGAATTGGCTATATAAGCTACAGTAGAAAATTAGCAACTTTGAAGTTACGTGATTTTGATGCACTCTTTACTGGGGCTTTATATATAACTACGCGTAATCCAGATCTAGAAGATATTTTGATTGAGAATGAACACATAGTATATTACGACTCAATAAATGAATTGATAGAAAAAATAGAATACTACTTGAAAAACGAAAGTGTAAGATTGGACGTTGCTGAACGAGCTTTAAAATTAGCCAATGAGAATCACACTTGGGATATAAGAATCGCTGATACAATTGATATTCTTGGGCTTACTGATGATAGATAAAATCTCAATAATAGGCCCTTTCCCTAACCCTATCCATGGTATGTCGTTAGCTAATCAAACTATATTTAACTATTTTAAGGCACAAAATAATATAGATATCCAAAAATTTGACATTTCACTATCATCTTCTGTCAAAAGTAAAAAAGATCAAGGTCGATTTAAAATTACAGTCCTTTTTTTTGCTTTGGTTAACTTAATTAAGCTTCTACTTTTCATTGTCAAAAGGCGCGGCGGGGTCTTTTATTTTACACCTCCTCAATCTGTTCTGGGTTATTTAAGAATAAGCCCTGCTATTATATTAGCAAAAATTATGCGAGGACATTGTATTATTCATTTTCACGGAGCAAGGTTTAAGTTGTATTATGAAAGTTCTAACTTTTTATTTAAAGCTTTAATTCGTAGCACTTTTATATTCGTTGATAATTTTGTTTTGCTTGGTAAAACTATTAAGAAAGAGCATTCTTCCTTAATAGAAAAAGAGAAAATAATAATTTGCGCAAATGGGGTAGAACCCCCTCAAACCTTAACTGATAAAAAGTTATTTATAGGACATCGAGTAAATATATTATTCTTAAGTAACCTTATGGCTGATAAGGGGTTTTTTGAATTTTGTGATGCCGTTAAGAAACTGTCTACTGATAAGTATGCTGTTCATATTGCTGGTGCTATTGAAAAGGCACACCAGACTGAAATTAAAAACGCTCTTGAGAGTTTAGGGTCTATAGCAACTTACCATGGGGTAGTTTATGAAGATAAAAAAGATGAACTTTTTTCCAAGTCCAATATATTTGTACTACCAAGTTATGACGAGGGACAGCCAATGTCAATATTAGAAGCATATAGTTACGGATTAACAGTTATAACAACAAATGCTGGAGGTATACCTGATATTTTTACTGATTCAATAAACGGTAGATCCGTTAGTATAGGTAGTGCTCATGATATAAAAAATGCTATAGAAAACATTAATGATGAAGATATGCACTTATATAGAAAAAATAATATAGAGGCTTATGAGCGTTTGTATACTTCAGATGCTTTTTGCAAGCGCATATTGAATATTTGCAAAAGGTGAAATGATGCGACACAAAGATTTTTTTTGTTCTTACAATATTGAGAAATGTGTAATTACTGAACTTGACTGTTCTGGGCTTTATAATACTGGAAGTCTCGATAGTGTAGTCAATATAAATACTCAGAAGCCCCTTGTTGAGGATGACTACTTTCATGGATTAGAAATTAGTTTAAAAGACAGTGTTTTCTCTATTAAAAATGATTTATTTTGTACTGTCCCTGTTTATTATGCAGTTAATAATGACTTGTTATTTATATCATCAAACCCTGCTAAGGTTTTATCAAAAATAGAAAAACAGGAAATTGACCATGCTGGGCTCTGGGAGTCAATATTATTCAGTAACTGTGTTTTTGATAGAACACCTGTAAAACAGCTAAAGCAACTCCCATCGATGCATCAATTGATAATTGTTTCTGGCAGAATCAAAGTCAATAAGTATTTTAAAATTGATTTTCATGAGTGTAAAGAGTCTGAAGTAGAAAGTGTAATTGAAGATATACATATAAGATTGCATGAAATATTTTCAAAATTTAAAACAAGTAAATATTTAATTGGTGTAAGTGGTGGGTTAGATAGTAGATTAAGCTTGGGATATTTAAATAACTCTTTGAAGATATCTCCATTCACTTTTTGTGCAACTGAGAATAGCTTAGAGCTGAAGCTATCCAAGCAGTTATGTAGTAACTTAGGCTTTACTGATCCTGTAACATTCTTATTATCTCCCAAGAATTATTTAAAACATAAAGAGTCTTTGGCGAACTTTACAGCTGGCCAAATAGGTTTTCATCATAGCCACATTTTACATTGTTTATCAGAGTTGAATACTAGTGGGAGTTTGAAGCAGATATCTAATTATTTTACAGATGCTATCTTTGGTTGGGCAGTAAATACACATAGCTCCAATGATTTTGATTCGTGGTCCTCGAAGCTGAAATCTGTAAATTATATTTCAGACAATGTGAAAGAGGAGATATTTAAAGATATAAATAATGTCTTTGCTGATTATTCAAAGGATGAAAACTTTAGCTGTAAGGATGAATATAAATATATATTCGAACGTAACCAAAAGTTTCATATTAATCTAGCATTTCAACAAAATAGATTATGTGATACTTACTTACCATATTGCGACTATAGATTATTAAAGTTGGTACTATCTTTACCTCTGGGTGTCCGTAGTAATAAAAGAATATCTGAGCTGTTAATTTCTAAATGTGGTGTGGAAGATGTTGAGACCATTTCATCTCGACAAATGATTACCGGTCAAAGTTTTTCACAGAAATCAGGGATAAAAAAGGTTCAAGATAATTTAAGCTTCAAAGCGACAAATGGTCTTACTTTACTAATTTCAAAGCTTACTAGAGGTAATGTTATTTATCCTAATAAATATCAATGTGAGGCTCATTATAACCTCTTCCATAAAATACAGAGTAAAGGCTTGATCGAAGAAGATTTAAATTTTTTGGAAATGAGAGGGATTTTATCCACAGACCAAAAAAAGCAAATTAAAAAGGTATCTATTCGGAATGGTGGGGTCTCCAGCTTTTTTCAATTACATAGCTTGGTTAACTACCTAAGGCATATGTAATTGTACTCTTAAAAAATTAAAATTAAGTGTTTATCATTAAATAAAATTTAACTATAACTCAGGACTTTTTATGTTCCAAAATAAAACTTTGTTAATAACGGGCGGCACAGGTTCGTTTGGTAATGCAGTGCTTCGCCGTTTCCTAAATAGCCAAATCAAAGAAATCCGTATATTTAGCCGCGATGAAAAAAAACAGGATGATATGCGTAAGCATTTTAGCTCTGATAAGCTAAAATTTTATATTGGTGATGTAAGAGATGCACAGAGTATTTCAACTGCAATGCGTGGAGTTGATTATGTGTTTCATGCAGCAGCGTTAAAACAGGTACCCTCATGCGAGTTTTACCCCCTAGAAGCTGTAAAAACTAATGTGTTAGGTACTGAAAATGTACTCGAATCTGCCATTAAATATGGTGTTAGCCGTGTTGTGTGTTTAAGTACCGACAAAGCAGTATATCCTATTAATGCAATGGGGATCTCAAAGGCGATGATGGAAAAAGTGATTGTTGCTAAAAGCCGTAATTTAGAAGGTACAAATACTGTAATTTCAGGTACTCGTTATGGTAACGTGATGGCTTCGCGTGGCTCTGTTATTCCGCTATTTATCCGTCAAGTTATCGAAAATACACCAATTACTTTAACGGATCCGTCAATGACTCGCTTTATGATGACATTGGACGATGCCGTTGATTTGGTTCTCCATGCATTCGAGCATGGTGAGAACGGTGATATTTTTGTGCAAAAAGCACCGGCAGCAACTATTGACGTATTAACACAAGCTATTCTTGAGATGGTTGGAAAGCCTGAGCATAAAGTAAATATAATTGGCACTCGTCATGGCGAAAAGCTTTTTGAAGCTTTATGTAGCCGTGAGGAAATGTTTGTTGCCCAGGACCAAGGTGAATATTACCGTATACCTGCTGATAATCGTGATTTAAATTATGCTCAATATACAGAAGAGGGTGAAAAAGATCTTTCAAGCATTGAAGACTACAATTCACATAATACTCAGCGTTTGGATGTTGAAGGTATGAAACAACTACTCCGCAAGCTCGACTTTATGCGTGAAATTGAATCTGGAAATTTATTTGTACCAGAGGGAGTGTAAATATGAATATATTAATCACTGGCGCATCTGGGTTCATAGCTAAGAATTTAATTGTAAGTTTAAAGCGAAATGATAAATATGAAATAATTGAGTTTAGCCGCGAGTCTTCACAATCAGAGTTAAAAGAAGGTGTAGAAAAAGCTGATTTTATATTTCACTTGGCGGGCGTAAATAGGCCAAAAAACGAAGGTGAGTTTAAAGAAGGTAACTCTGATTTAACATTACAGTTATGTGAGCTTGTTAAGGGAACTGGTAAGAATATTCCTATTGTATATACATCGTCTATTCAAGCTGAGCAAGATAATCCATATGGTAAAAGTAAGTTAATAGCTGAAACACACCTAACAACACTACATAATGATACAGGTAACAGTATTTATATTTATCGCCTACCTAATGTGTTTGGTAAATGGTGTAAACCTAATTACAATTCTGTAGTTGCTACGTTTTGTCATAATATTGCTAATGATCTGCCAATTCAAATTAATAACCCTGAAGCTGAGGTTAACCTAGTACACATAGGCGCTGTTGTAACTTCATTTTTAGATACATTGTCTAATCTACCAAAAAATACACTACATATAGATGTTGAACCTACCTTTAAAATAACTTTAGGCGAGCTTGCAGAAACCCTTTATAGCTATAAAAAGAGCCGTGAAACATTAGTAACAGAGCCTGTAGGTGATGGCTTTAATAGGGTGCTTTACGCCACTTATATCAGTTATATAAAGCCTGAGGACTTCAGCTATTCTGTCGTCAAACATGAAGATCCGCGTGGTATGTTTGTTGAAATGTTAAAAACGAAAGATTCTGGTCAGTTTTCTTTTTTTACAGCGCACCCGGGTATAACGCGTGGTGGGCACTATCATCATTGTAAAACTGAAAAGTTTTTAGTTATTAAAGGTAAGGCTAAATTTGGTTTCAGGCATATAGTTACTGATGAAGTAAGCGAGCTTATAACGAATGGTGATAAGCCAGAAATAGTAGAAACCGTTCCAGGTTGGTCTCATGATATAACTAATATTGGTGATGAAGAATTAATTGTAATGCTATGGGCAAATGAAAATTTTGATCCAAAAGCACCAGATACTGTAGCTCATAAGGTTTAACAATGAAAAAGCTTAAAGTAATGTCGGTAGTTGGCACCCGACCAGAAATTATTCGCCTCTCGCGTGTTTTAGCTAAACTAGACGAACATTGCGAGCATATATTGGTTCATACCGGTCAGAATTATGACTTTGAATTAAATGAAGTTTTTTTTAATGATCTTGGTGTAAGAAAACCAGATTATTTTTTAAATGCAGCAGGTAAAAATGCAGCCGAAACTATTGGTCAAGTCATTATTAAAGTTGACCAAGTACTTGAAGACATAAACCCTGAGGCCATGCTAGTCTTGGGTGATACAAACTCTTGTATTTCAGCCATACCAGCAAAACGCAGAAAAGTACCTATATTTCATATGGAAGCGGGTAATCGTTGCTTTGACCAGCGAGTTCCTGAGGAAACAAACCGTAGGATAGTAGATCATACTGCTGATGTTAATTTAACTTACAGTACAATCGCACGAGATTATCTTTTAGCTGAAGGATTACCTGCTGACCGAGTTATAAAAACGGGCAGCCCGATGTTCGAAGTGCTTAATCACTATATGGATAGAATTGACTCATCAGATGTATTAAGTCGCTTAGGGCTTAAGCAAGGTGAATTTTTTGTAGTGAGTGCTCATCGTGAAGAAAATGTAGATTCGCCAAAGCAACTAGTTAAGCTTGCTGAGTCTTTAAACAAGATTGCAGAGCAATATAATTTACCTGTTATCATTTCAACTCACCCACGCACACGCAATCGTATTGAAGCGCAAGGTATTGAGTTTCATAAGAACATTCAATTACTGAAGCCATTAGGTTTTCATGATTATAACCACTTACAGAAAAATGCAAAAGTTGTGTTGTCTGATAGCGGCACTATAAATGAAGAGTCTTCGATTATGAACTTCCCTGCATTAAATTTACGAGAAGCGCATGAACGTCCTGAAGGCATGGAGGAAGCCTCTGTAATGATGGTTGGCTTAGGTGTAGAGCGCATAATGCAAGCTTTGCAGATACTAGAAACTCAGCCAACTGGGGCTACAAGGTTATTAAGGCCTGTTTATGATTACAGTATGCCAAATGTATCAGATAAAGTTGTACGTATAATTCACTCATATACAGATTATGTAAATCGCGTTGTGTGGAAAAAATATTAATGCGTATAGCACTTCTTCCGGATGATTACTTACCGAGTAGTACGTTAGTACATGCGAAAATGTTTCATGAACTTGCTCATGAGTTTATGAAACAAGGACATGATGTTGTTGTAATCACTCCAGGCCTACCTAACCAGAGCCAAAAATTAATAATTGAAACTGTTGATGGGGTAGTCGTTTGGCGATTTCGTGCAGGCTTAAGGCGTGGTGTCGGAAAACTCAAACGAGCATTAAATGAAAGCTTATTATCATTGAATGCGTGGAGTGCCATTAGAAAAGAAGTAGAACAAGCTCCATTTGACATATGTGTAAATTATTCACCTACGATCTTCTTCGGTAATTTGACAAATAAATTACGGCGCAAATACAATACATATATTTATTTGGTTCTTAGGGATTTGTTCCCACAATGGGTGATAGATGAAGGAATGATTTCAGAGAGCTCCTTGATAGGTAGATACTTTCGTTATTTTGAGCACTTAAATTATAAGGCTTCAAACAAAATTGGCTTAATGTCTAAGGCTAATATAGATTGTTTTTCTTCCATTAACTCTCAATATAAAAATACAGAAGTACTTTTAAATTGGGCTTGTTTAGTGCCGTCTCAATTTAATCGCTATTCGATAGATGTAAGAGAGGAGCATAATCTTACTGATAAGGTGATTTTCTTTTACGGTGGTAATATAGGTCATGCTCAAGACATGGCTAATTTACTTCGACTAGCTGATAGATTGAAATGTAGACCTGAAGCACATTTTTTATTTGTCGGTCAAGGCGATGAGTTTGAGCTAATAAATCAAATGAAAGCTGAATTAGATTTACAAAATGTAACTATATTACCCTCTGTTAATCAGTCTCAATATAAAGAGATTCTGACTCAAGTTGATATTGGTTTATTTACACTCGCTAAGACACATAAAGCACATAACTTTCCAGGCAAACTTTTAGGTTATATGGTGCAGTCATTACCTATATTGGGTAGTGTAAATCCTGGGAATGATTTAATTGAGTATGTTAATGATTCACATTCAGGTTATGCTTATGAGAATGGGGAAGACGAATCTCTTTTAAAAGGGGCTATTAAACTTTTAGAAGAAGTTGAGCTGCGTAAGCAAATGGGATCAAATTCATTTGAACTTTTGAAACAGAATTTTTCTGTTGAACAAGCGGCACGAAAAATCATTTCAGCAATGGAAGGCCAACATTGAAACTATTAATAACAGGTTATTCAGGTTTTGTTGGTAATAATTTAGTAGAGCAATTGCAAGGCAATTATCAATTAAACCTACTTGGAAGAAAGCAGTCTAATTTCGGGAATATTTTTACACATAATTTGGACTCGAGTTCACTTTATAACGAGGCGCTTGTAAATGTCGATGTGGTTGTGCATTGCGCTGCAAGGGTTCATATTATGGATGATGTTGCTAGTGATCCTCTTAATGAATTTAGGGCCGTAAATACTCACGGAACACTTAATTTAGCTAAACAAGCAGCAGCAGCAGGTGTAAAACGCTTTATATTTTTAAGCTCGATTAAAGTGAACGGTGAAAGTACAAGTGATCAAGCCTCTTTTACTGCAAGTGATAAATCAGCTGCGGAAGATCCGTATGGCATATCTAAAGCAGAGGCAGAGCAGCAATTGCTAGATCTTAGCAAGCAAACCAGTATGGAAGTTGTGATTATCCGTCCACCACTAGTGTATGGTGAAGGGGTGAAAGCAAACTTTGCATCTTTGATGCGTTTTGTAGGCAAAGGCTTGCCATTGCCATTTAGATCTATAAAAAACAACAAGCGTAGTTTAGTGTCTGTTTATAATTTGGTTGATTTAATCAGGGTGTGTATTGAGCATCCAAAAGCCGCTAATCAAGTGTTTTTAGCTTCTGACGACCATGATTTATCAACGGCTGAAATGGTAGCATTAATGGCAAAAGTGCAAGGTAAAAAAAACTTTGCTCTACCAGTGCCAGTTTGGTGCTTTAAATTAGCGGGAAAATTGCTCAACAAGAGCGATGTTATCGATAGATTGACTGGCTCATTACAGTTAGATATTAGTCAGACAAAGAATACTCTTGACTGGAAACCGCCATTCTCAGTTGAATATGGTTTTAAACTTGCTGCTGAAAAACCTTCAACAAAATAATTAATGGATTTATAAATGATACGTTTACTCGACTTTTTGTTTTCACTGTTTGGTTTGTTATTTGCATCACCATTTTTAGTAATTTTATACATTATTGGTTTGTTTGATACCGGCTCACCTATATTCACGCAAGAGCGTGTAGGTCGTAATAAAAAACCATTTACACTAGTCAAATTTAGAACAATGACAGTTGACACTGCATCTGTAGCGAGCCACTTAGCAAGCACAGCATCAATAACCCCTTTTGGTGGTTTTTTGCGTAAAACAAAGTTAGATGAACTTCCGCAACTTTGGAATGTCCTCAAAGGTGAAATGAGCTTAGTAGGCCCTCGGCCTGGTTTATTTAATCAAGAAGAGCTAACTCAAGCACGCGATGCTAAAAATGTATTTGATGTACGCCCAGGTATTACAGGCCTTGCCCAAGTAAATGAAATAGATATGTCTACCCCAGAGTTACTTGCAAAAACAGATCGCGAAATGATCGATACACTGACAATTGGTAATTACTTTAAATATATATTAATGACTGTAACCGGCAGTGGTAGTGGGGATCGGGTTAAGTAAAATGTAACTAGGTGCTAGGGTAAGAAACAGGTTCTTGGTAAGTGACTAGGGGCTAGGAAATTAAAGAGGGAAGTTTTATGCAATTTGAAAAACTGGATGTTTGGAAAAGAGCTTCTCGTTTAGTCCAGCACTTCAGTGATAAAATGTTCTAGTGATTTATTCACCACGGAGAACACCGAGTTCACTGAGGTAGAGATTAGAGAGTTAATAGATTTATATTTCCTTTTTACTGGTCTTTCCTCTGTGTAGCGAAGCGCCTTTGTGCTCTCGGTAGTAAAATGTTTTTAGTGATTTATTCACCACGGAGCGCACCGAGTTCACTGAGGTAGTGATTAGAGAGTTAAAAGATTTATATTTCCTTTTTACTGGTCTTTCCTCTGTGTAGCGAAGCGCCTTTGTGCTATCGGTAGTAAAATGTTTTTAGTTATTTATTCACCACGGAGCGCACCTAGTTCACTGAGGTAGTGATTAGAGAGTTAATAGATTTATATTTCCTTTTTACTGGTCTTTCCTCTGTGTAGCGAAGCGCCTTTGTGCTCTCGGTAGTAAAATGTTTTTAGTGATTTATTCACCACGGAGCGCACCGAGTTC
>NZ_JACJEQ010000030.1:0-1338 GCF_014164125.1 Pseudoalteromonas sp. SG44-8 | reverse complement strand
ACTGAGGTGGATATTAGAGAGTTAATAGATTTATATTTCCTTTTGACTGGTCTTTCCTCTGTGTAGCGAAGCGCCTTTGTGCTCTCGGTGGTAAAATGTTTTTAGTGATTTATTCACTAGGTAGAGCATTAAGGACAAAAAACTAAAAAGTGATCGCTAAAGCCAAGGAAGGTTATAACAACAGATATCATCACACAAAAGGTAATAGGTTGTGCTATAGAAGTTCATAGACAACTTGGGCCTGGCTTATTAGAGTCAAGCTATGAAAATTGCTTAATTTACGAATTACAACAAATAGGCATAAAAGCTGTCAGTCAAATTGAGCTTCCAATTAGTTATAAAGGCATGGGGATAGATGCAGGCTATAGGCTAGATATCTTGATACCAGATCTGCTTATAATTGAATTGAAAGCGATTGATAAACTTGCACCAATTCATTCTGCTCAGTTGATTACATACTCAAAATTAAGCGGTATTAAAACTGGTTTGTTGATTAATTTTAATGTGACAAAATTAGTTGATGGTATTAAGCGCATTAGTGTTTAGTAATAATGACGTGTTTTTAGCACAAATGCCTGATTATTTAGATTAGTTTCTCTGTTTTCTCGGTGGTAAGAAATTAAGTAAGTTCACTACAGAGGCCACGAAGAGTACAGAGGTAGAGATTAGAGAGCTAATAGGTTTATACTTTCTTTTGTTAGTATTTCCTCTGTGTAGTGAAGCGCCTCGGTGTGCTCGGTGGTGAAAACTTCTTTAGTGATTATTCACCACGGAGGTCACGAAGAGCACAGAGGTAGAGATTAGAGAGCTAATGCGATTATACTTTCTTTTGTTAGTCTTTCCCCTGTGCAGCGAAGCGCCTCGGTGTGCTCGGTGGTGAAAACTTCTTTAGTGATTATTCACCACGGAGGTCACGAAGAGCAAAGAGGTAGAGATTAGAAAGCTAATGGGATTATACTTTCTTTTGTTAGTATTTCCTCTGTGCAGCGAAGCGCCTCGGTGTGCTCGGTGGTGAAAACTTCTTTAGTGATTATTCACCACGGAGGTCACGAAGAGCAAAGAGGTAGAGATTAGAGAGCTAATAGGTTTATACTTTCTTTTTGTTAGTATTTCCTCTGTGCAGTGAAGCGCCTCGGTGTGCTCGGTGGTGAAAACTTCTTTAGTGATTATTCACCACGGAGGTCACGAAGAGCACAGAGGTAGAGATTAGAGAGCTAATAGGTTTATACTTTCTTTTGTTAGTATTTCCTCTGTGCAGCGAAGCGCCTCGGTGTTCTCTGTGGTAAAAACTAAGTAAAGTTCACCACAGCCGAAGAGACAAAGCAGCTTTCCAAAATG
>NZ_JACJEQ010000002.1:0-335828 GCF_014164125.1 Pseudoalteromonas sp. SG44-8 | reverse complement strand
TTTTCCTTCTGCATTAAACCCGTCATACCCCAGATCATCGCTATAGGAATATGATGTGAATAGAGTCAATAAAATCGTGGCAATGATGTATTTCATAAGTGTTTTTCATTCTTGTGCATAACGCCGCAAATAAACGGCTAAAAATAGTTGGCTAAAATTTGTGAGGTACGAACAATGCCAACTGTTTTTTGTCCGCACTTTTTGATTTGCCTTGTTATGTTGCGACTTTATATTGCTCGTATTTTTTAGCATGCTCAGGACGATTCATTAGAGTGGCAGCTTTTATTAAATGCTCCCAAAATAAATGACCAGGGCTTTTATTGTCCTCTATAACACCATCCAATTCTTCCATAGCTAGACGAAGCTCATTTACGGATAAGTACTCAAGAAAGTCTTCTTCACTGTAGCCAAAGTCAGATTCTTTGATTTCAGTCGGAAGCAATTTATATGCTGCGAGTAACTCTGCTGATATTAGCTCCCATTTGTCACTGATACTCATAATTTTCCCTAGCAACATAACAATTTAATAGTGCGCTCATCGCGCATATTTCTGCCGACGCTACGCTCATTTTTCTACATTATATAGTTTTAACAAATTACCTAAGGTATTACTATCACTAAGTTTTCTAACTATTTTAGGTAAAGTTAAATTAACCAATATGCGCGCAGCGCTCATTTTCATGAATATATGCGCAAAGAGCAGTTTAACAAATCAATTAACTACCGATATTTAGCCAATTTCAATGACCGCTTCTCGCTCTAAGCCGTCATTCAGTTTTAATCATTCATCGTTTGGTTTCGTTGCTCTCAACCACAACCTAAGGTGATAAATTTAACGCCGAACTGTTTTGGCTTTTCCTAGCGCCTAGAACCTCCAGCCTAGTACCTTTCCTTTAATGCTTAATGACTAGCTTGCAGGCAATTAAGCCACTCATCGGGTTCAGCTAAAATAAACTCTAGATGATAATTTTCTTTGGTGGTTATTTTGATTCCAGCGGTGGTAATAGGGATTAAACCGCCGGCTTTAGCTGCGCATTTTTCGACATGGGAAATGTTATTAAGTTTGATGGCATAACAACCCAAGTTAAGTTGTTTATTGAGGGCTTCAAAATGCAGCAGGTTATCAGTAAGAGTAAGGCGGCCATCAGCTTTAGCAACACCCAGTTGTAATGTTGCATAACAACGTTTTAGCTGGGTGATTTTAGATTGTGTAGCGCTCATTATTCATTCCATCGATTTTTTTATTTTATTGAGTGTATGTTGCTAAATTAAATGTGTCAATTATGTAAAATAAATGTTTTTAATTGTTATTTTAAACAGTGCTTTACAGAAAGTTTTTAGCGCGGTGGTGCATTTTTTGTTGTTTATTAACAAGTACAAAAGCAGCCACGACTAATACCATTTGAGTGGCTAGCGCGCACAGCGTTAACATCAAATCCATACGGTTATCAGCGCGTTGCACTAAGCTTAATTCGATAAACCATGCTATGGCGAGCATTAAAACAAGTGAGCCATGTAAATAACGTTGCAGAGTTATTTTAAACTGAAGGTGCTTCCATTGACTAAATATAAGCAGCGCTAAGCTAATTAACGGGATCAAAAATAGGCTAATAAATGCAATGACTAAAAGTGGTTGCCATGTGCTATTCGTCAGTTGCGTGGTATTTATAAAGTAATCGTTACAACCCGTTAAAAGTGTAAAACAAAAAAGTAGGCTAATTAATTTTATTGGCAATGTTGTTATCGTCATGATTTATATGTGTTCTATTGTTAGTTATTAAGCCTTGCTTTATATAAGTAAGGCTTAATGGATGGTTGTATTTAAAAATAGTCTAAACGTAGGTGTTGTTTTAGCTTAATTAAGCATGCGCCATAATTAACTCTTTTGCGTTAGCTTTGGCTGTTTTACTGATGTTATCACCACCAAGTAAACGGGCAATTTCATCAATACGGCCATGCTTACTGAGTGGCAACATTTGTGTAAAGGTTTCGCCATTGGCAATTTCTTTGGCCACAAAAAACTGCTGATGCCCCGAGCTGGCAACTTGCGGTAAATGGGTTACGCAGATAACTTGGGTCGATTTGCCTAATTGACGTAAAAGCTTGCCTACAGCTGCTGCAGTTGGTCCAGAAATACCTACATCCACTTCATCAAAAATAAGCGTTGGCGTAGTGACTTTTTGCGCAATAATAACTTGTATCGCTAAACTTATACGCGACAGCTCACCGCCAGAGGCGACTTTAGACAGTGGTTGTAATGGCTGCCCGGGGTTGGTTGATACTAAAAACGCTACATTATCAAAACCTAGGCTGTTTGGTGCTTTTTCAGGTTGTGGTGTAAGGGCGATTTCAAACATACCATTTTCCATTGATAAATGCGCCATGCTTGCACTGATCAATGTATTTAATGTCTGCGCGGCCTCATGACGGCTTTCGCTTAGGGTTTGCGCAGCTTGCTGATAAGCTGCTAATGCTTGGTTAATTTCACCTTCAAGTTGCGTTAAACGGGTAGAGTTATTACTAATCGACTCAAGCTCTTGTGTGATACTTTGGTGAAACTCAACTAAGTCCTCTGGTTTAATATGGTGTTTACGTGATAAATCCATCGCACCACTTAATCGTGTTTCAACGTCAATTAGTCGGCTCGGATCAAGTTCAGCTTGCTCTGCATAATTACGAATTTCACGACTCGCTTCCTCAACTTGCACAGCCGCTTCTTCGAGTAAAGCAGCCACACTAGCTAGGCTTTCATCAAACCCCGCAAGCTCAGCAAACTGCTGCGCGCTATGTTGTAATAGGGAACAGGCATTTTGCTCGTCATTTTCGTATAAGCTTTGTAACTCTCGTTGGCATGCTTCAATAATAGTTTGGCTGTGGCTGAGCTTATAATGCTCGGCTTCAATTTGCGAAAATTCATCTGGTTGTAAAGCAAACTCATCAAGCTCAGCTACTTGGTACTCTAATAACTGCTTTTGCGCTGCTTGTTGCAACTGGGCTTGTTCGAGCGCGGTAAATTCTTTTTGTAAGTTTTGGCAATTACGATAATGCTGGCGCACTGCTTCAACCAGAGGTTGATGACCTGCATAAGCGTCTAATAGCTGGAGTTGATGTTCGCTTTTAAGCAAATATTGGTGAGCATGTTGACCATGAATAGAGATCAAGTACTGACCGATTTCTTTTAGTTGGGCTGCAGTGACTGGGGTGCCATTAATATAACTTTTGCTGCGGCCATTTTTACACACCACACGACGAAGTAAGCACTCTTGCTCATCATTCGATAGCAAATGCTGTTCTAAAAACTGCTTAGCCAAGGGGAGGTTGGTTAAATCGAAGGTAGCGCATATTTCAGCGCGCTCAGTGCCTGGGCGAACAGCTGAGGCTTCGGCACGTTCACCCAAACATAAAGATAAGGCGTCAATAGCAATAGATTTACCGGCACCTGTTTCACCCGTAATGGCTGTCATACCGCTTTGCCACTCGGTGCTTAAATTGCTTACAATTGCAAAATTTTTAATCTCTAACCCAGTTAACATACTGTTCATCCATCCAGTCAATTAACTGTTAATTTATACAGTGTTTTGGGTTTTTGCAAATTAATTTTTAATGTCGCTATCTAGTTTATTACTTACTCACTGGTTGATTTCTCAAAATTAGTTTCAGGATCAACAGGTTTGACATAATCTTCAGGATTCGCAGATAAATCATCAGTGCGTAAAACTTTAATCATGGATGGTAAAAGTTCATGGTAAAACGTTTTATTGTAAGCAACGCCGGCTATGGGTAACTCAGCCACAAAAAAATCTAAGCGTTCAGCTAGTGCATCTCGCTCACCTGTTACATAAGTTTTTGCCAACTCACTACTAATCGTGCTGATCAATGACTCGTTTATGCGTTCAAGATACAATAAGTTTTCGTCAGTATGAGGTTGTACGACAAAGAAATTACTGGCAATAACTTGTATTCTTGGGATGTATTTAGGACGAATTATTTTTGCGTCGCAGTACTCATTTAATTTTATTTTTAACTGTTGAGTTACTTCTTTAACGCGATTATTGAATAGCTTTTTTTGCGCTTCAAGCGCTTTTCGGCGATTATTTTCAATCACCAAATAGCTGCCAAGCAGCGTTATCAATAATAATAAAGCAAAGAAAACAACATACGTCATTTCGGTTTGATTTCCCTTGAAAAGGTAATAAATGAATTCAGCTTATTTTGCTCTAAAGTCTGAATGAGCGCAATAAAATTAATATAAACGACTACCCCAGTTGAGCTTAGTGCGAAGTACATGATAGTAAGAGTAGTCTTTGGGGTGGATCAGGCGCAGTTTTTTATCTGCTTTTTTAATTATCACTTCATCGCCAGGCAATACAGCAAGCACCACATGACTATCGCAGCTGACTTGTAAGCTGTCGGTATTCTCTAAGCTGAGCTTTAAGCGTACTTCGTTATCGGCATCAACCACTAATGGTCGGCTTGATAATGTATGCGGAAACATCGGTACTAATGAGATTGCATTTAGTTCTGGGGTCAAAATGGGCCCGCCACCCGACAGCGAATAGGCTGTTGAGCCCGTAGGGGTTGAGACAATTAAACCATCAGAGCGCTGAGAAAAAACAAAATCGTTATTAATGAAGGCTTCAAATTCAATCATGTGAGCGACTTTATCGGCATGTAAAACGGCTTCATTCACTGCTGAGTTAGCACTTTTTAATTCGCCATGGCGATAAACTGCTACCTCTAATAAAAAGCGTTTTTCTTCAAGATATTGACCACTTAATACTTGTTCTAAACTAGCTTCAAAGCCTTCAGGGTTTAAATCTGTTAGAAAGCCTAAATTGCCTCTATTTACGCCTATAACAGCAACATCAAATCGGGCTAATACCCTTGCTGCGCCAAGCATATTACCATCACCTCCGACCACAATAGCGAGATCGGCACGTTCGCCAAGCTCAACCAGTTTGACTAACTTTTCCTTGGGGACATTGGTTAATTGATGACCGGTTCTCTGCTCTAATAACACGTCAAATCCTAACGCATTTAAAAAAGTGTATAAGCGCTGTAAAGTTGCAGCTGCACCACTGTGATTTGGTTTGCCAATTAAACCTATGGTTTTAAACGGTGATTCCATGATAAACGCATCAATAGTATTAATATCAGTAGAGTAACTCAAAAGTGACAAGTTTGAAAATAACCTTGAAATAAACTCACTACGCCCCGATATCCCCAGTATGCAGCAAGATGTAGATACTATGAATTTAAACCCTCGAGATCAGCAAATATTTTCCGCCGTGATGAGCCTGTACTGTAATGGTGAAGGTCAACCTGTCGCGTCAAGCCGTATTGCCAAGCAAAAAGGTATGGCTGTGTGTTCTGCAACAGTTAGAAATGCGATGTCGCGCCTAGAAAAAATAGGCCTGCTGTATTCACCGCATACTTCTGCTGGACGGGTACCTACTAATGCCGGATTTGATTATTGGCTAAGTGAATTTTTCCCTCTGTCGCAGATTGCGCAATATTGGCAGCCTGCACAAGCGCAATTAGTCGAGATGGCGCATGGTATAAGCCAGCGTTATCAGGTATGTTGCTGCGTTGGTCTGCCGCAAGTAAGTTCTCAACACGTTTTTAGAGTTGAAGTATTAGATTTTGACAGCAATGATTGGCTTATTTTACTGTTAGATAGAGCAGGGCAAAGCCATAACATTTGTATTCATAAGCCGGATGATGCGTCTGACACCGTACGTTATCAATTCGCTACTTGGCTTAATACTGTATTCAGTCAGCAAACTTTAATGGAAGGCTTGTACCGTATGCAAGCAATGGCAAATACAGCACCACGAAATTGTCATGATTCGTTAAATCAATGGACCCGTGAGCTGAGCCATAAATTAGGCTCAGATAACAGTATCGTGGTCGGCGAAAATTATTTATATCGGCAAATTGATTGTGAACAAAGCTTAAATATTGGTGTCTCATTTTTGAACTTTGTAGAAGATAAGTTAGCTTTTAAAAATGGTGTGTCGGTTTTAAATACGTCACAATTGCCATTTACTGATTGTGACGAACTGATGGTGATCAGCGTGCCGTATTTTCAAAATCAAGAATATCAAAGTCGTTTTTGTGTAATTTGTCCTAAATCGGCGCAAATTGAAGCAATCATTCAAGAATTTAAATTAATCGAGTCATCTGGCTCTTGAATCTTTTGATTCAATCCCCATAATTACCGCAATTGAAAAGTATTGGAGCACTTAAATTATGTCTGAGCAGACAAAATCACCAGAGCAAGAAGTTGAATTAAACGAAGAATTAGAGCAAATGCAAGCAGACGTTGAAGCGGCTGTAGAAGCTGCTGACGCGCACGAAGGCGAAGAAGTTAGCCCTGAAGCTGAAATTGCTATGCTTTATGCTGAGCTTGAAGATGCGAAACAAACTATCGCAAACCAAAAAGATAGCGTAGTACGTGCCGCTGCAGACGTTGATAATATTCGTCGCCGTGCTGCACAAGATGTAGAAAAAGCGCATAAATTTGCACTTGAAAAGTTCGCTAACGAATTATTACCTGTTATTGATAATCTAGAACGTGCTATTGAGTTCTCAGACAAAGAAAACGAAACCTTAAAGCCATTGCTTGAAGGGATTGATATGACAGTTAAAAGCTTCAACGATGCGGTTGCAAAATTTGGTGTTGAAATTGTTAACCCACAAGGTGAGCAGTTTAATCCTGAATTCCACCAAGCAATGTCGATTCAACCAAGCAATGATGTAACACCTAACACTGTATTAGCAGTGATGCAAAAAGGGTATACATTAAATGGTCGTTTATTACGCCCTGCAATGGTGATGGTATCTAAAGCAGCTGAATAAATAAGTCGCTTAGTAAAAAAATGCCCGTTAACTACGGGCATTTTTTTTGTTTCTAGCTCGGTGCCAAAGCTGGGCTATTAGTGTTAATACTAATGCGCTGAACATTAAGCTTGAAAATGGTACCGCACTTTGTGCATGCATTAAGGCTAAAATTGGACCGACTAATGCACCGCTGCCAAAGCGCAATGTACCAATAACCGCCGTAGCGGTGCCAGAACGCTCTTCAAACTGCATTAAGATCAATGCATCAGCATTACTAGCGGTAACCCCTAAACTCATCATCAGAGGAGCAATAGCTGCAACAATAAAATACAGCGATAGGTGTAATATGCTAAATGTGAGTAGGGCACTGCCAGCTACAAAGCCGACCGCTAATCCATAATACAGCATTTTTCGTGAACCAATACGTGGTACTAGGCGGGTATTTAAAAAGTTACCAAACATTAGCGCCATGACATTGAAAGCAAATAAAACACCAAATAATTGTTCTGATACTTTAAAGTAATCAAGGTATACAAAGGGCACTGCGGTTAAAAAGCAAAAAAAGCCGAATGAGACAAACATTGAGCTGGCTATATCTGCTCGGGTATCTTTATTTTTAAATACGGTTTTATAGCTATCGAAAAATAGTGCAAAGCCTTTCATCGGGCTTTTGAAAATAGGGATATCGATTAAGTATATTTGTACCAAGGCTAAAATAACAAAGCTGTAACTAGCCAGTACTAAAAAGATTGTTTGCCAGTGAGATAAGCCCATGATCATTGATCCAACCGTTGGTGCGACTAAGGGCGCTACCATCATGATCATCGATACATACGACATTCCTTTAGCAGTATCTTGTTTATAAATATGACGAATTATCCCTGGCACCACAACGGTTGCTGCAGCACCTGTGAATGCTTGTACGCCCCGCAAAGCCCAAAATAGATGAATGTCATTACAAAAGGCCAATGCGACAGAGCTTAAGCCAAACAATGCTAAGCCGACCTTCGTTAACACGCGACGACCAATTTGATCTGCGATTGGGCCAAAAAATAGCATTCCCAGCGCATAGCCAGCTAAATATATGCTTAACGATATTTGTACATTGGGCATTGTGGTATTAAGGTCGTTAGCAATGACTAACATTGCCGGAAGATACATATCGATTGCCAGTGGCGTAATTGCAACAATACTGGCGAGTAAAGGTAATAGAATGCGTTTATTTAAAGAAACCGAGTCCTGCATGACTAACCCATTAAACAAAAAGAGGCTGCTATTGTAACAGCGACAATTAGTCTTGGGTACTTAGTTTGCATGCTAACTATCGCCTTTAACTGAAATATAACGCAACAGATGTTTTTACTGGCAGTCGATATATTCAATTGCAGGCTGGTTTGCTATTCTAAGAACAATTAAATTGTTAGTTAAGAGAATACAATGAAAAAATTAGTTTTGGCTGTGCTTGCCACCGCTGTATTAGCGGGTTGTAAAACATCACCAACAGGGCGTACGCAAATTGCGCTTTATTCTGATCAACAAATGAGTCAGATGGGTCAGCAAAGCTTTGCTGATATGAAAAAGAATCAAAAAATTAATAATAATCCTCAAGTAAATGCGTATGTAAAGTGTATTGCTGACGATGTGATTGCAGTATTACCGCAACAGTATGCAACTCAGGCGTGGGAAGTGGTGGTATTTGAAGACGATTCAGCTAACGCGTTTGCATTACCCGGTGGCTACATTGGTGTGCATACAGGGTTGTTGAAAGTGGCTGAAAATCAAGATCAGCTAGCAACCGTTATCGGGCACGAAGTAGGGCATGTAATTGCTGAGCACTCTAATGAACGCGTATCACAAAGTTCCTTGCTACAAACAGGTATGCAAGCGGGCAGTGCCGCACTTGAAATGGGCAATGTACAATATCGTAACGAAATTATGCAAGGTCTTGGTTTAGGTGCGCAGTACGGCGTTATTTTACCATTTAGTCGCTCTCATGAATCTGAGGCCGACCAAGTGGGTTTAGATTTAATGGCAAAAGCCGGATTTAATCCAAAAGAATCCGTAACACTTTGGCAGAATATGAGTAAAGCAGGCAGTGGTAATACACCTGAATTTATGTCTACTCACCCAGCACCTGCTAACCGCATTAAAGAGCTACAAGCAAAATTGCCACAAGCATTAAATGAGCAAAAAGCAGCAAAAGCGGCGGGTAAAAACCCACAATGTAAGCTGTAATAAACTTTTTTGGTGATATAAAAAAAGCCTGTGAACTGATGTTCACAGGCTTTTATTATTCTAAACGCTAGTTATGCGTTTTCAACAGCAGTACGTGGATCTACGTATGGCATGTTGAAGGCTTCAGCAACTTCTTTGTAAGTTACTTGGCCTTTGATCACGTTAAGACCTTTAAGGAAATTAGCGTCATCTAGTAATGCTTTCTTATAACCTTTGTTTGCAAGGTTAATGATGAAAGGCAATGTTGCATTGTTAAGTGCGAAAGTAGATGTACGTGGTACAGCACCTGGCATGTTAGCAACACAGTAGTGAACAACGTCATCAACGATGAAGGTCGGATCAGCGTGAGTTGTTGCTTTAGACGTTGCGATACAACCACCTTGGTCAATTGCAACATCAACAATTGCAGAGCCAGGCTTCATTGCTTTAATGTGTTCAGCAGTAACTAGTTTAGGTGCAGCAGCACCTGGGATAAGTACGCCACCAATTACTAGGTCAGCTTCAAGTACATGCTTTTCAAGTGCATCAGCTGTTGAGTAAATCGCTTTAACTTTATTACCAAACTGAGCGTCAAGTGCGCGTAGTACGTCAATGTTACGATCAAGTACGACAACTTCAGCACCAAGGCCAACAGCCATTTGTGCTGCGCTACGACCAACCATGCCGCCGCCAATAACAACAACTTTAGCTGGCTCAACACCCGGTACGCCGCCAAGTAGCATGCCACGACCATGGTTTGATTTTTCAAGCGCTTGTGCACCAGCTTGAATAGACATACGGCCAGCAACTTCACTCATAGGTGCAAGTAGTGGCAAACCACCGCGTGAATCAGTTACTGTTTCGTATGCGATACAAATTGCTTTGCTTTTGATTAGGTCTTCAGTTTGTGGAAGATCTGGTGCAAGGTGTAAGTAAGTGAAAAGAATTTGGTCTTCACGTAGCATTGCACGTTCAACGGCTTGTGGCTCTTTTACTTTTATAATCATCTCTGCTGTTGCGAAAACCTCAGCAGCAGTTGCTAGAATTTCTGCACCTGCCAGTGTGTAATCTTCGTTAGTGAAGCCAATGCCCATACCTGCATCAGATTCAACAAAAACTTGGTGGCCGTGGTTTACTAACTCACGAACACTAGCAGGGACCATACCTACACGGTATTCATGGTTTTTTATTTCTTTAGGTACACCGATAATCATAATATTGCCTTAATAGAACGGGATAAAATTTTTCACTATTATATTCATGTACTGGCAGTGTGTCCCACCTTTTTTAATCGGTATTCTAGTGATATAATCTGAAAACACCGTTTAAACAGTACAAAAAACTAGTCGTTATTATGCATGAGTTATTAGACCGTATTGACCGTAAGATTTTAATAGAGCTACAGCACGATGGCCGAGTGTCTAATGTTGAATTAGCTCGACGTGTGGGGCTCAGTGCAACGCCCTGTTTAGAGCGTGTAAAAAAGCTCGAACGCGAAGGTTACATCGTCGGTTATAAAGCCGTGGTTGACCCTGCTAAACTTGGGCAAGGTTTGTCGGTGTACGTCGAAGTGACAATCACTAAAACATCACCTGATGTGTTTGATGAATTTAGTGCTGCAGTTAAAAAGCATGATGAAATTATCGAATGCCATTTAGTCTCGGGTAACTTTGACTTTTTACTAAAAACCCGCGTAAATGATATGTCTGAATATCGTGGTGTATTAGGGGATATTCTGCTCAAGCTACCGAACGTTAGTGAAAGCCGTACCTATGTTGTTATGGAAGAAGTAAAAGGCGAGCAAGGGGTGATTATTCGCCCATATATCGGCTGAATTATGCGCCATTTTTTAGTAACTACTTAAGTTGTATTATTGATACATGCGCGATTAATAAAAACCTGTTCATAATCAGGCCATCATGGTTAAGATAAAGTGCAACAAAAAGTATTTCCTGCTAAGGTATTCCATTGCTAAGAATGAGTACAAAGAAGTACAAAGAAAAATGAGGAATAGCGAGTTATGCGCCTAAACGGTGTACAAAGACTATTAGAAACCGGTTTAATAATTAGCACCTTTGCCGCAATATTTATATTGTGTGCGCTGGTAAGCTTTGATCCTGCTGATCCGAGTTGGTCGCAAACAGGTTATGACAATGTAAGAAACATAACTGGAGCTGCAGGTGCGTGGATCGCCGATATTTTATTGCTGACATTTGGCTGGTTAGCTTATTTTGTGCCAGCTGCACTACAAATATTCGGCTACTTATTATTTAAGCAACCTCATAGAATATTTCAACTCGACTATACAACGTTATCGCTTAGAGTGATTGGTTTTGCATTATTTATCACTTCAGCAACGGCTATCAGTAGTATTAATTTTGATGATATTTATAATTTTTCATCCGGTGGGGTAGTCGGTGATGTGATAGCTTCAGCGATGATGCCTGCATTTAACTTTACCGGTACCTCGATTTTATTATTATGTTTCTTTTTTGCTGGATTAACATTATTAACAGGTGTGTCGTGGGTGCAATGTGTCGATTTTATTGGCGATTTGATCATGCGAGGTTATCGTTTTATTGCCCATCACTTAAAAGCATGGTTAAAACGCGAACGCACTGCAAATACTGAAGTTGTAATTGAACAAGACCCGGTTAATGAGCAACAGACACGTAAAGAAACACCCGCCATTCGCTTTTCAGAACCAAAAGTGGATAGTGATAGTGCGGTGTCAAATCAAGACTCTCATCCTGCATTTGATGATTTGGATGATATTCTGGATCAAGAAATTAATTTTAGCGCCATTGATGATGAACCAATGGACACTGCGGCTGCCTTAAATGCGCTTGATCAAAGCCATGTTACTGAGCCTGAAAAACCAGTTACTACTGTGGTTTCGCCAGCAAGACCAATGCCAAAACCAAAGAGTACCTATCAGCCTCCACCTACCGCAAAAGAAAAGTTTGAGCAGCTACTCGAAGAAAAGCCGCCAAGTACGCCATTGCCTACGCTTGATTTGTTAGATAGACCTGATAAAGCCAAAAACCCAATTTCACCAGAAGAGCTTGAAGCTGTATCGAGGTTAGTTGAAACTAAACTCCTTGATTTTAACGTTCAAGCTACGGTTGTTGCCGTATACCCTGGACCTGTTGTAACCCGTTTTGAGCTTGATTTAGCGCCGGGTATTAAAGTTTCTAAAATTACTGGTCTTGCTAAAGATTTAGCCCGCTCGCTATCAGCGGTTAGTGTCCGAGTGGTTGAAGTTATTCCGGGTAAAACCTATGTAGGGATTGAATTACCGAATAAACACCGTGAAATAGTGCGGTTATCAGAAGTAATCGACGCACCAAAATTTGAGCAAAATCCATCGCCACTGACTATGGTCTTAGGTAAAGATATTGCCGGTGAACCAATCTGTGCTGATTTGGGTAAAATGCCGCATTTACTGGTGGCAGGTACCACAGGTTCAGGTAAGTCAGTGGGCGTTAATGTAATGATATTAAGCTTACTGTACAAATCAGGCCCTGATGATGTGCGTATGATAATGATTGACCCGAAAATGTTGGAACTTTCTGTTTACGAAGGTATCCCACATTTACTGTGTGAAGTGGTCACCGATATGAAAGAAGCTGCCAATGCGCTGCGTTGGTGTGTAGGTGAGATGGAACGTCGTTATAAGTTAATGTCGGCGTTAGGTGTTCGTAACTTAAAAGGTTACAACCAAAAGGTATTGGATGCGAAAGAGGCGGGTTACCCGATTCTCGATCCATTATTTAAAGATACTGATGGTATGAAAGAAGGACCAGACGAGTTAGGTAAGTTACCGAGTATCGTGGTGGTGATTGACGAATTTGCTGACATGATGATGATTGTTGGTAAAAAAGTTGAAGAGCTAATTGCCCGTATTGCGCAAAAAGCCCGAGCGGCAGGTATTCATTTAATACTAGCAACACAGCGCCCATCGGTTGATGTAATTACTGGTTTAATTAAAGCGAATATCCCAACGCGAATGGCGTTTCAGGTATCAAGTAAAATTGACTCGCGTACCATCTTAGATCAACAAGGCGCAGAAAACCTGCTAGGTATGGGTGATATGCTCTATTTACCGCCGGGCACCAGCGTACCGATACGTGTACATGGCGCGTTTGTTGATGACCATGAAGTACATGCGGTGGTGAATGACTGGAAAGCACGTGCAAAACCAAATTATATAGACGAAATTTTAAATGGTGACGCCACTGAGGATATTTTATTGCCAGGCGAAGCCAGTGAAAACGCGGATGAAGAATCAGACCCGCTTTATGATGAAGCCGTGTCATTTGTTGTTGAAACAGGCAAAGTGTCAGTTTCAAGTGTGCAGCGAAAATTACGTGTTGGTTACAACCGTGCCGCACGTTTGGTTGAACAAATGGAAACATCGGGTATTGTAAGCGCACCAGGTCATAACGGTGCCCGAGATGTATTAGTGCCCAATGGTGGAGCAAATTAAATGAAACAAATTAAATATTTAGCCTTAGCAATTAGCTGTTTTTTATCAGCATCAGTATTTGCAAGTGACAGTGCAACAGATGACAGCCAAGCATTACAAGATAAACTGGCCGGTTTAAAGAGTTTTCAAGCGCAATTTGCGCAGCAAGTTAATGACGACCAAGGCCAATCAATTATGCAAGGTGAAGGTACTATCGCCTTACAACAGCCAATGATGATCCGTTGGCAACAAGCGAGCCCTGATGACACGTTATTTGTATCAAATGGCGATAAAACCTATTACTTCGACAGCTTCGCTGAGCAAGTAACGATTATGAATACTCACAGTTTGATTGATTCAACACCGTTTGTATTACTTACCTCCAAAGATCCGGCGCAATGGCAAAAGTACCAAGTACACGCCACGGATACTGGGTTCAGTGTTACACCTAATAAAGGCGTTGAAAGCCAAGTTGAACAGCTGGATATTGTGTTTGCAGCAGATAAAGTAGGCTTAGCGTCATTATTGGTTAAAGACAGCTCAGGGCAATCATCTACATTTACTTTTAGCGACACTAAAGTAAATCAAAGCCTTGCTACTTCAACCTTTGAGTTTAGTATTCCTGAAGGCGTTGAAATAGACGATCAAAGTCAAGGTGAGTAATTTAGGCTTTAATTTTGGCCCGGATGTGCGCCCACTTGCGGCGCGCATGCGACCAACCAGTTTAGATCAGTATATTGGCCAGCAACATCTATTAAGCCAAGATAAGCCTCTCTATCAAGCTATTTTAGCAGGGCGTTGCCACAGTCTTATTTTGTGGGGGCCGCCGGGCGTTGGTAAAACTACCTTAGCGCAAATTATTGCCAACCATGCCGATGCGGCGCTGATTCAAATGTCGGCGGTAACGGCAGGCATTAAAGATATTCGTGATGCGGTGAGTGAAGCGCGTACTAACCTTGAAGGTCGTGGCCAACGTACCTTACTGTTTGTTGACGAAGTACATCGTTTTAATAAATCTCAGCAAGATGCGTTTTTACCACATATAGAGGATGGTACCTTTATTTTTGTTGGTGCCACCACCGAGAATCCCTCGTTTGCACTAAACAATGCGATTTTATCGCGAGCACGAGTATATGTCCTTAAATCGCTGCAAGACACTGATTTGCATCTTGTTATTGAGCGAGCGCTTGCAAGCGATGATGAACTGAAAAATAAAACGGTGGTACTTGCACAAAATGCTAAACAAGCGTTGTGCCAAGCCAGTGATGGCGATGCTCGTAAAGTGCTTAATTTACTTGAGCAGGCGATTGATTTAACCGTAGAGCAAAACGGCCAATACTTAGTTGATGAGCACGTACTCAGTCAAGTATTGCCAACGCATTTAGCCAAGTATGACAAAGGGGGGGATGAATTTTACGATTTGATCTCAGCCTTTCATAAGTCAGTTCGAGGTAGCTCCCCAGATGGTGCTTTGTATTGGTATTGTCGTATTTTAGCCGGTGGCGGCGATCCGCTGTATGTTGCAAGGCGGTTACTCGCCATCGCCACTGAAGATATTGGTAATGCTGATCCGCGTGCCATGGAAGTGGCCCTCAATGCATGGGATATATTTCAGCGAGTTGGACCAAGTGAAGGCGAGCGTGCAATTGCACAAGCTACGATTTACCTAGCTAGCGCACCGAAGAGTAATGCGGTGTACGCGGCGTTTAATCAAGCCAAAGCGGATGCGCAGAACGAGCCAAGTTACCCGGTGCCAGAGCATTTACGTAATGCACCAACCAACTTAATGAAAGACTTAGGCTATGGTGCTGAATATCGCTATGCGCATAATGAAGAAGGCGCCTATGCTGCAGGAGAAAAGTACTTTCCAGAGCAGATAGCCGATAAGCAATATTACTTTCCAACGGATCGTGGCTTAGAACAAAAAATAAAGCAAAAGCTCGACTATTTAAAAGAGCGCGATCATCACAGTGACATAAAACGCTATGACAAGCCTTAAGATATATCTCATGATTGCCGCAGGAGGAGCCTCAGGCGCCTGTTTACGGTTTTTTATTAGTGAAACCATGCTAAAACTACTTGGTAGGGGATTCCCTTTTGGCACGTTGACGGTTAATATTCTTGGTTCATTGTTGATGGGCGTATTATACGGTTTGATAGAGCGCGAAATTATCACCGTTAGCCCCGCTAAAACCCTTATAGGGATTGGCTTTCTAGGTGCTTTGACCACCTTCTCGACATTTTCAATGGATTCGTTGTTGTTATTACAACAAGGTCACTTTTTTAAAATGGCCCTCAATATCACCTTAAATGTGGTGGTGTGTATTTTTATGGCTTGGCTGGGCCTTCAGCTGGTAATGCAAAAAGGTTAAAAACTAACATGTTAGATTCTAAATTATTACGTCAAGATCTCGAGCAAACAGCTGCGCGTCTAGCAGCACGTGGTTACGAGCTAGATACTGCGACTGTCAGCGCACTTGAAGAAAAACGCAAAACATTACAAGTAAAAACACAAGAATTACAAAGTGAGCGTAACAGCAGCTCCAAAGCGATTGGCCAAGCTAAAGCTAAAGGCGAAGATGCACAACCATTGTTAGATGCAGTAAGCAACTTAGGCGCGCAACTTGATAGTGTTAAAGCTGAGCAAGACGCTATTTTAGAAGAGCTTAAGCAAATTTCTTTAGCTATCCCAAATTTACCTGATGAATCAGTACCAGCGGGCGCTGATGAATCTGACAACGTTGAGATTTCAACCTGGGGCGAGCCTAAAAAGTATGATTTTGCAGTAAAAGATCATGTAGACTTAGGACAAGATTTAAACGGCCTTGATTTTGAAATGGGCGTTAAAATTACCGGTTCACGCTTTACTGTAATGCGCGGCGCAATGGCCCGCATGCACCGTGCACTAGTGCAATTTATGCTAGACACGCATACAGATAAAAACGGTTATACAGAAATGTACGTACCGTATTTAGTAAACCGCGACAGTTTATACGGTACAGGCCAATTACCTAAGTTTGCAGAAGACTTATTCCACACTAAAGGTCTTGTAAATGATGACGGTGAAGAGCAAGAAGGTTTTAGCTTAATTCCTACTGCTGAAGTACCACTGACAAACAGCGCGCGTGACGAAATTTACGACGAAAAAGATTTACCAATTCGTTTAACTGCCCACACTCCGTGTTTTAGAAGTGAAGCTGGCAGTTATGGCCGTGATACTCGTGGCCTTATTCGTCAGCACCAGTTCGATAAAGTTGAGCTAGTACAGCTGGTAAAACCAGAAGATTCAATGCAAGCATTGGAAGAGCTAACAGGTCACGCAGAGCAAATATTACAAGCGCTAGAGCTACCATACCGTAAAGTAATTTTATGTATGGGTGACATGGGCTTTGGCTCAGCAAAAACCTACGATTTAGAAGTATGGTTACCAGCGCAAGATACCTACCGTGAAATCTCATCATGTTCAAACATGGTTGATTTCCAAGCGCGCCGTATGCAAGCACGTTTTCGTCGCGCGGGTGAGAAGAAGCCAGAGTTACTGCATACACTCAATGGCTCAGGCCTAGCAGTAGGACGTACTTTAGTGGCTATCTTAGA
Organism: Pseudoalteromonas sp. SG44-8; assembly: GCF_014164125.1. NCBI lineage: Bacteria > Pseudomonadati > Pseudomonadota > Gammaproteobacteria > Alteromonadales > Pseudoalteromonadaceae > Pseudoalteromonas > Pseudoalteromonas sp. SG44-8. The sequence goes on along the minus strand of NZ_JACJEQ010000002.1, from coordinate 318,706 downwards.
AAACTACCAACAAGCGGATGGTTCAGTAGTCGTGCCTGAAGTACTTCGTTCATATATGAACGGCCTTGAAGTAATTAAATAAGCCCGTTAAAGCTTTAGAGCTGTAAGTTTTAAGCTTTAAGAGAGAAGCCGCTGTTTGTAATGAACAGCGGCTTTTTTGTTAATCAGGGTTCAGTTAGCAAGTTAGCGAGAGTAAAGTTAGCGAGCTGTGGATTAACTCGGTGTGAAACTCACCGCGTAGGAATCGGCTTTAGCCATCATAGTTTAAACCCCATAAATTAGCTTTTCGAATAACATTATTAAATGCTGTTTTGGGGTTTTATAAACCGCTTACTTGGCACATGGTAAGTTGTTAAGTACATAAGGAAGTTTCATGAAATCACTAATAGGTTTAGTGATTTTTGTATTATCGATGTTTGTAGTTGGAAAGGAGCGAGATTAGATAGTTCGAGCTGAAATCGAGACGATGAGAGCTACGGAACGAGTATGGGTAAATAGTAAAGGTGATATTTACTGGGCTTCTTCGTTTTATATGAACGCTATGCCTTGTAATACAAAGCTTGAACAACAAGAGGTAAAAATATTATCAGAATTGGTTCAAAAATTACCTCGTCAACCATATGAACGAGGAGTAAATAGCAACTGCAAAGATAGGCTTAACTTTTTTATTATTGTAGCCACTGAGGTTGCAGATGACTCTTTTTGATGAAATAAGTAAAAAGTTTGCTTATTCAACAAGTTGTAGGAAGTTTGAAATAGATATAGCATGGGGGTAACTTATCACAAGTTACACCAGCAAACCTTAGATAAATTTATACAATGTAGGTTGGCTATGTGGAAATAGGCACACAACAAATCAATCAAGTGGATTAACAATGCCATTTATTTGATTGCGTTAGTGTTCATCATTCAGCACGGAAAACTTTAACTAGTGCGCAGAGTTAAATAAGGGTGTTATAGTTTACTTTTGATTAATCGAGTTTTTAACAAGGATTGTTTTATAATGTATAAGCACCTATTTATATTCACTTTTATTTTTTTAGTTTCAGCGTGCCAATCGGTTCAAAGGGGAGGTGCTGTTCCTTTAGGTTCAAATGAAAAAATTAAACTAGATGTATTAAATATCGATTGGAATGATTGGAGTTTAGCTATAGGGGATCGAAGAATTGAAGGTTCAGGTTTTGTTATTACTAATTGGGTTAATACGTCGGATGATGTAGGGCTGCGTTATGGGGTTCTTGGCGTTATAGCATCTGATTTGTCTAATGAAAAGCACATGAAAGGCAGTTTAGAGCTCGACTTAAAAGAGAACTTTGATTTAGCGAGCACTTTGTTGAATTCGCTAAATAGCATTCAAATTTTAAAAGAATCAGTAAAGTCTATTCACTTAAATGAAAATCTTCATAAACAAGTTATAACACTTGAGCCATGGTGCGTCATTTTTACCGACGAAAAAAGCACAAGGTTTTTACCTCAGCTCAAAGCCGTCCTTAAGTCTAAAACAGGTAAAGTAATTTGGGAAGGCAACTATGGGCCAATTAATCCAAGTAAGCCTTTTATTTTAGGCAACTCGATGACTCACGACGATATTAAAACATTACAGACTCAATTAGATGTTGCCTATGAGGAGATTGCAAACCAGTTACTTGCAAATATTCAAGGCAAAGGAAGTTATGTCAGTAAAGAAGAAAGTGAAAAGTTCACTAACGATTTATTAAATAGCATAACCATTGAAATAGACGAAAGCCAATTTAACTAACTCACCTTGATTGTATTTAATCAGAAATATGCATCGCAAAAACCAATAAAGTCAGGTCTTTCTTTTTGACTTTCGCTCAAACAGCAAAAAATAAGACCTGATAATCATATAAAAAGCTCGTCGAGTATTTAGATACAGTTGTGTTGAACGATCTAGTCAAGCTAATCACTTTGGCGTTATCAGCAGCAATTTTGCATCTTTTCCATCGGTTAACACCGCGATATTACCCTCGGTTGTAACAAATACATCCCGCAAACGCCCAGTTACCTCTGGTAAAACATGAGTCTGGGTAAGTTCACCATTCGCTAAATTAACGCTGTAGAGCTTTTTATCGACCAGCGTAGTGATTAGCACATGCTGTTGTAGTGAGGGAAAAGCTAAATGCTTTGAGCCATAATAAGCCATGCCAGAAGGGGCGATTGAGGGCGTCCAATCAACCGTTGGTTTAGCCATTCCAGGGTATTCTCTAAACGGTGAAATACGCGCTTGGGAGTAATCATCTCCGTTGGTGATCACCGGCCAGCCGTAATTGGTGCTTGGGGTTAAATAGTTTAGTTCGTCGCCGCCTGCGGGGCCGTGTTCGTGGCTAACAATTTGCTGTGTATCGTAATCATAAACCAAGCCTTGCAAGTTACGGTGCCCGAGTGAGTACACAGCATGAGCTGCAGGATTTTTGTGATTAATAAATGGGTTATCGTTTGGTATCGTGCCGTTTAAGTTTATGCGTAATGTTTTGCCAAGTTGACTGGTCATAACCTGTGCTTGCTCACGGTAGTCAAAGCCATCGCCACTTGAAAATAATAAGGTATTATCGGGTAGGACAAGGGCGCGGCCTGAGTAATGTTGTGGTGTGTCTTTATCAGTGGCAACTTTATAAATAATTTTTGGCGTTGAAAATTGCGCACCATCAAACGTAGCTTTGGCAATAACGAGCCTGTTTGCATCAAGCTCACCTTGAGCGTAAGTGAATATAATTTCTTTTGATTCACTGTAATTTGGCGAAAGCACTATATCGAGTAGGCCGCCTTGGCCTGCAACGTATAAGCCCTCGAAATCTAGTTTAACTCGGGTTTGTTGGTTGTTTTTAATGATAACAATATGGCCATCACGTTCTGTGACTAACCAGGTATTGTTTGGGAGTTTAACCATGCTCCACGGTGAATTGAGTCCTGTTGCTAAGGTATCAGCAGTGTATTGCTGTTTTGGTAGCTCGGCACTGGCGTTACAAGAAAATGCTAAAAGCGAGAGTAGAGTAATACAATGTAGAGATTGTTTACCCTGCAAGCCTTTGCTACTGTAAGAAAAAAGTTTCATTTTAAGTTGAGATAACCATGTCGTTTTTAACACGTATACTCCCTTCATTTTTAGTTTCTTGGTTACTTACATTTACACTCGCTAGCTTGTTTCATAGTCAATACGTTGTCAATCAATTAGTTAATGTGGGTGTTGTGGTGGGCTTTAATGACCGTGTTAACTTAACCCTTGAAGATTGGCTCGGCTTGCTACCGACCTATGGCGCTATTATTGCTATTGCACTTGCCATCGCGTTTTTGGTTACCTGGCTTATTGCTAAAAAAGTTAAAAAACAAGGTGCGCAATTATTTGTAATTGCGGGTATTGTGGCGTTTGCTACGGCTTTAATTGCTATTGAGTCAATTATGAATATTACTATTATAGCGGGCGCAAGAGGCTGGGGTTTTTATATGCAGCTGCTTGCAGGGGCTGTAGGGGGTTATGTTTTTGCTAAGTTGAGCAATGGTTGTCATAGTAAAAATGAACTCATCTAGTTTTACACAGAGATAATCATTAAGGTTTTTAATTATTCCTTAAGATTTAATGCGCAGCGGATGCAAAGCTATAGAAATAACCAGAGGCCTCACCTTTGTAGCTTGTCAATTAATTGAGGCTTGAACTTGTTGGTTGGTATTGTCCTTGTTGCATAAAGTCTTCTAAAAACCATGCAGCAAACTCATGTCGGCCTTCTACATCGGCTTTGCTGTAAATATCGGACGCTTGTTGACGAACGGTTTTTTCTTTTGTGCTTCTTAGTGCGCTTATTTCTTTAAAGCTTAAGCCTTTAAGTAACAACATCGCGACTTCTTGCTCACTGCGGGTCAATGTCCACTGTGAAAATTGGGTTTGAATAACGCCGCTGTATTCATGGCGCGCATCCATCATTGCTTGTGATATGTTTTTAAGTTCTTTTTTTGAATGTACTAATTCTTGTTTCAGCGCATTAATATTTGCAGTACGCGCACGAATATCGCTAATTAAGTAAATAGCACAGGCTGCAGAGATAACTACGATCAAGCCTTCGGAAAAAATATGCCACTGCGGCACCCCTAAACGTATATCTGTTAGAACATCAAAAAAATTCAACACCATTATTACCAACAATGTAGCCGCTATTAGCTTATCTCTCATTAAAACCTCTACTATCAATGCATTATAATTACAATGGACAAATGTACCATGCTGTAAATTAAGCTGTTTTTAGGAACATTACGGCGTATGCCTGATGATTTAACAGCATAAAAAAGTCATGGTTGATTCTATAAAATTAATCAAATGTGAACAAACGAAATGCTGTTAAATTCTACAAAAAAAATGCGTCATTTTTTGCGTATTCAATATACGTTATTTTTCTTCTCTACGGTGGCTTTATTAACATTTAATCCTGTGTTTGCTTCGCAAAATTTAGCACCTGTAGGGCTTTCGTCACTCAGTGGTTTTGATGTTGAATTTGCGCCGATTCAAAAAACAGAGTTTATTAACGGGCAAAGTTTAATTGGTGAAGTCAATTTCAAACCAGGTGTCAATTATACGGTGCTGTTTGCGTTTGATGTACAGCAGGTTCGTTACTTATACCCTAACGGCAGTATGGTGGAAAAAGGCGCCACTATCGCAAGCGTTGAGGGCAGTGATGTACACCATTTTTTAGATGCCTATCAATCAGCAAAAGATATGCTCGCTATTGCTAAAAGCCATTACGACATAAACCAACAGCACTTAAAAAACAAAATAATAAGAAGCTCTGAATGGGTTGAAATCACAAAAAGCTATTTTGAAGCCATGCTAAACTTTGAACATATGCAACATCAAATGGCATTTTTAAACATTGATGATAATGAAAACGTGACCTTAGTGAGTCCAAAAACGGGCATTTTAAAACTCACCAATGAGTCGGGAAACCGTATGATGGGTGACACCGCGTTTGATATTATCGATGCAAGTAGTATTCGCGTTAAGATTAAAGTCCCTCTTAGTTTTACCAACACGTTAGCGCATTTTAAGCTGTCACAACATTGCAGCTTAAATATTGAGAGCTATGACAGTATTGCAGATAAATACCATCAAATTGTGTGGGCGTCACCAAGCTCGAATGAATGCCAGCTGACACTGGGGCAAACTATCAAAGTCACACCGGTAAATAAATTAACGGGCTTTAAAATAGCAAAGTCAGCGGTGTTTGAATTTGAAGATGTTAATTACATTGCTTTGAAGTCTGGCGATAATCTTGAGTTACTGCCGATTGAGCTCAAAGGTACACAAGGCAAAGACTATGTATTTACTGCTAATAAAAACCTAGATGATCAGCAGGTACTAATAAGCTCGGTAAGTGCGCTACAAGGTATGTTGCTTCACTTAGGGAGAGAGTAAATGTTAAACAAGCTTATTAAGTTTTCACTTACTCAGCGTTTGTTTGTTAGTATTTTTGTTATTGTTGCTATGGCCATTGGTGCTAAATCTTGGTTAAGTATTCCAGTAGATGCTTTTCCAGAAATATCGCCTACCCAAGTTAAAATAGTTTACAAATTACCTGGCATGAACGCCCTTGAAATAGAATCGCAAGTAACACGGGTGATTGAAACCGAATTACTGGGTATTCCGTCACAGCAAATGCTGCGCTCTACCACTAAGTATTCTATTACCGATATTACCATTGACTTTGAAGAGGGCACCGACATTTATTGGGCGCGTCAGCAAGTTAATGAGCGTTTATTAAATATTTTGCCCACCTTGCCCAGTAATATTAGTGGCGGCATGGCGCCAATGAGCACGCCTTTGAGCGAGGTGTTCATGTTTACCATAGAAAGTACTCACTTATCGCTGATTGAAAAAAGAGAGCTTTTAGATTGGCAAATTCGTCCATTATTGCGCACTGTAACCGGCGTTGCTGACGTAAATAGCCTTGGCGGCTTTTCAAAAACCTATGAAATACTTCCCAATACTTTATTGATGCAACAGCATCAAGTCAGCTTTGATGAAATGAAGTTAGCAATCACGCAAACGAATCAAAACGGTGGCATAGGGCGCTTAGAAAAAGGCAACGACACCTTAATTTTGCGCACTGAGGGCAAATACAACGATATAACCGCCATTGAAAATACCGTGATTAAGTCCACTCAAAATAAGGTTATTCGGTTAAGTGATATTGCCACGGTACACGTTGGCAGTTTAACCCGTTATGGCGCAGTCACTAAAAACAGTGAAGAGGCGGTACAAGGGCTTATAATTGCGCTTAAAAATAGTAATACAGCGCAAGTTGTTGCAGATGTAAAAGATAAACTTCGCACCATTGAAGCTTCATTACCGCAAGGCACAAAAATTAATGTGTTTTACGACCGCTCTAACTTAATAAATACCGCAATTAGCACCATTACCAGCGCATTAGGCCAAGCGATTATTTTAGTGATAGTGCTACTTGCCTTGTTTTTAGGTGATATTCGCTCTTCATTGGTGGTGTCTTTGTCTTTACCTATGTCGGCATTGCTGACATTTATAATGATGAAGCAGTTTGATTTATCGGCTAATTTAATGAGTTTAGGCGGCTTAGTGATTGCCATTGGTATGCTGGTGGACTCATCGGTAGTTATTGTTGAAAACATAGTTAATCGGTTGGCTAACAATCAGCACCTCCCTCGGCTGCATGTTATTTATCGCGCATGTAAAGAAGTCGCGGCGCCAGTGTTCTCAGGCACAATTATTATAATTATCGTGTTTTCACCGCTATTAATGTTAACAGGGTTAGAAGGCAAGTTATTTACCCCAGTGGCGTTAACTATCGTGTTTGCAATGCTAAGTGCGCTGTTGTTGTCGTTAACGGTTATTCCAATTTTAGCCTCATTGTTATTAAAAAATGAACCCGTAACCCAGCCTAAAATGGTCACGCTATTACAAGGTTTTTATACTAAAACACTTGCCCAAGCAATTAAAAAGCCGGTGGCTATTAGTGTTATATCAGTTGCTGTTTTAGTGCTCAGTGGGGTGTTATTTCAGGGGCTTGGTAAAAGCTTTATGCCCGTTTTAGATGAAGGCGACATTATTGTGCAACTGGAAAAATCGCCGAGTATTTCCTTGCAAGCCTCGCTGGATATCGATAAACAAATTGAAGCCACACTGCTAAAAAACACCCCAGAAATCGTACAAATTGTTGCCCGTACCGGCTCCGATGAACTCGGGCTTGATCCTATGGGGTTAAACGAAACCGATGTGTTTATGGAATTAGCGCCAAAAGATACGTGGCGTTTTGACTCCAAAGCGCTGCTAATCGAGGATATTCGACAAACTCTTGCGCAATTTCCAGGGGTAAATATTGGCTTTACTCAGCCAATACAAATGCGGGTATCAGAAATGCTCACCGGTGGCACCGGTGATATTTCGATTAAAGTATTCGGTAATGACATTGCGACACTTGCCTCATTAGCTGAAAAAATCACTGCACTTGCCACTAATATTGACGGCGCAAGTGATGTGCAAATGGCGCTTATTGAAGGGGGTAAATACGTAAATATTAAACTTATTCCTGAGGTTGCCAGTCAGTTTGGTTTAACCACCGAAGGATTAAGCGATTATTTAAAGTCGCAATTAGAAGGCCTACAGGTATCGGCACTGCAAGAAGGAAACCGCGTGATCCCAATTGTGTTTAATGCACAAAAAGGTGATAGCGCAGCACACTTTGAGTTATCGTCAATGAGCGCATTAAAACAAAAGCTAATTTTAATGCCCGACAACAGCCTACTACCACTTGAAGAGGTGGCTAATATTAGCTTTAAAACGGGGCCATTGTTAATAGAGCGAGAAAAAGCAAAACGCTTTGCTTCTGTAAGCGTAAATGTGGATAACCGCGATGTGGTTAGTTATGTAAATGAACTGGAAGCTAAAATTAATAGCAGCATAAAATTACCCAGTGGTTTTACCTTGTCGTTTGGTGGCGAATTTGAAAGCCAGCAACGTGCAACACAAAACTTGCTGGTGCTTATTCCGGTGGCATTAATACTGATTTTCATTATTTTATTTACCACGTTTAAATCGTTATCTAAATCAACGCTGATAATTGCTAATATTCCGTTTGCGTTAATGGGGGGAGTGATTGCTCTGTTTATTAGTAATGAATACCTGTCGGTGCCTGCATCGGTTGGTTTTGTTGCTTTACTTGGCGTAGCGGTACTCAATGGTATTGTGATGATCAGCTACTTTGAGCAAATGAAAATGTTTTCTGCCAATGTAACGCAGCGCATTTTAGATGGCGCAAGCAGACGCCTTCGCCCAGTGTTAATGACAGCCACAACCGCAATGTTTGGTTTACTGCCACTGGTATTTGCCACCGGCCCTGGCGCTGAGATTCAAAAGCCATTGGCGATTGTGGTTATTGGCGGGTTAATTACCTCAACAATTACAACACTTTATTTATTACCTATCTTTTATGGTTGGTTGGAGAAAAAACATGGCTGAACAGTTACTTTTTACCCTAAATGTACCCACAAACATAAAAGATGAAGTGGTTGATATATTAATTGGCATAGACTGCATTACCGGCTTTAACTTAAAAAACATTGAAGGCTACAGTAAAGAGCACAGTGAATTTGATATTGCCGAGCAAGTAGAAGGTCATCGCAGCTTTTATCAGTTTGAGGTGCATATATTATTAGCGCAGCTGCAAACAATTAAAACGGCGTTAAGCCCTGTGTGCCAATACACCCCATTAAAATATTGGGTTACGCCTATTGTTGAAAGCGGGCACCTTAGATAGTGTAGTTAGAATTATAGGCTGCTGCTTCGAGCAGCCTCTTTTTATAACTAAATACAAAATAGTTAAAAAGAGGTCACAATATTGCTATAAGTTAATAAAGTCGAAGCCTGCTGCGATGCCCGTACCTACTTCACGTGAGAGCGTCACTTGCTGCATTGACCCTATAGTTGCGTAATAGCGTGTAACTATATGATTTTTTAATTTGGATTAGTTAAAGAGTAAATCGAAATACAAGGTTATTGAGTTGCTCTGCTATCGCTATATACACATCAAGTACTGACTCTATATTTTTTATATTTGCGGCTAAGGTCGTAATACCAGCTGCTTAGTGTTGGATCTCTGAAACCAATGAACCTATTGTTTTGATGATTTTGTTTATTTTAGTCTGCCCTAATTGTGCTTTTATCCGCAACCTCAGTATTATCACTTGTAGAGTTTGCACTATGCGCAGCTTCTTCAATGGCTGCTGTAGGTTCATTAACCGCTGTAGCTATCTACTCAAGCTGATCTCTTTATTTGGGTGCAACTTGACTTCTTTAACAGAATCACTGCTAAAGTAAGTTGCCTATCTATGATATTGTTATTGAAGAGAATGTTAGGGAAGTTCCCTCAATATAAAACGGTTGCATAGTGTGGTGTCTGATGTGCATGTTTATTAGTGAAAATTGAACCTATAAGCTTGATTTATATGTGCAAGGTTTGCGGGGAGCGCATACTTTGTTTAGTAAAGTATTTATAAGATAGTTACCCAACAATCTATAAATATTAATTTTTATGGTTTCTATATGACAATTAAAAACGAGGATGTTATAAGATGAAATTAGTTACGACTATATGTTTTACTTTGACGATGTTATCAGGCTGTATCGTTGTACCAACTAAGGACATGTCAGCAGTCAATAAATGTGAAATATCTTCTGACCGTAAGACATTGAAAATAATTAATGGCTTTGAGGATACCAATACCTACTATTCAATTAGTGGGATATTATTAGTCCCTATTACAGGCGTTGTATCTGGCGCCTATGTAGCAATAAATAATATATATCATCTTGGCGAAGAAAAAATTGTTTGTGGAGCTGCTAAAGAGAGCACATAGCAGGGGCTATAATGCCAAAAGCTTGTTTAAGTGAGCCTGTAACAGGCTCTTCTTAACCGGTAATGTAAAACTTAAACCACTTGAATAATTTGATCTTGACTCAAACGTGATTTTGGAAGCTTAGCATTATAGTCGGTTTGTGTTTCGTGATAACCAATGACAAGTGCGACTTCACAAATATAACCATCTAACTCATCCGCAAAAAGTTCACTAATTAGCTCGCTATCTACGCCTTCCATTGGTGTTGAATCAATACCTAAGCGCGCAACAGCATGCATAGTATTACCAAGTGCAAGATAGGTTTGTGTTTTGGTCCATGCGGCATTATTGCCAGATGCGTCAGTATTTAAGTCAACAAATGCGTATGCGCCAAAGGCTTGCTCACGATTTTCTGCTGGCGTACGGCCATTGGCGATATCAGTGTCAATCACTTTTGCATAATCTTCTCTGGTGTATTTCGGGTTGTAAGCAAACAAAATAAATGTAAAGACTCTTTTTAAAACTCAACTTGCTTTAGCTGATTAACGATTTAAAAAAGTTTAAATCTAAGTATGGCCCTATTGATTTTTTTATGAGCTGCATAAAATATTTCATGATAATCATAGCCGCTTGATAATTTTAAGATGTTCTGCTTTTCGGACACAATCTAATCTGTTTGTTGCGCCTAATATTTTAAATATTGTTCTTAAGTGCGACTTAACAGTCAGCTCACTTATGAAAAGTACTTCTCCTATCCCTTGATTCGAAAGCCCAGCTTGAAGCATTTTCAGTATCTCAAATTGTCGCTTGCTTAATACGGTCTCTGTATTTTCCTTAGAGTATTTAGAAATTGCATTGAGCGAATTTTGTAGGTTTTGAGGGATTAAAAGCTCTCCATTTAAAACTCTACCAATTGAATTTGAAATCTTTTTAATATCGCTGTTCTTTGAAATAATACCAACAATACCAAGTGATAATGCTTCTGTTAATAAATCGATATCTTCCTGAGCGGAAAGAATAGCAATCGGCACTATTATAGTACTCGCCTGCAAAGCTCTTAAAAATGAAACGCCATTTACATTAGGCATGCTCAAATCAAGTAAAACAAGGTCTATATCGGTATTACTTTTAAGGTAACTAAGTGCTTCAGTAGAGTCTGAAATACACTTGACGGAATAATTTTCATTTATTATTTGCAATGACTCTTTTAGTCCGAAACTAAAAATTGGATGATCGTCTACATTGAGAATTTGTATTTTATTTGCCAAGTTGAAAAACTACTAATATTTAACCTTTGTGAATTAATTGATTATATCTCACTAATAATACGTTAGAAAGATTCTTCTACTTATTTGTTTTTTGTTGATATCCAATAATCAAGATGATTCTTCATTAAATAAATATTTAAAAACAATGACTATGCTTAATTTAACTAGAGTGAATCATAATTACATGTCGAAATTTAATTCGGCTTAGTTACGTTATTTAAACGATGTCATATTGCTACTTTTAGCGTAATTTTAGCTTTGAAGGCCAATCTTTTGTGTAAGCTAGTGAAAATTTTTTTTTTGATCATACGTATTTGGTGTGGTCTTTATTGTAAATTTACTAGGATAAATATGAAAAAAAATATCGGCTACTTTAAAACCAAAGTTTCCACTTTGAGTATTCTCACACTGACGTTGCTTTCTGCATGTGGCGACAGCAATAAAAACGTTCCTCCAGCCGCAACACAGACTGCAACGGCAACATTAAAACTCGATGCAGATATAACTAATGATGATGAAGTTTCAAGAGCTGAAATAAATGCCGGAACACCAATTTCTATTACTGGTACCGTTGGTGGTGATGTTGCAGATGGGGATACTGTAACGCTTAAAGTTAACGACACAACGTTTAGTGGTAATGTAACCGAGAAGTCTTTCTCGATAAATGTGCCTGTTTCAGATTTAGAGCTAGATACAGATAGCACTATAGAAGCGACAGTGACAACATCAACTGGATATCTCAGTGGCGAGGCGACAGCAACAGATATTGAAACATATACTGTAGAGCCAACTATTACTGCTTCCATTTTTCTGGATGGCAACGTCACCGATGACGACATTTTAAGCCCTGATGAGATTTCTGAAGGAATGCCTGTAATAATAAAAGGAACGGTTGGCGGGGATGTTGCAGATGGTGATGTAGTCACCTTAACCGTGAATAGTTCCAACTTGCAAGAAAACGTAGATAACGGAGCGTTTACTTTTAGTGTTCCTATTTCTGATTTGCAAAATGATTCAGACTTAACCATTGAGGTTAGTGTTACTACATCAACAGGAAATAGTGCAGGAGAACAAACAGCAACTGATTCTGATAGTTACGTGATTGGGTCAAATACGACCTCAGGTGAGTTAATCGACCCGTTCAAAGATCAATATAATATTTTTGGAAACCATGTGGTTATACTACAAAATGGCAATGTTGTGGTTACCTCGCCTTCCGATGATATTGGTGCTTTGAGTGGTGGTTCAGTACATTTATTTAATGGCACTACTCGTGAAGTAATTGCAAGTATTTCTGGAAATGTTGTTGATGAAATGATTGGTAGTAACGGTATTACCGAATTACCCAATGGAAACTTTATTATAAGCTCTCCTTCGGGGTATGGTAGTGTAAAAATTATAAATGGCGATACAGGCATGCAGGTTGGAACCGGTATTACCGGTAGCCGTGCAACAGATAATATCGGTTCAGGTGGTATTTATCTACTGGAATCCGATACCAGTAACTTTGTTATTAGTTCTCCGCGAGTATCTTTCTCAGATATTCGCGCAGTAGGTTCAGGAGGTGCTAAAGAACTAAAAAATGCTGGTGAATTTAGAGTAATAAATGGTGATACCGGAGCCCAAATTGGGAGCTCTGTTTTTGGAACGCAGGTGAATGACTTATTTAGTTCTGGAGGGGTTTACCCTTTATCGAATGGCAATTTTGCAGTAAGCAGCCCGAATGTTGATAAGCGTGATACCGATGGCTCACTTTTAACTAATGTTGGTGAGTTAGGTGTATATAGTGGCACCGATGGGATTCTTGTAGGGACAGTATCTACAATATCAGGAGGTATAACTGTATTATCAAATGACAACATAGTAGTAAATAGTCCTGAGTTCGATTCAAGCAACGGTGTTGACAGTGGTCGTATAACTTTAATAAGTGGTACAACTGGTAATCAAATAGGTGAACATTATACAGGTGCTGCTTCGAGTGACCGTTTTGGCGAAGTTATTACACCAGTAGGTTTAAATAATTTTGTTGCAAGTTCTCTTTATGTGAGTGCCATCAACGGTTCTGCGGATAATGTTGGTAATGTAAGCTTGTTCAATGGTACAAACGGCTCATTAGTTTCTAGTGTTTACGGAATAACAGCTGGCGATGGTTTTGGTAGTGAAGTTCAAGTGCAAGCAAACGGTAATTATATCATTGTATCACCAAGTTATAGTAGCAATAACCTAAGATGGAACGGCCGAGTGGAGTTGCGTAATGGTGATACTGGTGAATTGATTGGGTCACCATTAGAAGGCGATAAGGACTTTCAACGTTTTGGTAGTTATGGTGTAACTACTTTGAACAATAATAACTTTGTAATATCAACCGTTGAGGATCAAATGGAAAGGTCCATTGCTAGTTCACAAGTTAACGATGTACATAATGCTGGTTTAGTTGTTTTGGTAGATGGTCAATCTGGTAGTGAGTTAAATCGTTTCAAAGGTGATAACGAAGGAGACCAAATAGGTTCTTCGGGAATTATTGGATTAAGTAATGGTAACTATGTTGTTGCTAGTCAAAATGATGATGTTGATGGCGTAGCTGACGCTGGCAGCGCTATTTTGTTTAACGGGAGTGATGGTTCACAAGTAGGGACTACTATTACGACTGGTTTAGAGAATGGTTTATTTGCAACAGACATTAATGCATTAGATAACGGTAGTTTTTTAGTTGTATCAAAATTTGCAGAAATAAACGGAATTGCGAACGCTGGCGAAGCGAGGCTGTATAATGGAAATACAGGTGCACTTCAAAAGGTTCTAGCCAGTGGAATTACTAGTGACTCTTTTAAAAGCTACTTTTTAACCGCTGGCTCTTCAGGCTTTTATGCATTCTCAGCAAGATCCGCTGATAATTATTCGGGGTATGTGTTGATTTTTAATCAAACAGACCAAACAGGCCCAGTATCAGCTCAATAAGTAAAACTATTAGCGGAAAGTTTACCCTTTCCGCTTTTTTCATTATCCTTTAAGCTAATCTCAATTTTAATACGTTTTATATAATATTTATTATTAGCAACTTAGGTTCTAAACACTAAGAAAATTGATTAGGTGGATAATTATTAAAACACATATAAATAACTCAAGATTTGATAACATACTATTCAATGCGTATGAGCATGCAATGTGGCCCCATTATGTTGGAGGGATTTTTACCGCGCTCCCCTTTATTTTTTATTTGTTTAGGGCTAGCGCTTCAAAAGGTGAAACCTACTTATGGTTTAGCTTAAATGTATTATTGTTAGTATGTGTGTTTTTTTTGTACCTTTTTAAGTTAAGGTTTGTGAATGTAAATCTAAAGATACGATCGCTTTTCAGTCTAATTCCCTTGTTAGTGTTTATATTTTCCTTAGTTATTGCCCCTTGGATATTCCTAGATGAAAATTCTAAACTCCCCATATACATGATGACTGTGGTATTGATTTCATTAACAGGTACTACTGCATACGCACTTTGTTATTATCATATGAGGCACACTATTTTTTTGAGTCTACCAATGATTTCATTGGCAGTTAAAATCATATTACTTGCACCTGAAGATTTAGCACTTTCACTTTTCGTTATAATTTTTTTATGGATATCTTCATTTTTATTCTCTTTTGTTATTAACAAACAATTAATTTCGGCACTTATGTTTAAACAAGAGCAAAATGCTGCTCGGGCTCAAGCAGAAGCTGCTGATAAGCAGAAATCTCAGTTCATTGCTGCTGCTAGTCATGATATTCGTCAACCGTTGCAGGCCTTGTTTTTCTTTATTGATGCATTAAAACATAAAAACAAACAGGTTGAGTTAATTTCCATGCTTACACATATGGAAAGTAGTGCGTTAAGTATGTCTGATTTACTTAATAGTTTATTAGATATATCTAAGCTAGATGCAAAACAAGTTATACCTAATCCACAACATACCTATTTAACTCCTATTTTTGAGCAGTTAGCAAAAGAGTTTTTGCCTTTAGCTGAAAAACAAAAAATTCACTTTAGATTTGATGCTAACTCTCTTATTAGTTATATAGACCGAACCTTATTAAAGCAAGTTCTGAGTAATTTTTTAAATAACGCGTTTCGTTATACTTATAAAGGAGAAATAATACTTTCTGCTACTCAAGAGGTAGATACTATAAAAATTAGTGTAAGTGACACAGGGATCGGTATTGAAAGTGACAAAAAAGAGATTATTTTTCAAGAATTTTATCAGGTAGCTAATCCCTGTGGAGATAGAAAAAAAGGTATTGGGTTAGGATTATCAATTGTAAAGAAATTGTGTAAGCTTCAAAGTTGGCCATTACAGGTTGAGTCAACTCTTGGTGAGGGCAGTGTATTTTCGATTAAATTACCATTAGGCAACGCTAAACTTACCAGAGAAACAGATATATCTAAACCTTTCTCGCTTATTAAAGGTCTAAAACTGCTCATTATTGATGATAGTAAAGAAATTTTAACAGGCATTTCATTTTGGCTTGAAAAATGGGGATGTGAATTTGTTTCAGTGCATAGTGAGGCTGAGGCAATAGGTGAGTTACATAGGTTACAATTTATACCTGACATTATACTGTCTGATTACAATCTTGAGGATGATATGAATGGAATACGAGCAGTTAAAAACATAAGAACTATTTTAGGAAATATAGTGCCAGCCGTTATTTTAACTGGTGATACAAGTGCAGATCGTATTTCATTAATTAATAGTAGTGGGCTTGTTTATTTAAGTAAGCCTATTGTGCCTTTGAAATTAATTGCTACCTTAAATAAATTAATTATCACAGCCAAACTGTCAGGCACTGATTAAAGTCGGATAATTGTCAGGTCAAGTATGAGCTATTACTCAAAGCGAGCGACAGTAAAAAGCAAGCGATCTTTTATTCTAACAAAGGTGGCTTCTTTGATTTAGTATTGTAGTTTTATAATTGCTTGCTTTGCGCTTTCACTGTCGGGGTTTAATTCAAGGGCGCGCTGGTAACTTTTTAATGCAAGTACGGGTTTATTAGCAGTTAAATACGCTTCACCCAGACTATCGTGAGTATTAGCAGAATCGGGGTATTTAGCAGCATTTAGTTCAAATACTGCGATTGCGGCATCGAGTTTTTTCATTGCTATTAATTCATAACCAAAGTAATTTATGCTTCTTTCTCGCAGCGGAACTTTTTGCTCATCCAATTGATTATATTTGCTTTTAAGCTGTGCAATACCGCCATTTTGCAAGGCATGATAAAGTTGGCTATCCACATTTTCAGTTGCACCGTCATAGGGCTTACCATAAAAAATATTGGTTAATCCTTTAGTCATAGGTGTCATTGGTGCACCGCCAGTGTTATTTAAAATTATCACCAGTAGCTGATCTTCAATAATACGGCTAATAAATGCATTAAACCCTTCGATACCACCGCCATGTTGTACTTGTGTCAATGGTTTACCATATTTATCAGCATCTAGCTGATTAACTTCCCAGCCAAGTGCGTAATTACGCTGTTCAGATACGGTGTACATTTGTTTTTTTAGTTCTTTATTTATTAGCTTATTTGTGTACAGCGCTTGGTCCCACTTAACGAGATCGCGTGCGGTTGAGTATATTGACCCCGCAGCATAAGGGATCGACATATCTAGGTAATCAGCATTAGTGTAACCGTCTAAGTTATTGCTATAACCAGATGCACGTTGGTTGATTATTTTTGCATGCGAATCGTAACCGGTGTTATGCATATTGAGTGGTTTAAAAATATTTTCTTGCAGTACATCTTGGTAACGTTGTTGAGTGACTTTTTCAATCACGGCGCCCAAAATAAAGTAGCCTGAATTGCTATAGCGAAATTGCGTGCCAGGCTCAAACAATAAATCATCAGTACACAGTAATTTTATAAATTCATCTACACTGTAAGGGTTGCGACTGTATTCACTTCTGAAGGTCTTCGTTTGAGTATAATTACTAAGTCCTGATGTATGATTAAGTATCTGCCTAATGGTGATTTTATTACCTATATCTTGGCGATAGTCGGGTAGGTAAGTAGCAAGGGGAGCATCAAGCTGTATTTTATTCTGCTGCGCTAACTGTAAAATAAGCAACGCAGTGAATTGCTTGGTAATTGAGCCTATTCGAAATTTAGTCTCGGCAGTATTTTTGATGTCCCATTCAAAATTGGCGTAGCCATAACTTTTTTCAAAAATAACCTTACCTTGCTTGGCGACCAGTACGTTGCCATTGAATTGTTTGAAACCATGAAATTGTTCAATAAATGCATCCATTTCTTTCGCGTGTTCGCCTGCAATTGCAGTGTGTGAGAGCAGTAGTAGAGCTGTGATAAAAATAGTGTGATAAAACATATTCGAGGTGAGTTTCATGAGCTTCCTTGGTTTTTTAGTTTGTTTTATGTACTACTTTTACCGTGGATAAAATACAAAGTAAATTATTATCGTGTTGATTTTATGTGAATAAATTATATTTCATTGTTATTATAAGCATAAAAAAGCCCGAACTGTATACAGCTCGGGCTAGTTGGTTGGGATATCAAATTTTATAAAGGTGAGCGGTTTATTATAGTATTCACTTTGCTATGAATTGATTCACCATCTACCAGCGCTTCTTTTCCACGCCATTTACGAATTAATCGTTTAGCATCTTCTAGTGCGACATATTGACATGGGATCAGGATCAGCGTGATCACCGTGGCAAATAACACACCAAAGGCCAATGATACTGCCATTGGGATGACAATTTTAGCTTGTAAGCTGGTTTCCATAATAATCGGTAACACGCCAATAAAGGTAGTGATTGAGGTGAGCATAATCGCTCTAAAACGACGTGCACCAGCTTGCATTACTGCGTCTTTTATTGCTACGCCATCAGCACGTGCTTTATTAACAAAGTCCACCATTACTAATGAATCGTTCACAACAACACCGGCTACAGCAATGATCCCGAAAATTGATAAGCCACTCATTGTCATGCCTAAAATCATATGGCCAAACATGGCACCAATAACCCCAAATGGGATCACTGACATAATAATCAATGGTTGTGAGTATGAGCGTAGTGGGATTGCCAATAACGCGAAGATAATCATCATTGAAAGTGCAAAATCACGCACTTGCTCAGCAACGCTATCCATTTCTTCTTGAATACGTCCAGCAACACTACTTTGTACACCTGGGTAGTTCTTCAGTAGTGCCGGTAAGTACTCATCACGTATTTCTTCAGCAATGGCAAAAGGTTCAACTTGGTCGGTATCAACCGCAGCCCATACGTTAACAGTACGCTTTGAGTTTTCGCGGCGAATACGGTTTACACCATCAACCAGTTTTACATCGGCAATTTCAGCCAAAGGTACTTCTGCGCCACTAGGTGTAATGATACGAGCACTGGCGATATCGCTGATCGAGTTACGAGCTTCTTCAGGGTAGCGGATCATTACTTTCACTTCTTCGCCGTCACGTAGAATACGCTGTGCTTCAAGGCCGTAGTAACTAAAGCTGACTTGTGAGGCAACATCGGCAAGGGTTAAACCCATGCTGTACGCCAGTGGTTTTAAGTCAAGCTGTACTTCATCTGTAGCGCTTTGCATTGAGTCATTTACATCACCCACACCTTCCATGGTGTTGAGTTTTTCTTTAAGTTTTGCTGCTACTTCTTTTAGTTGTTTGGCATCCTTTCCTTCTAGGCGGAAGCTCACATCACCGTCGTCTCGACCACCATTCATAATACTGTCTTGAATGGTTAGTGTTTTCACGCCCGGTAAAGGAGGCATTTGTTCACGCCATAGTGCGCTCAATGCAAAGGTATCGATAGGGCGTAACTCAGGATCAATTAATACTGCCATGATACTGGCATTGGTACGTCCGCGTAAGCTAACTGAAAGATCGCGTACCATAGCTGTGCCATATTGCTCTTTAAGTTGTTTATCAACATTGATAATAACTTGCTCTATTTTTTGCGCAGTTTCTAGGGTTGCTTGTTCAGACGATGCTAAGTTCATTTCAACTGAAATACGTGGAAAGTCATGAGGAATTTTAGGGTTCGCTACAAACTTCACTAAACCACCGGCAAACATCCCAGCACTGACAATTAATACACAAATAAAACCAATAATTACGGTATAACGATAATGAATACAATGGCCAATAAATGGCGTGTAATAGTTATCAACAAACCGTTTTAAACCGCCATCCATCACTTTACGGAGGCGATGTAATGGGTTTTTCGGATTTGGTTCTCGGTGTTTCATTGCTGCTATGTGGGCTGGTAAAATAAGTTTTGATTCAATCAGAGAGAAAATCAAACACAGAATAATAACCCCGCCAATGGCTTTTGAAAACGCAGCACCAGGGCCACTTGCTAAAGTTTGCGGTAAAAAAGCGGCGATGGTAGTTAATACACCGAAGGTGGCAGGCATTGCGACGCGTTTAACACCACGTACTACGTTATCAAGAGAGTGGCCATGCTTTTCAATTTCAGCACTGGCTGATTCACCTACGACGATGGCGTCATCAACCACAATACCTAGCACTAATATAAAGGCAAATAGTGATGCTAAGTTGATGGTGACATCTAAAAAGCCCATCGGCATCATTAAAAATGCGCCAAGGAATGACACAGGTAAACCCATCATCACCCAAAATGCTAAGCGTAGGGGTAAAAATAGCGCAAGTACTACCATAACCAATAGACCACCCCACACCATATTGTCGATCATCATGTCTAATCGACCCTCTAGGTAGTAGGTTAAATCGACAATCGGCGTGAGTTTAACACCCGCTGGAAGTTGACCTGCTTTATCATTAAGGTACTGCTTAAGAACTTTTGCAACTTTGGTAATATCTTGATCTTTTGAGGCATTTACTTCAAACGACAAGGAATTTTTACCATTGTATTTAGAGTATTGTAAGCCTTCTGCAAAGCCATCGTTAATGGTTGCTACATCGCCTAAATACACTTGTGCACCATCAGGCAGTAATATCAATGGCAGTTTGGCAAATTCATCACCTCGGTAAGCTTGTTTTTCAACCCGCATCGAAATATAGCCGTTTTCAGAGCGAATCTGACCTGCAGACATATTGGCTGAAAAAGCACGCACTGCATTCGCAATGTCTCTAAAAGTTAAACCATACTCACGAAGTTTATCAGGGCTAACTTCAATACCAATTTCATAATCAAGGCCACCATTAAATTCAACTAAGTTAATTTGTGGCAGTGCTTGCAGTTCGTCTTTGATATTGTTGCCAAGTTCTTTGAGCTGATAATTGCTCATGTCACCGTATAAGGCGAGGATCATTACTTCTTGCTCAAACTTATCATGGCGCACAATAGGACGCTCCATGTCTGCAGGGAAGGTGTTGATTGCATCAACCTGCATTTTTACTTCATCGAGCACTTCTTTAGTATCATATTTTTCTTCAATTTCGATCCACGCTTGAGAATAACCGCGGTTTGAATAAGTAATCTTCCGTTTAATACCCTCTAGGCCTTCGAGAGCTTCTTCTACCTTGATGGTGATGCCTTCTTCTACTTCTTGTGGGGCAGCACCTGGGTAGACAGCTTGGACGCTGATCCAGTTATTTTCAAATTGTGGGAACATTTGTTTGCGAATAGAAAACGCGGTTAAAATACCACCCACTAAAATAAAAATCATTAATAGGTTTGCTGCAACAGGGTTGCGAGCAAACCAGGCAATTAAGCCTTTTTCGCTATGGATGGTCATGCTCTATTCCTCTTTCAGTGCAAGTTGAGTTGCAGCTGCAGGTTTATCAGAGTCATTTAGCTTTACTTGCATGCCTTCGGTTGGGAAATCTAAAGCCGAGGTGATCAATTGCTCACCATCATTTAAGCCTTGTGAAGCGATGACCATGCCATTTTGCTCTCTAATAATATTAAGAGGTTTGAACGAAAGAGTTAAATCATCATTCATTACCACTATTTTACCGTTTTTCACTAAGTGATGAGGAACGATAATCGCATTATCAAGCTCGCGGCCAGAAATGGTCGCATTGATATAAGAGCCAAAGCGCAGCGGTTGCTCACTGGCATAAGGTGTATTTACTTGCGCCACTAAATAGCTCATACGACTTTTTTGATCAATAACACCTTCGCTGCGGACAATTTTTGCCTGCCAAGTAGTTGGCTTACCAGCATAGTCTGCACTGAGTGTTACATTCGCGCCGATACCGCTATCGATTAGGTATTGTAATTCTTTATCTGCCACAGGAAGGCGAATTTCAGCCACTAAGGTTGAACTGAGAGCGCCAAATTGGCTTCCAGGATTAACTACGCTGCCTAAACTAATTGCACGTTCAGAAATAATCGCATCATAAGGCGCTTTTATGTATGTGCGCTCTAAATTACGTTTTGCGCGTTTTTCAGATGCCTGTGCTGCACGGTAACGCGCTAGTTTTTCGGCTAATTGTGGTTTGCGTAAATATAATTGAGATGGGATCATTTGATTTGAATCGTCTTTTATTCGATCCCACTCTGCCTGTGCTACATGAGCTTGCGCTCGCTCAATTTCTAGATCAGAGCTGGCTTGCGCCATGCCTGCTTGGGCTTCAATTAACGCAGCTTCATAATCATTTGGATCTATTCGTGCTAGAATATCGCCTTGTTTGACAAATCCACCTTGCACAAATTGCTCAGAGACAAATACCACTTGACCGCTTACTTGCGCAACCAGTGGGGTGTGATCTTTTGCTTTTACTACACCATACGATTTTACGTCTAGCGTAATTGCATCAAGGTGAACTGCGCTAACTGATACCAGAGGGCGTGTATCTTGTGCTGGCTTTTCTTCTGGCGGTTGTTTCATTGCTGAAAACGCAACCGCAAGACCTACACCGGCGACTAATACGGCAATAGGTAGAATTATTTGTTTTTTAGTAGCCACAGGGCTTTCCTCATAATTAGGTGACACAGCAATTATAATGAATAAAGTGTTTACAAGGCGTATTAAGATGTAACAAGTCATTACACAGTTAACAAATTAGCGAAATAGATTACAAAAGGGGCAAAGATGAATACATCACCAATGGCGTGTCGACTCGGGTGTGGGGCTTGTTGTATCGCACCAAGTATTAGCTCACCGATTCCGGGGATGCCTAATGGCAAAAAAGCAGGAGAGCGCTGCATTCAGTTAGATAACAACAATTTATGTAAGTTATTTGGTGATGAAAGGCGGCCAAAAGTATGCAGTGATTTTAGTGCGACGATTGATGTGTGTGGAACAACGAATGCGCAAGCGCTGCAATTAATTACCGAGCTTGAACAAATGACATAAAAAAACCGCATCTTAAAAATGCGGTTTTTATACATATTTTTTATTTACCAGCTATAAGTTGCAGTTAGTGTGTATTGCTCACCGCGCCCAGGTGTGCCTGGAATTTCCTCAAACGATTCATCCCAAAGGTTATCTGCTGCTAAAGTAATAAAGAAGTTTTGCAGTATCGGTGGCGTTACTTTTAACGTCAGCTGAGTAAACAAGGCTTCATCATCAGAGCGTCGCAGCGCATTTTTATGCTGTTTACGCCATTCATTATCAATCCGAAACTCTAATATATCCGTCGGGCTCCATACAGCACCAAGAGTTAAACGGTGATCAGGGAAGTTTAAGGCATAAAAGCTTGCATCGACGTCTGGCGAGCCATAGGTTTCTGATTTATGGAGGTAGGTGTAACTGGCTATAATTTCAGTATTTTCAAATTGCTTAGTGGCTAAAAATTCAAGGCCAGCGGTATCAATATCAACCGGTTCTGCAAAACGCGCTGAGGTTGAATCAAAGCTAAATGTCCAGTCAGTTAAGTTATTATCTTGGCGGTAAAAAATAGCCGAATTAAGCTGCCAACTTTGTTGTTCTAGTAATAAACCCAGTTCTAAGTTTTTGGTGGTTTCATGCTCAAGGCTATAATTACTTCTAAACAATCCACCAGAGTCATTGCCACCAATAGCAGTATAACCTGCAACTTGACTGGCCTCAGCGTAGGATAAATAAAATGTCCGCTCAGTGGCGTTACTATTAATTGTATTGAATGTGATATCACCTATCAGCGACAATTGTGAGTCATCGCGGTTGGTATCATCGAAGGCTGCGCCTAAACGCACTGTTAGCTGCTGATTGTTCTCAAGAGCCATAGTGTATTCTGGCAATACACTGATTTTATAATAGTTACGCGAAGTAAAGTTATTCTCAAGCGTGGTTGATTCAATGGAATCTTCAATAAATTGTGCTGAGTAGTTTAGTGAGAACACATCGTTTTGAGCATGTCGCCCAGAGATGGCGAATGATTTAACTTCTGTTTCGTGAAAAGCTTGAAACGCGCTTGGGTTTTCACGAGAGTAAATATAATGGTCGTTATTTTTTCGATAATAAGCTGATACTTCAAACTCACTGTTTGTTGCATAACTTTGTTTATGGTTAAGCATTAACAGTTGCGTTTCTAAGTCTTCTGTTTCATTCACGCCAAATGGGGTATAGAGGTTCGGCCAGCCAAAAAATTTCTCTTGTGAGCCAAAAAATAAATCAGTTTGTGAATCTGCACTCGTTAATTGCACACGAGCTGTAGCGCGATTAAAATCATGATCGCCAAAATCAATTGAGCCATCGCTTTGTGAATGAGAATATTCCCCTTCAAAACCTAGGCGCCAATCGGCGATTGTATCTAAAGGGATACTTTTACCAGCATGAACACTCTGTAAATTAAAGTCGTTAGTGCCGACACCTACAGATACACTGCCACCAGTGGTAATTGGCTTCCAACCAAACGACACAGTACCTACTGAGCTATTTACACCGTAAAGTGCATTATCAGCACCGGTCAATACACTTGCGCCAGTGAGCATTTGTGGTGCAATAGGAATTTCTGCAAAATAATGGCCTGATTGCGGATCGAGTAAAGTAGCACTGCCGACTCTAAAACCGGTGTTTTCAAAGATACCGCCACGAATAGTAACATCAGCTTGTGCTTCTGCCATGTTACGCGATTGCAAATCAACACGAGGGTCATACTCTAAATTTGATATAGGTGAGTCAAAGGTACCTACTGGTAACGTATTTGCTGTAGGGGATGCCTCGATTGTTATTTGCTCAATGGTTGTCGATTCTTCAGAGTCATCTGCCGCATAAGCAACATTTGATATGCTGGCAAGTACTAAGGGTATGATAAGGTGCGAGGTACGGTTCATGTTGTTTTTCTCATATTCTTTATGTGCGATTGCGCTATAAATTAAAGTCGTAACACTTTTTTATAGCGTGATAAAATAGCAAAATTAAACAGTCACGATTTTTGGCGCTATTGTACATTAATTCGAAAAAACTGCATTTGATAATCATTCTTAAAATGAAAGCATTACACTGTCTTTGCTTGTTAAATATATTAGGTCCCTCTATGAATGAAAAACAACCAGCTAACTTTTATGCTCGCCAGCAAACTATTTATTTTGCGGGAGGGTGTTTGTGGGGCGTGCAAGAGTTTATGAAGCACTTACCCGGAGTAGTTATTACAGAAGCAGGGCGGGCTAATGGTACAAGTGATAATACACAAAGTGAGTACGATGGTTATGCAGAGTGTGTCAAAGTCATTTTTGATACTGATGCTGTCACGGTTAATAAACTAATTGATTATTTCTTTGAAATTATTGACCCATACAGTATTAATAAGCAAGGTGATGATGTGGGTGAAAAATACCGCACGGCTATTTATAGTGAAGAGCAAAGTCACTTAACGTTAGCAAGCGATTATATCAGCCAACGAGATGATGCCGACAAAATAGCTGTACAGGTTAAACCGCTAACAAATTATGTCCCCAGTGATGCTGAGCACCAAGACCGACTAACTAATCATCCAGATGATTACTGCCATATACCGCTAGATTTACTGCATAAATATAAAAAAGACTAGGGCGTGTAGACCTTTCGTGGTTGATTTTGCTGCAGTATGTTTGGTATTTAGGCAAGGCAAAGGCTATGTAGTGTGGTTGTTCCAATGAATAGGCGATTACGCAGCATAAAGGCCAAATACGCTCTGCATGAAAGATTTTGACAAGGGGGAATTGACTCTTTGTCACTTACATTGATGTAAGTAAAGGGCGTGAGCAAGACGCCGTAACCTTGCTCGATTTTTACTTATTCTTACATGGATGTAAGCTAGTTGAATAACCTAGGAGCAGTTATCGATCCCGCTCGATTACAAATCTCGCGCCGCGATTAAATAGCCCCTAGATTGAACAAATTTTAATTCTGAAAGTTCTATACGCCCTTAATAATTTAGCTCTATTTTAGTTTTTCTGGTGGAAAACCACTTAAAATTGTTGCAACGGCTTCTTGTACTGCTTTGTTACGCTCTTCAGGTGTTTGTTTCTTCTGAAGGCGACCTTCACGAGCACCACGCCAAACAAGCTGGTTAGAGGCACGGTCAACAACATCAATCACTAAAGTGCCCACATCATATTCATGGGTTGTTGTTTGCGTGTTATAACCCATGCCCCAGTAGTTCCAACGTGCACCGTAACCTACATTAAATGTATCAACGTCAACTTTAGTATCAACAGAGGCATGATAGTTAATTAATACATCTGCTGATGCTTCATCCGCAGGTGTCATACCGTTTGCTTGTAATTGTGCATTTACCGCTTCACGCACACGTTTTTCCATCAATGGACTGATTTGATAGTTACCAGCGTCAGCCAAGGTCGCTTGTGGAAACCAAGCAAATGTTTTGTAGTTACCAAAGTCCACAGATTTGTCGTAGTCAATATCAGGCGTTTTTGCACACGCTGCTAGTAGTAATACAGCAGCTGCAATTAGTATATTTTTCATGGAGTTTGCTCCTTGGCAAATTTAATTACTATTCGTTTGATAACATAACATAGAATTAATTCAAGGAAATGTTATTTTTTACCTGTAATTTGTGTACAAAGTAGATGTTGATCAGTCTAGTCGTCCTTGACTGAATGATGCATTAATTTACACAAACGTGGCTATTGTCTTATTCATGCTCTACTTCTATCCAATCCTTTTCATCTACCCAGTTCTGGGCGCCGTCTTTAACGGAGCGAATTGGCACAATATAATCACAGCTAATTTGTGGTTTCACCGAGGCAAATATTGGCACAAAGCCAAAACTCAGGGCGGTTTCTATAATTGCTTTTTGATTTTGCGGATCGATATCGGCCGCTTCATCAATATAAATCGGGATGCGGTATAAGTTTTGCTCTTGGTCGCTTAATAAGTAGCGGATAAACAACATGCCGCATAATAATTTTATGGTGATACGCGTACCGTTTGAGCCAGCCGAATCAATTTTTTCAAAATGCTCGGTTTCGCCTGCACGGTTTACTACTTCAAAGCGAATATCAAATAAGTCAGTAAGGGTTAAACCGGCTTTATCAGAGGCAAGTTTAATTAAGTGATCTTTTGCTTCGTTGACAGCACTTTCACTGTAGGGTTCTTGGCTGAGTAAATCCAGCGTATCACCTTGTTCAAACTGATTTGAGGTACTGATGATGGTATCAATACTATCAACCAACATTTTGCGTGGTATCACGTTAATTTTAAATGCTTGCAAGTTTGAAATACGATGCTGACTAATGCCTTTATTGAAGCTGTTCATTTCACGGCGCAGTCTGTCTAAATCTTCACGCAGTCCCTTAATCGTCGCGGCTACTTCTGTGAGTGCAACCCGGGCTTGGCGTTCAACCGCATCACGTTCGTTATCAATATTATGGAACGCGCCAATCAATTTCTGGTATTTACTAAACTCGTCGTTTTCGTTATCAAATTTGGTAATACCAGCATTGTAAATATGCAAATAGGTATTACGAACGTTGATATCAAAATTACGCAGCTCTTGGCAATCTTTATTAAAGTGATGAACTAAGTCACTGAGATTATCGAAATCAATTTGCACATCAATCATATACGGGGTGACTTTACCGCTATATAAATCCAGCGTGTGGTCAATTCGTTCAGATTTCACTTGGCGTAGGCGCTCGGCTTGGCGTGAAATTAAATCTTTTTTCGATTTAATAATCGAGCGTCGATCACTAATTGAACCGCTGTTATTTTGAATATCTTGTAAGTAGCTATCAACTTGCTCGCGTTCAGCCAATAATTGCTCTTTTAAGAGTGTTTGTGCATCAATAGATTGCAGCATAACCTGGAATTGTTCAAAGCGTTTAAGTGCGCTTTCTGCTGCCATGAGTTCATCGTATAAGGCATCTTTTTCTTTTTGTTTGTCGGCCACATTTGCGGCCACATCACGCTGTTGCTTAAATTCATTGAGTGACTGTTCAAGGGCGTTGAGTTGCGCAGTAAGTTGCTCTTTATTTTCACCGCTTTGCATCTGCACCGGTGAGAGTTTTTTCAGCTTGATGGTCGCGCCTGGCAGGGTGAGCACGCCGCCTTTCACGTTATCTGATAATTGCTCTAAAAATGCACCAAAGGCATCTTCGTCAGTGATATCTATATCACCATTACTGGTGGTGGCAAATGACAGAATGTCAGGGTTTAGAATACGCGAGATCTCTTCAACTTCTTTAAGTGATAAATCCTCGCGCATACGGGTAAATAAATTAAACTCAAGATTTTTAAGTTGCAGCTTTAAGCTTTTGATCTGCTTTTGTGTTTCACTAATACGGTAATCAAGAGTATGCAGGCTTTGCCCTTGCGCACTGTTGATAGAATGCGATAGTGACTCGTAATCTTGCTTTAATTGACCAAGGCTTACTTTTAAGGTTGCCATGTTAACCAATTCAAATTCAGATTTTAGAGCACCAAAGTCTAAAAACCATTGCTCTATTTGTGTTTGCCTGCGTTCAATATCGCGCGATTGTTGTACATAAAGTTGTTGTTTTTGTTCAAACTCGTGCTTTTCGTGTTCAATGTCTTCAAGGGCAACATTAAGCTCGCTCAATTGCGCCTCTTGGTAGCTATCAAAATCGATTAATGCTTGGTCAATTTTGGGGGCGTATGCGGCTAATTTACCTTTGAGTACGGTTTGGTTTTCAAGCATAGATTCAAGGGCGCTGATAGGTTCTTGCATCGACTCGAGTGCTTTTAGCTCACGTTTTGCGCGGTTTACTTTATCAAAGGAGCGACGCCATACTTCATAAAAATCGACCTTTGAGTTTGACATGTGGCGTTCAAATACGCGTAACATAAAGCGCTTTACGTCGGCAGCGCCTAATTTATGCAGGTTCAAAATACGGCGGAAAATTTCTTTATAAATTGCCGAATCTTGCACGTTGTTAAGCGGGATCATCTTTAAGTTAATGTCGCCATCAAATGGCGTGGCACCACCCGTTAATAGTGCGTTGAGCTCTTGCGCTTTAAGCTCGATAGGGTTAAAGCCTTGCTCTTTTAAATGATTAAACAGTTTAGTGAACTTAATGATGGTTTTACCTTGAGTATACTGCTCAAGATCAAGCTTGCCTTGGTAACAAAAAAACTGATGCGCGTAACCGGCAATTTTACCAAGCCCAGCTACACCAATCACCACCGGGCCATGGGGTAGGTCGGCTTCGAGTAAAATATAGGATTGATCTGACGAAAAATAAAATTTACGGGTTTCGTCTAAATCATGACCGTCCCATTCTGTTAGGCGTAAATCATTAATAAGCGGAAATTGCAGAGCATTGATCACCGAGCTTTTACCGGTGTTATTTGGTGCACAAATTGAGCTGCTTTTATCAAGCGGGATCACACATTTGGCATAACCGGCGGTGTTTAATAATGCCAGCTTACTGAGGCCGTATAGGTTTTTCATTATTCGTCCTCTCCAATATAGGTTTCTTCGTTTACTTCCATTAAGGCATCAATATAACGGTAGA
This sequence comes from Pseudoalteromonas sp. SG44-8, assembly GCF_014164125.1. Classification (NCBI taxonomy): domain Bacteria; kingdom Pseudomonadati; phylum Pseudomonadota; class Gammaproteobacteria; order Alteromonadales; family Pseudoalteromonadaceae; genus Pseudoalteromonas; species Pseudoalteromonas sp. SG44-8. The sequence goes on along the minus strand of NZ_JACJEQ010000002.1, from coordinate 289,729 downwards.
TAGGTGCTTGCAGCATAAAGCCGCCTTCTACTTCACGGGCAAGGCCAAGTCGTATCATGCGTAAGTACACGTCTTTACGTAGGTCTGATCCTGAAAAAATTTCGAGTTGATCAAATAAGTGCTTGTTCATTTGCACTAAAGTTTGCATCAGTTCTAAATCATTCACTTCATCAAATAAGGCACGCATTGGGTCTTTACCTGAGTTTGCATAGTGCTCAATTAAGATATAAATGGTTAAGGCAATCGCGCGGGAAATTTTCCCCATATTGGGTGTACTTTCATCACTGGCAAAGTAATAAAAACCACGGCTGTCATGTTGTAAATCGTGGCCAAGGGCGCTGAATAATGCGCGGTAATGATCAATTTGTTGATCAAGCTCTTGCCACATTACGGTGTCTTGTTCGCTAATGTGATAGCCGGTGACTAATTTTTTATTAATTGCTTGTAGATGACTAAGTTCATCTAAATTTATCTGTGTCATAACGGTTACTCATCCACTGTTGGTGTTTGCTGAGGGTCAACAGGCTTAGAATTAAAAGGGAAAAGAGAAAAATGTTGCCCGGCAATTTTTACGCGCATTTTTTCATCACTTTGATTGATTTCAATATCGGTGTCACTTACCAGCTTTTGATATAAAAACAGCATTTCGTCGGCTTCAAGGTCTGGGTAGCTTTGCTCTAAAAAGGTCAATAATGGTTGTGGCTTTTTACGTTTAGCATTGAAGCGTTTTTTAAAGTTTGCTTTAACATTATTGTAATCTGGAATATTTGGCGTAACAAAAGCAGGCACATCTTGTTGATCAGGAAGTTCGTATTCACTGTGTTCAAACTCAACAAGTGCAGCCATATAAGCGACCATATGGCGCTGTTGCCCCAATGAGAATCGCTGCGTGTCAGAGACAAAATGTGGTTGTACGGCGCTGAGCATATTATCAACGCCATTTTTACGTACTAAACCAAGTACTTTAGCTGCTTGACGAGTGATCATATTATTACGGCGCAACTCTTCACGCAGTGGCATTAGCATATCGGCACTTTTACGCAGGCTTTCGCGACCAACTAAATGCATTTCTAAAATTCGGGTACGTAATCGTTCAAGCATGCGTTTATCTTGATAAGCTTTACCGCTGCGTTCAATATATTCAATTTGCGTACTGATTTGTGTTTCGATGGTATTAAAACAAGCATGAAAATCGCCACGAATATCAACCATTTCAAGCATCGGTTCAATGTATTCATCAAACGCTTCAATCACCGCTTGATAACGCTTTTGTAATGATTGCACCGCATTATTAGCTTTTGCTTGTTCTACAATATTTAAAATGGCATTTTCGTTGTGGGCAAATAGTTTCATTATTTTACGCACCCGATCATCCATAATGCGGCTAAAACGGCGCATCTCGTCGTAGTCTTCAATACTACCGGCATTGTCTAAACGGTTACCCAAACGGGCTAAATCTTCAACCAGCACGCTAATTTCTTGCGCCAAGCCTAAATGTTCTTCCTGCAATAAAAAAGTGGCAAAATCTGCAATTGCACGGTTAATTTCAAGTTGTGACGATTTAGCCAAGGGAATAATAATATCTTGGTTTAAAAGGCGGTTGGTTTCTTTGTAAATGCGCTCATTTGACCACGTAGGTTGTTTTTGTTTGATCGCATTTTGCACGTCTTTTAGGCTGAAATCAGCCATTTTAAAACGTTTAAATAGCAGCTCTAACATTCCCCAGTGCTCTGTTAGGGTATTTAGCAACTTTTTAGCTGGGATCATAAAACTCCAAAAATCCTAATTTATCTTGTAAAGCCGTCTTGTTAGGCCTCAGCGATTAGTCGTAGAAAAGCAAATTGACAATAGTTTTACACATTCTTTGGTGCTAGACTGCGCGCCGTGTCGTCCTGCGGCTCATAACATACAATTTTTACATTTTTATAAAGGTTGTTCAAACACAATGGTAACTGCAATTATCCTAACCCTGATAACGCTAGCATTCGTGCTCATCGTTATAGAGGATATTATCCATGTAAACAAGGCCAAAACCACGCTTTTCTTTGGTACTTTATGCTGGATTATCTTATTTATCTCGCCGCTTCACGGGCAAAGCCCCGAAAACGTACAACATCAACTTGACCACAATATTTTAGAGATTGCCACACTGTGGTTGTTTTTAATGGCTGCAATGACCTTTGTAGCCTATTTGAACTCCAAAGGTTTTATCCAAAATATTGTGCATAAGATAATGCCCAGTGCTATTAGCGAACGCAAACTGATGTTTTTGATTGGCGGGTTCTCCTTCTTATTTTCGTCGATTTCAGACAATATCACAGCCACATTAATTTCCCTTGCGGTGGTGATGTCGTTAAAACTCGATCCGAAAAAGCTAATTAAATACGCTACGCTTATCATCTTTAGTGTGAACTCGGGCGGAGTGTCGTTAATTACCGGTGATGTTACTACCTTGATGATTTTCCTTGATGACAAAGTTACCATTGGTCACTTGCTATTGTTGGTTGTGCCTGCGTTATTTAGCGTGGCGCTATTGGCCATTATGCTGTCATTTGGACTCAACGGCCAAGTTGAGTTTACCAAACAAGAGGACCGTCGCATTGAGAAAACAGATATCACTATTGCAGTGATTTTCTTATCAACGATTGTCGGGACATTAACGTTAAGCGTGCTTTATCATGTGCCGCCTTTGTTAACTTTCTTATTTGGTTTGTCGTTGATGTTTTTAGTGGCGCAATTTTTAATGCGCAAAAAAGATGTGAATAAAAAAATCATCGATTATATTCGCGAAATAGAATACGACACCTTGCTGTTCTTCGTTGGCGTATTATTACTTGTAGGCGCCCTAAAAGAAGTCGGTATGCTCAGTAAGTTCACTCATCTTTACGAGTTAATGCCAGCACAATACGCTAATTATTTAATGGGTATATTATCCGCTGCGGTTGACAACGTGCCGCTAACGGCTGCGTTACTTAAAGCTGAAATAGTTATGAGTCCACAACAATGGTTGTCGTTTACGTATGCAACTGGGGTGGGGGGGTCCATGCTTATTATTGGCTCGGCTGCCGGTATTATCGCTATGAGTAAAGTAAAAGCGCTTACCTTTATGAGTTATTTACGTATGTCGGTGTATTTATTAATCGCTTATACAATTGGTTATATGGGATCGTATTTAGCTGGTAGCTTTATTTAATTGCTTTTATTATTTAAAACAACTTGACAGCTAGACGTCTAAACGATAACTTTCAAAGCCCGCTTAATAGCGGGTTTTGTTATTTAATTGCTAATAATTTACGTAATTAATCTAACATTCAGAAGAGGTGCGGTACTTAGGTACTTAATGTTAGGCGACGTATGCCTGTAATCATTAAGGAGGGAAGTACTCGCCGAGGAAAGCAACTGGACGTCACAGTGGTTTTTCGGTTTATGGGGCTGAATCCTCAAAACTGTCACCAATTAGGTGGAGAGCTTCTGGCAGTGGACTTTTCTTATCGAGCCCCCCTTTGCCAAGTTCTTCTTGTTTTATCGTGGTATGAATGCCACAAAAGGAGACGACATGAATACCCAATTAGCTGCAACTAACTTGCAACAGTCAGCACAAAATCAAAAATCAGACTACGTAGTCGCAAAGTTCGGTGGCACCAGTGTGGCTAACTTTGAAGCGATGAGCCGTTGCAGTGAAATTATTGTAGCCGATAACAACGTACGAGTAGTGGCCGTAAGTGCCAGCGCAGGAGTGACTAATCACCTTGTGACCTTATGTAAAAAAGATTTATCAGCAGATGAGCGCAATGAGAACATTGCTGGCGTTATTGCTATTCAAGAAGCTATTTTAAATGAGCTGTCATTGGATGCTGATTTAGCTCATGGCTTTGATGAAACCATTAAAGCTTTTAAGTCACTTGCCAGTGAACCACTAAAATCAAAGCAACAACATGATGAGTTATTGAGCTTTGGTGAGCGTTTATCATCCTATTTATTTACTCAGGTACTGCGTTTAAATGGCTTAAATGCGGTGCGTTTTGATGTGCGACAGGTATTAAAAACCGACAGCCAATTCTCTAAAGCAACCCCAGATGTAGCTGCAACAGCAATGGCCGCAAAAGAGCATTTAATTCCGTTATTAGCTGAACAGGTTATTGTAACTCAAGGCTTTATAGGCAGCGACGCGCATGGTCAAACTACCACACTTGGTCGTGGTGGTTCAGATTACAGTGCGGCATTACTGGCCGAAGCTATAAACGCTAAAAGCGTGCACATTTGGACTGATGTCGTGGGCATTTTTAGCACCGATCCGCGCTTATGTGCTAAGGCTACGCCGATTGCGCGTTTAAGTTTTGATGAAGCAGCCGAAATGGCTACCTTTGGGGCGAAAGTATTACATCCTGCAACTATCTTACCTGCGAGCCGCAGCCATATTAGTGTGTTTGTTGGTTCTAGCCGTGAGCCTGAACGTGGTGGTACCTGGATCGAACGTGAGAAATCACAAATCCCCGGAATTCGTGCTGTCACGCAGCGTAAAAATCAAATATTGTTAACCTTAAAAAGCCCCGAAATGCTTTTGGCTAGTGGCTTTTTAGCTCACGTGTTTACAATTTTAAGTGAGTTTAATATCTCGGTTGATTTGGTAACTACCTCTGAGATAAGTGTTGCAATTACTTTAGATAATGCGCCAAATGCCTCGCGTCCTGAGCTTGATCAAGAATGCCTTGATAAGTTAGCGGAGTTTTGCCACGTGTCGGTTGAGAACAACTTAACCTTAGTGGCATTAATTGGTTCACAAATTCAATTACGTCAGCAAGAAATTAACTTAATGAATGTATTAAGCGATTTTAATATTCGCTTAATTTGTCATGGCGCAAGTAAACATAACCTGTGCTTTTTAGTGGAGCAGAGCGAGTCAGACTTTGTTGTGCAAGCGATCCACAGCCGTTTATTAGAAGTTCAAAACGCCGCGTAATTGGGCGGTAGAATTTACCACAGAGCACTGCCAGTCAGTGCTCTTGTCACTTACCACACTGATATCAAACTCATGATATTGACAACTCAGCGCTGTTAAATTTGCTCGCTCAAGTTCAGTAAATACATTGGGGCTGAGTAATTTTGCAATTGGTTGGCTGGTGGCTTTGGCAAGTGCTTCTTTTAAGGTCCATATTCTAAAAAATCGTTCTGCACTTTGCTGATCTTGCGTTATTAAATTTACCTCATCAAGATGATAAAAATGCTTAGCGAGCTTTGCAAATGGACGCTTCAGGTTTATTTTTTCAATATCAAAACCAAATTCAATTCGTTCTACATTTAATGCAGCACCCACAAAACCATTAGAGTGGGATAAACAACTACGCAATACAGTGTCACTGTCAGTTATATGTAGCAGTAATTTACTGCTTTGCTGGTCAAATTCAGAGCTAATATGGTTATTTGCTAGCTCACGAAATTGTGGCATCGTTTGTTTTACCAAATACTTAAGCAGTAGCCGAGTGGCTAAATATTCTTGCTTGGCTTTGTAACTTTTTCTACGGGTGATAACCGCCAGTTCAAATGGGCTTAATAGTGCGTTTAAATCGAATTCATCAACATTTAACTGCTGGGCATCAAATAATAAAATAGTATTCGCATTGAACGGCTGCACGCTGTGTTTGGTGATAACGAGTTGCTGTTGAAAAAATAACGCAGGCATAAAATCCACAATTAAAGTGATAAAAGAACAAACATGTTTATATTTTGTGCGGTTGTGCGCTGGTTAATTAAGCCAAGGCAAATTTATTACTCTGTGAGAGTTAAATATGGTTTAATTCACAATAATGAAAAATAATAACAGATTTGTAGATGTATGGCACAATTGCGTGATGGTTTTCAAAGCCGCCTTGGCTTTGTTTTAGCAGCTTCTGGCGCTGCAGTTGGATTAGGTAATATTTGGGGATTTCCCACGCAAGCGGCAAATCATGGCGGCGGCGCGTTTTTACTAGTCTATTTTATAGTTATCTTTTTTTTAGCCTTGCCAGCTTTATACACTGAGTTGTACTTAGGTCATAAAGCGCAAGCTAATCCGGTTAAAGCACTTAGACAAGCATGGCAAGAGCAAGCACCGCAAGTAGGCGCTGCTGCTGGTTATTTAGGTTTAGCCGGTGCGATTGTGATGCTGAGCTTTTACTCAATTGTTGCAGGTTGGATGCTTGCTTATGCCCTTGAACCCATTGCTAGCTTTTTTGGATTTACCACCGTCAGTACGTTTTTACACACGGATTCGATGGCGCGTAATTTTGTATTTACACCACTGATGCTGATCCTCACTGCGAGTATTATTCTCAAAGGTGTTAAATCTGGCATAGAAACATGGTCGCGACGGTTAATGCCGATGCTATTAGTGTTACTCGTTGTGCTAATTGCTTATATAGCCACGCTTGATGGCGCAAGTGAAGGCTTTGCTGCGTATTTAGTGCCAGACTTTAGCCAAATACTCGACCCAGGTTTAATTATTGCGGCAATGGGGCAGGCGTTCTTTTCGCTGTCACTGGGTGTCGGTTGTATGATGATTTATGGCTCGTACTTGCAGCCTGATGCTAATTTGCCGCGGTTAACCGCGTCGGTAGCGTTACTTGATACAGGGGTTGCCTTTTTAGCTGGTTTATTAATTATTCCTGCAATTTACGTGGCGCAGCACAATGGCGTGCAAGTATTTAGTGATGGAAAATTAGTGGGAGAAGGGCAACTAATTTTCGCAATTCTACCGCAGTTATTTAATACTATGGGCGAAATTGGCTTATTGGTTGGTTTACTGTTTTTTGTACTTATGTCGATTGCATCACTCACATCGACTATTTCATCAACTGAAATTCCAGTGGCTTTTTTAGTTGAAAACCATCAAGTAGAGCGTAAAAAAGCGACGTTTTTAGTGAGCTTAACGGTTTTAGCCGCGTCATCGTTGATTATTTTCAATTTTGATTGGCTATTTGGTTTAGTGATCATGGTACTGACTCAGTATCAATTACCGCTTATGGGCTTATTTTACTTTATCACTGTAGGGTGGTTGTGGCGCCGTGGTAATCAATTAAATGAGGCTGCAAGTGGCATGCGTTATTGGTTTGCTCAGTACATACGTTATGTGTGTCCGATACTGATGACCGCCGTGTTCGCTAATGTCGCGTTTGGTTGATAATTTAGCTGTCAGTTTTTTAGTTTTAATTGTTTAATACATAGTGTTATACCAATCGTTTTAAGTTACTGACCATTTAGCTCGCTAGAATGGTTAAATATTTAAGTCGATTGGTATTATATCCAAGGAGGAATTATGAACATAGATGTTAAAGTCCCTACGCTTCCAGACTCAATACACACAGCAGATATCGCTAAACTTTATGTTAGTGAAGGCCAACTCGTTTATGCCGGTGATGTGTTATTTGATGTTGAAACTGAAAAGGTTGTTTTAGAAATAATGGCCGACTGCAGTGGCATTATTGAGAATATAACGATTGCAAATGGCGACCATGTTAATCCTGAACAGGTTGTAATGACTTTGCAGCAGCTTGCAGACAGCGAACTGCCAGCACGACCAACAGTAGACCAAACCCATGACAGTAAACTGTCAGTAAACTGTCAGTAAGCGGCTCAGCAGAAGAAGACGCTATTGCTTCTGCATTATTTAGTAAACTAAATACTATCTGCTGGGTAATTGGTTTTATTATCGGTGTGGCTGCAGGTGTTTTAGGAACCCTCATTGTGCTGGGTAAATAGCTAAAATGACCAATTATGTAAACCACCCAAGATATGGCAGCGAGCCAATCATCTCTGGTAATAGTTATACAAAGCAAGAAATCGAGAATGCCTTTTGGTGGTATAAAAGTGTTCGCTACTTTCCTGAGACGGCAATCCCCGCAGTTATCGAAAAACAATGTGACAGTTTATATCCAAGGCAACTCTATGTTGATATAGAAGAGCAATGTGTCGATTGTCATAGAGCGTTTATATTTTTTGCTAAAGAGCAGCAATATTGGTTTGAAGAATTAAAGTTTTGGATTGATGCACATGCGATCAAGTGCTTTGAATGCAGAAAGAAAAGCCGTGCAATAAACCAGTTGCAAATTATCTATGCAAACTTAATCATTAAAGAGCATATAACGCTTGAGGAAACTCAATTGCTCAAGTCCAGCGCGCAGCAACTTTTTGAGTCAGGAGTGATCAAAAAGATTAATAAAATAAATGCTATCCGTAAAATGTAAGTGCCAGTGTTTAAGATACTTATATGTATAAGCTTGTTTGTCAGATTCGATTAACAGGACTTGACTAAACCTGACAGTCAGAAGCCTGCCAATTGCAGGCGTTCAGGAGTTTTAATGTCTGAAGTCAAGATTTGACCCCTTCGGCTCAAATTACCTATGCAAACTTAATCATTAAAGAGCATATAACGTTTGAGGAAACTCAATTGCTCAAGTTCAGCACGCAGCAACTTTTTGAGTCCCGAGTTATTAAGAAGATTAATAAAATAAATGCTATCCGAAAAATGTAAGTAGACGTATTTAAGGGACCTATGTGGTCAACAGACCTAAGTGATTAAGTCTTAACTTGATTTGTCAGATCCGATAAATAGGACTCAATCAAGTCTGACTGTCACAGATGTGCCATGAGCAGACGGGTCGTAACCTTATTCACTTGTTATAACTCAATGAACTCAAGGCCAAACTCTTCATTTGATATTTGTGCTTGTTTAATCGTTATGTGAGGATAATTTTTTCTTACCACCGATAAAATGTTTTCTTTCACATTTTTTTCTATACAAGCACCTAAAATTATCTCTTTGACCGCTGAATTTGGAAATTGAAATAGGTGTACCGGTAAGGGTGTTGTACTGATAGTTTTTTCGCTATCTTCCAGTACAGCACACATTCTCCATTCTTGCTCATATTCCCAAGCCTGTGACTTTATTAAAAATAGCTCTACACCATTCAATTGACTTACAAGTTTGGACGGTCTCATTTTACTGTATGAAACTTTACGCAAATGATAAAACTCATCAACCTCGCTTCTCTTTCTGTTGAAAAAGGGTGAAGTATTATCAAACCCGATACAGAACCCTTTATGCGAATACGCATAATGTGACCAAATCAGAAGATTGTCGTTTTTTTCCGTTAGAGAAAGAACACCAATTAATGTGTTTGCTTTATCAATAAAAACTCTAGTTGTTTCACTGCCCATTTCTTTCAATTTAGTTTTCAAAGAAGGCCAATGCTGTTCATATAATTTACGTGTAACTGCTTCTAGCTGTGCAGGTGAAATTTGTGTGCGTATTTCTGAGGGTAATTTTTGAAGTTCTTCTTGGACGATTGTTTTAAGATCTTCATCCATAGCCTTATCGAACTCTTCCTTTGAGGTCACTGACGAAATTACAGGCCGAAATTCAAAAGGATCATTAAAATCGGCTGGCTGAGTAAAACGTATATGACCAGAGGCTAAAACATCAATTCTATCGGGCTCTAGGTATTTGAAAAGCAAAATACTCTCTCCTGGAGTTATAAGGCCGCTTATTGCCTTGTTATAACAACAAACTACACATTAATAAGCTTATTTTCAACAAACCATAAGCCGAAATTAGGGTATTCATATTTTATATCTAAATATCCATTTTCATATGCCGTCGCAAGCTCTAATTCATATATTTCTGACACAACCCCCAACACCTAAACTCTAACAAGTCTGATGATTCAAGCATATTTTCTTTTAGAATTGTCCAATTAGCAGAGCCCTCAGGCCAAGCATTACATATTGATTTTAGGTAAAAATTTCCGTCTTCCATTATCTCAAATAATGAGAAAGTGTTACCTGTTGCTTCATACTCATCCAAAATAGAACAAAGATGAAAAAAGAACAAAGATGACACCCATCCTAAAGTTTGTATTTCCCCTATTTTTTACTAACTTTAAATTAGTATGAAAAACAAATAGGGTGTTCCATGGCAATTGCAAGAAAGCGTCAAGTAAGTTTGATTGATACAAGGTACTATCATTGTATTTCACGGTGTGTACGCCGTGCTTTTTTTATGCGGTGAAGACCGTTTTACAGGTCAGTCCTATGAGCACCGCAGAGGCTGGGTAGAAGATAAACTACTCGCATTGGCTAAGGTGTTTTGCATTGATGTGTGTGCGTATGCAGTGATGAGCAATCACACACATTTAGTGTTGTATGTTGATGATAAAAAAGCCAAACGCCTTAATGACAAAGCCATTATTCTACGCTGGCATAAGCTGTGTAAAGGCACGTTATTGACGAAAAAGTATTTGCAAGGTGAAAAATTAAGTAAATCAGAGCTCATCTTTTTTAATCAAACGGTTGAGCAATATCGAGAGCGGTTATCCAGTATTAGCTGGTTTATGCGGTTGTTAAATGAAGATATTGCCCGCAGAGCCAATAAAGAAGATAACTGCACAGGCCGATTCTGGGAAGGTCGCTTTAAATCACAAGCTCTACTAGATGAAGCAGCACTTGCAGCCTGTATGGCCTATGTTGATTTAAACCCAATAAGAGCAAAAATAGCCAACACGCCAGAAGAATCAATTCATACCAGTGTGCAAAAACGAATTGAAAGTGCAACCACAGGTAAGCAACCTAAAAAGCTATTACGTTTTGCAGGGATGCCACGGCAAAGAATGCCAAAAGGACTCCCGTTTGAGCTTAAATCGTATCTTGAACTTGTTGAATTAACGGGCCGTGTAATGCGAGAAGATAAGCGAGGATACATTGAAAACACATCCCTTCCTTTATTAGAGCGAGTCAATATTAGCCCAGAGAACTGGTTAAAACTCACAACGCAATTTACCCGCGTGTTCCATGGCGCTGTTGGAAGACCTTCGTCACATGAAAGCTATTGTGATAATTTAGGAAGGAAACGAAGAGCGAATATGAGTAACTGTGAAAAGTTACTTGCATGAGAATCAAACTACTCAGTAAAAATTTAAAACTGCATCATGCAGTTATTGTCATGCATGTAATTTAGGTTTAATAGTGACAATGACCCATTTAATGGATGAGGTGAAAGTAACCAAGTAGCAAAAGATATATTTTAGCCTAAAAGAGTAAATTTAGTGACACAGTTTTGCTTGTTCAATTAGAGTGGCTGTCTGCGTTAGTTGGAGTGGCTGTCTGCGTTAGTTGTCTGCGTTAGTTGATACTCTGGCTGGCTTTGTTAGCTTTTTTCGCTGACCTTTCCAAGCACGTAGTTTATAAATGCGCTACAAGAAACCAACATGTATTTTGCGTCACTATAGCTAATGGAGTCCTCCTCAAGGAGGGCGTGTCTTATACCCCCAGAGTCGTTTGTGTACCCATACAAGTTTGACAAGGCCTTTTTAAAGGCCGGATGAAGGTTGTGACTTTTTTCAATCTGCTATAGCAGAAGAAAAACTTAATTTACTGTCCGGAATTAGTTGACCACAACACTTAGTTTTTAAACTTTTACCTAGCACCTAGCACCTAGCACCTAGCACCTAAATCAACCCCTTATTTAACTTCATTACTTAGTGGTTGGTTATTGGCGAACTCAAGTGCATTATTTACGGTGATTTGCGCAATTTCACTTAATGCTTCTTTGGTAAAAAAGCCTTGGTGGCCGGTGACCAGTACGTTTGGAAAACTTACCAAACGCGAAAACACATCGTCTTGCATAATTTCATCACTGCGGTCTTTAAAGAATAGTTCTGACTCTTGTTCGTACACATCTAGCCCTAAATAACCCAATTTTTTAGTTTTAAGTGCGCCAATACAGGCTTTGCTATCAACTAATGCGCCGCGGGAAGTGTTTATAAGCATCACCCCTTGCTTCATTTTGGCAAAAGCGTGTTCGTTGATCATATGATGAGTTTGCTCGGTTAACGGGCAGTGTAAAGAGATCACATCGCTTTGACTTAATAAAGTGTCTAGATCACAAATTGTATAATTGCCTGGTACTGCATAAGGGTCGCAAACCAATACATTTGCACCAAAGCCATTGAGTATATTTACTAAAGCCAAGCCAATTTTTCCACAGCCAATGATACCAATGGTTTTCTTGAATAAGTTAAAGCCAAGCAAGCCATTTAAATCAAAATTATCTTCACGGATACGGTTATAGGCTTTGTGAGTTTTGCGATTGAGGGTAAGCATTAATGCTACACAGTGCTCTGCAACTGCCTCAGGACTGTAAGCGGGTACTCGGCATACTTTGATGTTATGGGCATGTGCCGCAGCTAGGTCAACGTTATTAAAGCCAGCACAGCGTAATAAAATACATTTCACGCCGAATTGAGCAAGCTGATCAATAACCGTTTTATCAACGATATCGTTTACAAATACGCATACAGCATCAAAGCCTTGGCTAAGTATGGCACTTTTCGCATCAAGAGATTGTTCAAAACGGGTTAATTTGATGCGTGTTTGATTGTTTAAACAGGCATCAAAAGATGCATGTTCATATTTTTGCGAACTGAAAAGCGCTACCGTTAGTTGCATCATTAATATTACTCTCTATGACCTGTTTTAAGGTGTCGGGTTTAGTGCGCGGTGCATAACGTACCGCCAATTGTCCCTCAGAGTTTATTAGAAACTTGGTGAAATTCCATTTTATAGCACGATTTTGTGCAATTCCTCGGGTATGTGCTTTTAAATAGTTAAATAACGGGTGAGCATCAGGGCCATTGACCATTACTTTACTAAACACAGGAAAACTAACATTAAACTGTTGTTGATAAAAGTCTTTAATATCAATGTTGTCTATTGGCTCATTGTAGTCAAATTGATTGCACGGAAATGCCAGCACAGTAAAACCATTCGCTTTATATTGCTGATATAGTTTCTCGAGTGCGCTTAACTGCACCGAAAAGTTACACTTACTGGCGGTATTGACGATTAAAATCGTTTTGCCTTTTAACTGACTTAAGGCAAAATTTTCGCCGTTATAAAGCGGGGCACTGAATTGATATATGCTATCCATAGGTTACCTATTTTGTGTCGTCCATGAAGAAATTTAATGAAGACTTTTTCATTCGCTTTTTTACTGTTCGGTTGAGATAATCAAATTATCTTTTTAAGTTACCACTGAAATAGGTCAATTTTATGTCAATGAAAGTCGCATTTATCGGTTTAGGTGTAATGGGTTATCCAATGGCGGGTCATTTAGCAACTGCCGGTCATCAAGTAACCGTGTATAACCGTACCACAGCAAAAGCACAGCAATGGGCAGAAAAATACGCAGGTCAGGTGGCATTAACGCCAGCAAAAGCCGCAGAACATGCAGATATCGTATTTATGTGTGTAGGTAACGATGATGATTTACGCTCAGTCGTTTATGGTGCTGACGGGGTGATTAAAGGTATGCAAGCAGGCACTATTTTAGTCGATCACACTACGACTTCAGCCGAAGTTGCGCGCGAAGTATCCGCTAATGCGGCACTAAAAGATATTGCGTTTATTGATGCGCCAGTATCGGGTGGTCAAGCTGGTGCTGAAAATGGTGTATTAACAGTCATGGCTGGTGGCGACTCAGCAGTGTTTGCAAAAGTACAACCAGTTATGGCGGCATTTAGCCGTTTTAGCCAGTTACTTGGCGAGGTTGGCTCTGGGCAGTTGTGTAAGATGGTTAATCAAATTTGTATCGCTGGCGTAGTGCAAGGCTTGGCCGAGGGCTTACATTTTGCAAAACAAGCAGGACTTGATGGCGAAAAAGTCATTGAGACGATTGCAAAAGGTGCGGCTGGTTCATGGCAAATGGAAAACCGTTACAAAACCATGTGGGCAGGTGAGTACGAATTTGGTTTTGCTGTTGATTGGATGCGTAAAGATTTAGGTATTGCGTTAGATGAAGCAAAAAATAATGGTGCCACTTTACCAATGACCGCGACGGTCGATCAGTACTACGCTGACGTACAAGCACTTGGTGGTGGGCGTTTTGACACATCAAGCTTATTGGCGCGCATCGAAGCGTTACATAAAAAATAGATAATCAGAGCGTCGGATAATAAGTCTATCGCCAGCAAGTAAATTAAACGCTAACTGTCTTAAATTTACTTGCATAAGCCCGCAATTAGCGGGTAGATGTGGCTTATTATTCCTGAAATCTCCAGTTACGTAATCACTGACCCAAACATTGTTTGGGTTTTTTATAAAAATTAATTTTTCTTAAGGTTTATTTAAGTTTTGCTCGTTAGATTTTACCCATAGTCTAAAAAGAGCGAACACTATGCAATCACTTCAAGTTACTAACTTGCCTGTTACCAACACACATGATTATGTGTGTGCAAATGCAAACATGCCATTTCGTGTGCAATTAGAGCAAGTCGTTAAAGCGAGTTTTGCCAGAGCTTACGGCGCCAATATTAAGCAGTTTATGCCGGTGTTATGCCAATTAAGTATTGCCGCTGATTCTTGCACGCTGGGACTTAGAGCTGCTACTCAATCACTTTTTATCGAGCAATACTTACCAGAGCCGATTGAATACTTTGTTGATGTACCGAGGGAAGATATTTACGAGCTTGGTAATTTATGCTCAACAAATCGCAAAGCGACTCTCGCTCATTTTGTACTAATGAATGAAGCACTTTATCAAATTGGCGCAAAACGTTTGGTATTTTGTGCCACTGCAAAGGTTAGAGCATTATTAAAAATGCTCGGAGTTAATTGCACTGAAATAGCATTAGCCAATAGTCAGGCACTTGATAACCCAGCAGATTGGGGGACTTATTATGAAAATAAACCAACACTGTGTGTGGTTGATTTAGCGGCTGCTCATGATTGCGTAATAAACACACCTCATTTGTTTAATATTAAACAGCACTATCATCAAGCGAGTTGCCAATTAGCATCGCAATTGGAGGCATAATGGGGTTTTTATCGAAATTACCACACGCAGCGCTTGATACTGTGATTGTTGATCATCATGACCAACAAATGCAGCCGATCAGTAAACAGATGCTGATGCAAGCAGTGGCAGAGTTAATTATCGACTTTAAAGCGCTTGATATGTCAGCCGTGGCGTTTGTAATGGACAATACGCCTGCTTGGTTAATTGTTGACTTTGCATTGATTGAGTTACAACAAGTAAGCATTCCGCTGCCGACCTTTTTTAGCCCACAACAGCTAACTAATAGCGTGAATAAAAGCGGCGTTTCGCATTTTATCAGCGACACCCCCTGTGAACTTGACGGGTTAGAATGTATTGCGACCTTGAGCGTGTTAACCCGCTACCCGCTTTATATATATAAAGTAAGCGCTTCGAGCCCTACAACATTTTTTACAGATACTCAAAAAGTGACGTTTACTTCAGGCTCTACCGGTGAGCCAAAGGGAGTGTGTTTATCTTTACAAAGCCAATTACAAGTGGCGACCTCATTGCATAAAAAAATAGCGATAAAACAGCCAAAACATCTGTGTTTATTACCTTTGCCAGTATTACTTGAAAACATTGCAGGGGTTTTTGCACCGTTATTAGCCGCAGGTGAAGTGCATGTTATGACACTGCCAGAATTAGGCTTCTCTGGGGCAAAATTAAATGATGCCAGTCAACTGATCAATGCCATTGATCGTGTGCAACCGAATACGCTTATTTTGGTGCCGGAATTATTGACCTGTTTAGTCTGGTTTGCCAAGCAGGGATGGACAGTACCAAAGAGCCTGAAATTTATTGCCGTTGGTGGCGCTGTGGTCAGCAGTGAATTGATCACTGTGGCGCGTAGTTTAGGGTTACCAGTTTATCAAGGTTATGGCTTATCTGAAGCTTCATCAGTGGTGAGCTTAAACACGCCAAATGATGATGACATAGAGTGTGCAGGGCGGGTGTTAAATCACTTGCAAAGCAAACTGGTAGACGGGCAGCTATTTATTAAAGGACCCTTATTTTTAGGCTATTTAGGTCAACAACCCCATGATCAAACGAGTTGGTATGCAACCGGTGATTTGGTTGATCAACAAGAAGGTCGGTTAACTATTAAGGGGCGTTTAAAAAACCAAATTATTACTAGTTTTGGGCGCAACATCAGCGCTGAGTGGCCTGAATCTTTGCTACTCAGTAACAGTGAAGTACAACAAGCTGTTGTCTTTGGTGAAGGTAAAGCGCATTTAGTAGCACTTATTTATGCATCAGTAAATATGACTGATGAGGTATTAGCGGAGCATTGTAGAGGTATTAACGCACAATTACCTGAATATGCCCAAATTAAAACATTTCATCGCTTAGCTGAACCACTTACTGCAGAGCGGGGATTATTAACCAGTAATAACCGCCCTAAACGCCAAGCAATAGCAAACTATTATTATGCACAACTAACAGCACTGTACAGTGAGGCAATATTATGAGCAATTTTTTCGAGACATTAAAATCACAAACCCAAGCAGAACGCGAGTATTTACTGGCTGCACCGATCATTGCTCGAGTATTCAAGGGGCAAGTAAGCACAACTGAGTATGCTTCATTTTTAGCTCAAGCCTATCATCACGTTAAACATACGGTGCCATTAATGATGGCCGTGGGCGCGAAATTATCGACTGAACAAGAGTGGATCCGCGAGGCTGTTGCGGAATATATAGAAGAAGAAATAGGTCATCAAGAGTGGGTGCTCAATGATATTGCAGCCTGTGGTTTTGATAAACAACAAGTACGTCAAAGTGCTCCCAAATTTGCCACCGAGTTAATGGTTGCTTATGCCTACGATACAATTAATCGTGGTAATCCATTGGCATTTTTTGGCATGGTGCATGTACTCGAAGGTACTTCAATTGCGTTAGCCGATAATGCGGCAAGTAATATAGCCAATATGACCGGATTACCTAAAAAGGCATTTAGCTATTTAACATCTCATGGGGCTTTGGATATTGAGCATGTGAAGTTTTTTGAAGATCTGATGAATAAAATAGAGTCTCCTGCAGATCAACAAGCGATTGTGCATGCCGCTAAATGTTTTTATAAGTTATATGGCAATATTTTTCGTGAATTAGATACAGATCCACAGTTTGCAAGTAGCGACTTGGAGCAAACTGCATGAACCGTCCACTTTGCGTGTTAACAGGTGCGACAGGCGGAATTGGTCAAGCCGTGGCATTAAAGTTGATTCAGCATGGCTGGCGTTTACTGTTAGTTGGTCGTCAACAAGCACAACTAGAGGCATTACAGGTTAAGTGTGGCCAAGACTGTGAGATATTTATTGGTGATTTAACATCAGCACAGACTCGCCAAAAACTACTTGAACATGCTAAATCACTTGGCGGTGCAACAATGCTTATCAATAACGCTGGCATTAATGTGATGCAAGGTTTTAGTGAAATGACGGAGCAGCAAATAGATGACTTACTGATCGTTAATCTGTCGGTGCCAATTAAGTTATGCCAACTATTTTTACCACAAATTTTAGCTAAAAAAGGCTCAATTGTTAATGTGGGATCATCGTTTGGTAGTATTGGTTACCCTTATCAAACCTTATATTGCGCAAGTAAATTTGGTTTACGAGGAATGACCGAAGCGCTGGCCCGCGAACTCAGTCACTGTGATGTAAAAATATTATATTTAGCACCTAGAGCAACTGATACAAATATCAATTCAGTGCAAGTACGCGCGATGAATAAAGCTTTAGGCAATACAATGGATCCACCTGATAAAGTGGCAGATGCGCTCATTTCATTATTGAAATCTGGAAATTCACGCAGTTACATTGGCTTTCCAGAACGCTTATTTGTCAAACTAAATGGTGCTTTTCCATCCTTAGTAGATAACGCAATTGCAAAACAACTTCCTAAAATTAAAAGTTTTTTTGCAGATAAAATTGATAAAGGTGAATGACTATGATTAAACTACTTTATACTAGCTGCTTGTTAACTGGGATATTTTTAACCAGTGCAGCGCATGCTGATGTTGCTAGCGAATTAACTCAGGTGCAAACAAGTTGGGCAACTGTGAATTATGAATTAGTAGATAAAGCGCAGCTCAATGCATTTGAAAAGTTATCAGAGCAGGCCGCTGAGTTTGCAAAGACCTATGATGATCAGGCACAAAGCCATATTTGGTATGGTATTGTGCTATCTAGTTATGCTGGGGCAAAAGGTGGCTTAGGTGCATTAGGATTAGCAAAAGATGCTAAAGCACAGTTGGAGCAAGCCATAGAAATTGATGCCAATGCGTTGTCAGGCTCTGCTTACACCAGTTTAGCGACCCTTTATAGTAAAGTACCGGGTTGGCCAATTGGATTTGGTGATGATGACAAAGCGAATAAATTATTTAACCAAGCGCTTGCTATTAATCCAAATGGTATCGATAGTAATTACTTATACGCGGCATTTTTGTATGACGAAAGAGAATACAAAAAGGCAAAAACACATTTACTTGCCGCTCAACAGGCTCCTGCACGTCCTGATAGGCCAAAAGCGGATTTATACCGCCAGCAAGAGATCACCCAATTGTTGGCAAAAGTAGATAAAAAACTTAAGAGATAATATGCATTTACTACTGGTTGAAGATGATAAGTTAGTGGCTGAAGGATTGTGTCGTTCACTTCGTCAACAAGGTTACAGTGTCGAGCACTGTGCTAGTATAAAATCAGCCATGCAATGGCTCGAAAATGACGAGATCGAACTACTTGTACTTGATTTAGGGCTACCTGATGGCGATGGTATTGATGTATTAAAATACGTCAAAAAGCATCGCCCTAACTTACCAGTAGTAATCTTAACGGCACGCGGTAGTATTGATGATAAAGTACAAGGGCTAGATTTAGGTGCTGATGATTATTTAGCTAAGCCATTTGATCCTGCTGAATTATTTGCCCGTTTAAGAGTCGCTAGTCGGCGCGTAACTCATGCGCAATCAAGTACTATTAATGTAGCAAATGTAGAAATGGATACCTCCGCTTTTACAGTCACACTTGATCAGCAACCAGTAAACCTGCCGCGTAAAGAGTTTATGTTACTAAAAGCGCTTTTTGAAAATCAAGGGCGCGTATTGTCCAAACAACAATTAGAAAGCAAACTATATGAATGGGGCGAAGAAGTCGGTTCAAATACCATTGAGGTGCATATCCATCATTTGCGCAAAAAGCTCCCTAAAGATCTAATTAAAACCTTACGTGGTATAGGTTATGTGGTAGGTAAACGTTAGTGTCAATTAAACGCAGACTAACGCTGATTATCTTATCAACGGTGATCCTAACTTGCTTTTTGGCATTCAGTAAAGGTTACCGCGAAAGTATGAGCCAGGCCCAGCTGCTACTTGATAACGAATTGCAAACCATTGCTCATGTACTGATCGAGCAACCTATACACAGCGACAAGCCAGTGTTAAGAAGTGATCTACATCGATTACTGTTTCAAATTTGGCAAGATAACAATTTGCTTAGCGCATCTAAATCATTAGCTGAGCTGGAGCAAAACTCAAGGGTTAACGGATTTAGTGTCGAAAACTTTGCCGGACAGCGAATGCGCGTATTTCATTTAACCGAAGGCACTAAACAAGTGCTGGTGGCAGAGCCGCTGAGTAAACGTTATGAACTTAGCGAGACCATGATTTTGTCAGCAATGACACCTTTGCTTTGGAGTGTGCCACTGCTTGCGGTGTTGATCAGTCTATTTGTCAAACAAGGATTGAGGCCATTAACACGCCTTTCAACATTATTAAAAACGCGACAAGCCAATGACTTTACTGCCATTAATTGGCAAGTGAATGAATACGAAATTAAACCGGTGATCTCACGTTTAAATGATCTGTTTAAACGTGTAGAAAGTGCCTACTTAAGAGAGCGCTTTTTTGCCTCAGATGCTGCCCATGAATTACGCACCCCGCTAAGTAGCCTAAAAATAAATGTTCATAATCTACGCGCACAAGGTGATGGTTGCTTGGAGCTTGATGCAATGGCGCAAGGTATCGATAAACTAAGTAATATTGTTGAGCAAATGTTGATTTTGGGACGCACCTATCCAGAGCAATGGCAGGCACAATTTAGCTCAATTTCAGTGCTAGAGGTCAGTCAACAAGTGGTTGCACAGCTATACGAACGACTTGATGAAAAACAACATATGATCAGTATTGAAGGCGATGATTATGTTATTAATGGTGACCAATTTACCTTGGCAACTTTATTTAGTAATTTATTAAGTAATGCCATAAAGTACACGCCCAGTGGTGGTAACATAGTGATCCGCTTAAACAATCAACAAGGTGCGTATGGTTGGCAGATTGATGACTCAGGTCCTGGCATTGATGATGCCCATAAAGCACGAATTTTTAACCGCTTTTACCGTGTTGGAGGTGATAAACATCCTTCCGGAGAGCAAGGTGCCGGGTTAGGTATGGCGATAGTTGAACATATAGTAACAATTTATGGTGCAAGTATTTCTTTAGCCGACAGTGAATTAGGCGGCTTACGAGTGCGAGTTGAATTTATGCAAGGAGCAGAGAGTGAATAACTGGTTAGGGTTTATCAGCCTGCTGCTATTTAGCGTATTACCGTTTTCGTGTTTTGCTAAAGAATATAAATTAATTTTAAAAGATCACCTTTTTTATCCAGCGGAGATCATCGTTCCAGCCAATACTAAACTAAAACTTTTAATTGAAAATCAAGATAGTACGCCAGAAGAGTTTGACAGCTTTGATTTAAATCGAGAGAAAGTGCTGTATCCAAATCGTAGTAGTGTGATTTATATCGGGCCACTGAGCCCTGGGCGTTATGAGTTTTTTGGTGAGTTTTCACCTAACACAGCCCGTGGTGCAGTATTAGTAGAAGGAAAGACTGATGCTGATAACTAGTTTATTGATGAGTATAAATCAGCTGTTACCGGTTGTAATTTTGCTCGTGCTGCTACAGTCATTGCTAAAACTAAACCAGCGTGTGTTGATAGTAACCGCCTTTGTTGGGCTGCTTTGTAGTATTATTTATGTACAAAGTGCCGCTTGGTTGAGCCAGTTATTTGATCATCGCGGTCTAGAGTTTAGTCAAATGCTGTTATGTGTCATCGTGTATGTTGCATCACTAATAAGTTGTAAACAGCGGCGTTTATTCGCATTGCTTGCAATAGTCGCGGTTATGGCGCTGTATTTGAGTCACTATTTTATTTATCTGGTTGGTTTTTGGCATAACACCGACACATCAAAACCCTTGCTTATAGGTACATCCTTGGGAATAGGGATCTGTGGTAGTTTTGGTGTGTTGCTATTATTTTTACTGCACAGTGTTAGAGCACGATTTGGTGTGTATCCGCTGATGTTGTTATTGGCTTTTAATGTCTCGGCAAAACTACTTATAGTGTTAGATCTGGCCAGCCAAATTGACTTGATCAATATTACATCCAACTACTTTGATTGGCGTGCAGTGTTAGTCGAAAACTCAGAGTTAGGCCGTGTACTCAAAGCCTTAGTCGGCTATGAGGCAACGCCAAGCAAAACTGCATTATGGCTATATCTAGTTGCGGTTTTAGCCTTTATTGGCACCAGCATAGTATTTACTCGGCAATTTTCTCAAAAGGAGCCATCATGAGATTTATTCTCGCGTGGTGCTTAACTTCGATTTTGTTCATGGCATCGTTTAATGTGCGTGCCGATGGAATAGTTGTAGATAAAGTTTACCACCCTTATGTATTACCATTTGAGCGCGAATTTGAATGGCGTCTGATCTCTCATCAAACAGATAAGGGCAATATTTTAGCCCAACGAGTTGGCTTAGGTGGCTCGTTTAACGATACCATGAGTTTGGAAGGTTATGCGGTTGGAGAGCGCGATGACAACGGTAATTTTGGCTTCTCAGCCTACGAATTAGAATTACGTTGGCAGTTGGTTGAGCAAGGGCGGCTGTGGGCTGACTGGGGCGCCTTATTTGAACTTGAAATGCAAGAAGGCAAAGATAGTTATGAAGCCACAACTGGCTTTTTATGGGAGAAAGAATTTGGCCGGACTAGCCTCACCATGAATGCATTTTTAGTCTACGAGTGGGGCGGTGATATTAAAAACGAATGGGAAACTGAGTTTCGCGCACAGTATCGCTATCGCCTTCGCTCTGAGTTTCAGCCTGCATTAGAGCTATACGCCGGAGAAGACTTCTTTGGTATTGGTCCAGGTTTTATTGGGCTACATCGATTTTCAGCGAAGCGACAACTAAAGTGGGAAGCAGGATTTGTGACAGAGCTGAGCCAACAAGGTAAAGATCACAGTTTTCGCCTTGCCCTAGAGTTTGAATTTTAAAGCAAAAAGCCGCGAAAACTTTTCTCGCGGCTTTAAATCTCTGCAAACTACATACTTTGTGCGTAGTTATAAAGCGCTTTTAGAATAGTCAGATTTTTTTCATTATCGTCATGTTCATGGGCGAGATTTTCTAGCGTAACCATAAAATCTTGTGCGCTGATCGATGGTTGATCTTCACCATGCATTAATTTGTTTTGGCAATATTGACGCCACTGATCAAGTTCATCTTGATTAAGCGATTGCGGCCAGTTACGGGCACGGTATTTAAACAATAAGTTATCAAACTTTTTATCTTCAAAATCCAACTTCATACCCGCTAATTGCTCTGGGCTGGCATCACGGATAATGGCAAATTTAGCTTTATCAGCATGACTGGTGAAGCCGTCGTATAACATGTAATCAGTATTGGTGGTTTTACCGTAATCGGGCTTATCGTTAAATACTTCAGTGACTTTATCGCGAAGACTTGGGTTGGCTTTTAAAATCGCAAGATTTTTTAAACACTGCTCGCGGTCAATGCCTAAGCGGGCGGCGTTTTCAGGTAATAAGGTTTTAGCAGGCGCTAAAATAGGGCATTTATTTAAATGTACCAGTTTTAAACCAACAGGCAGTTCATCATCGGCAAGCTCACTGCGCTTGGTATAAAGGCGGGTGCGCAACTCTTCAATTGATAAATCGAGTAATACCTGTGGATCTTCGGTTAAGTTAAAACACACTACTGCATTTTTATTAGTCGGATGAAAGCTCATCGGGGCAATCCAACTGGTACAGCCTTGGGTCGCAGGAATACGTGATGAAGTATGCACCAGCGGCGTCATATTAAATACATCAACTAACTCAGCTAAGGCTTTTTTACCGCGCAAACTAAAAAAGAAGTTATACAGTTTTGGCTGTTTTTCTTTTATTAGTTTAGCCAAAGCAATCGTCGCGGTTACATCGCTTAGTGCATCATGTGCCGCAGCGTGTTCAATGCCATTGGCAACAGTTAAATGTTCCAACTTAAAGCTTGGGCTGCCATCTTCTTTTAACGGCCATTCAATACCCTCAGGGCGCAGTGCATAACAAGCACGCACTAAATCTATAATATCCCAGCGGCTGTTATTGTTTTTGTATTCGCGTTCGTAAGGGTCGTAAAAGTTACGGTAAAAGCTATAACGGCTTACTTCATCATCAAAACGAATGCTGTTATAACCGGCCACGCAGGTATTCGGCACACTAAATTCAGCATGAATTTTGGCAATAAAGTCAGCCTCAACTAAACCTTTTTGCATCGCCACTTGCGGAGTAATACCGGTGATCAAACATGCCTCAGGATGCGGTAAATAATCAGCTACAGGTTTGCAATATTCAATCAGCGGCTCACCAATAATGTTTAAATCAAGATCAGTACGAACACCCGCGAACTGGCTCGGCTTATCCTTTTGCGGACTCGCCCCCCAGGTCTCATAATCGTGCCAGTAGATTGTTGCTTGATTTTGCTCTTGATAAGCCATTTAAAAACCCTTTAAGTTAGCTTGAAGCGGTTGCAATACCGCCAAGTTACTAAATTCATGAATTATTTAGATTATGGCATACAGGCGAGGGAGTTTATAGGTTTGGATGATGAAATGATGGTAATCATACTATTCTCGGGTAGCTTGTCTTAAGTATTGCGAAACCTAATTAATCATTAAAAGAAAATCCTGCTTAAAAACTCATAACTATGAATATATTCAATTGTCGGTTGAGTTTTAGCCTGAAAAAATTTTACTGCGAGCTACAAGAGCATTATCGTAGGCGTTAAGCTTGCTGGCGCATTTTTTGGTCGAGAAAACAAGGGCGAGTATCAGCGTTAAAGTTTTTATAAATCAGTGTTCTAAATTAAAAGCAATATTTAAATTGTTGTTGAGCTTTTTGGCCCTATAAGTAGGAGTGTGCTTTAGCCACGAATGTTTTTTACCTTTTCATCATGTTCTACACTTTAAAGCTTTCCTATTGCTCAGATGGAATTCATCATCAATTGCTTATTTTCAGGTTGTTACGACGAGAAAGAGCTTAAAAGCATATTTGCAGCTAATTTATATAATTAAGTTGCTGAAACTAATTATAAAGTTCACAACTAGTATTGTATTCAATACTAATAGCGATTACGTACAAGTCCAGTAATATTTCATTGTCAGGCGTATATGAACAATTTAATGCCGTTAATAAATAGAATATCAGTTCGTTTATTAGACTAAAGTCTATAAGTTAATTTTCTTCACTTATCGGGTTTAGTTTTATCGTTTGTCGAAATTGAGCCAACACTCTAAAGTTCAGTTGTCGGCAACAGAGCCGACATGACACGACTCAAACCAAATAGGAATATAATCATGAAACGTTCACTAATCAAAACCATCGCACTTGGCTCATTATTTACTTGCTCAGCGGCTGTTATGGCTGATCAAAGTGATTACAAATTAATGATTATTGATAATGCGGCAGCGTCTCAGCCAGTTGAACAATCATTTAATAACTGCGCATTAAATGTGAAATCAAAAAATTATGCACAAGCAGATGAAATTTGTACCAAAGCAATTGCATTGCTAAAGCAAAGTAATGGTCCACGTATGAAAGTTCGCGAGCTAACGTCATTTGCATTAAGCAACCGTGGTGTGTCACGTATGATGGCAAACAATGATACGGCTGGTCTTTCTGATTTATACGAAGCGGCACAAATCGCTGATAGCGAAATGGTTTCTCATAACCTGACGCGCGCTAAAGAGTACCTTTCTCTATAATAGTTTTTATAAACGATTAAAGACAAAACCACGTTAGGCTTAGCCAACGTGGTTTTTTGTTTTTTTAAAGTGTTTCTCTTCTGAGCCAACCGTAAAACTCACTTATTTATTTACGTATTTACTGGCCTCAGTTTAGCTGTACTAAATATATTAAATTTTAAGTTGTAGAGTGAGGCTTTATCTAAACTAGTAAAAAATAAAAACACTTCAGAGGGCGCTGAAGTGCTTTGTACAAGGGGAGTAATGTTATTTTACTGTGCAGTAGCGACTAGTTTAACCCAGTCATAACTGACTATCCCTAGTAACCCGATTTGTAACGATTGACCAGCGTTAACGGCTAAAGTACAGCTTTCGTTGCTGCCGGGATTTTTTGACTGGCAATCATACTTTGTTTGCGTGACGGCACCATCTGCATTTACATATAGGCTTATATCTCCTTGGCTGCCTGCTGTACTTATTGTTACAGATGTTTTTCCTGTAGGAACCAGATAGCTGTATCGTTGCCAAAAACCGGGAAATCCATAGGCGCGAGAGGTAATAATTGTGCTATCTCCCGTCGGTGGTGTACTGTTTTTATAATCAGCCATGATAGTGACATTATTGTAGCTGCTATAGGCTTTGAGCATAATATAATAGCGACCCTCTCCTAGGTTAACTGTACAGATTTCCTCGTTACCATTTTTAAAGGGCCGACAGTCATAGTCTGAAGTGGTGGGCTTAGCGCCTTTCTTAACGTATAGGTCTGCATCGCCGTTACCACCTGATATGCTCATCGTAATATTATTGGCCTCAGCTGGCACATCAATAAAATAGATACTTTCTTGGTTTCTTGTTGCATTAAGACCTGGTAATGCTTGGCCTTTATTTAACTCAATGTCAGATGACGTACCATCAGAAACACTGACTAGCTGAGCTAGTGTGTTGGTGTTGTTATTGCTATCTTGAACGGTTACAGAAACGTTGTAGTTTCCAGTAGAAGTGAAGGTGTGCTGTACAGTTGCGCCACTGCCTATTTGATTATCGCCAAAATCCCAGCTGTAATTAGTTATTGTGCCCGAAGAGCTGGAACCAGTAGCATCAAAGTTACATTGCAATTGATCACAATTGTATTCAAAACGGGCCGTAGGCGCAGGAGGGGTATTACCATCATTATCGCCAATGGGCACAGTACCGTTAAAATAGCTGGCTACTTGAGGCCAAATTTTACTTATTTTAGCTCCTTTGTTGTAGCAGCCACCTAGATGATGCAATGCAATAACACGATTGCTTGATGCAGCTACAACAGGCGAACCAGATGAGCCACCAATGGTATCGCAATAATATCCTATATCGGTGTTGTTGCCACGGCCATTTGTTGAAGGAGCATTAACTTGGCATAAACCATCATTGTCTTGATCTGACTCTATTGCAAGTTCTTTGGGGTTACCGGATCCATGTTGTGGAATATATATGCGTTCACTTTGTTGCGCGTTTCGTACATCTAGCCCTAAATAACCAAACTGCTCGATAGTGCTAAAATCATTAACACTGAACAAAGTATAATCGAGCGTGTAATCGGTTTTAAAAAACTCATTCCCCGTGACTTTTACGACAGTTTCTTTAGTTGAGCCATTACAGCTTTTATTTTGATAATTAAACCATACTTCCGTTGAGGCAAGTTCTGATGCGGTCTCAATACAATGATTATTAGTAAATAATTTATTATCACTCCCAACGCGCCAGCCCGTGCATAAACTGCGCCCACCGATCACTAAGCGCGCAATAGGTCGGCTTCGGTCAAACTCTATTGGATGGGAATCAGCCCAGCATTGCACATCTTTTCGTTCATTAACGCCACAGGTTGATAATAGCGCTGGTTCATTGCCATTATTTAACTCTGTATTCGTATTTATATCACTTTCGGTGCCATAAAAATAACTATCAATAATGCCAAACTGGGTTTGTTGTTTACTGAGTGTCGGGTCGGGGTAATATTCAATGATAACGCTGTCATTAGAGACCGACATAGCTGAAAACGAATGCACCCCGTCATCACCTTTAACATCATCAATTGTTGCAGCATTCATGTTGTCACTACTATATTCGTATCGTTCAGTGTTATCTTGGTTTCTGACGACTAGTTTTGCATTACCACTGAGTTGCACCCGACTAAAATGTACTTTTATATAATCAGCACCGGGATGACTGATTGTATGGCTGATTACTTGGCTTTGAATATTTACAAATTGCTTAGAGAGTTTTAAATGAGTATCGGCTTGTGCACCGATTGTCGTTTTTTTTGCTGCTTGATTGGTATGTTGCATAATAGTCAGTTCATCGACTTCAGCAATACTGTGTTGGCCATAGATGGCAATTGCAATTAATGCTGCATATTTACATTTTTTCATCTTTAT
This sequence comes from Pseudoalteromonas sp. SG44-8, assembly GCF_014164125.1. Lineage (NCBI taxonomy): Bacteria > Pseudomonadati > Pseudomonadota > Gammaproteobacteria > Alteromonadales > Pseudoalteromonadaceae > Pseudoalteromonas > Pseudoalteromonas sp. SG44-8. Next base: position 262,403 of record NZ_JACJEQ010000002.1, on the reverse strand, counting down.
TTCCTACCATAGTTAATTTACCGACTGTTTGATGTAAAACTAATGATTAATTGCATGTTTGATTCATAAAAATCTTAGCAAATAATCAGAACCCAATTGCTAAAGCAAAATCTAGAGTGAATTTTAATCAATGCCAATAAATTGCGTGAAATATTTAGAACCCCCAATAAGTGCAATAAAGTCAATAAAAAAACTTGTTTGTTATCCAGTTGAAAACAAAAATGTGATGGTTAACAACAAATGAGCTGGTTACACGTGCATGTTTAATGTTTTTATTTTGTAAATTTAATGTAAATATAAGTGTGCGTTTTTATGTTTTTAAACACGTTTAGTGAGCTAAATATAACTAAACGTGTTCTTTACTGAAGGTTTTTTAACTATTAATAGTCCAGCCAAAGAGTTTCACCTCAAGGTAATAAAAGTTATTAGAAGTCTATTTGGTCGTCGTAATGTTATTTTTAGTGAGTACTATTCATATAGTGTTGGTTGTGATTAATCTTAATTAACATAGGCTAATGTATTGACTTAATGTTTAAAACTTTGGGCATAAAGCGTGATCAAAGCCTTTTTCAGTTAATAAAAAAGTCGCGCTTGGGGTAGCAAAAATATAGCCTTCGTAGTTAAGAAACGCAATCGTGCCTTTAACTGATTCGATTTGCTCTGCTGATGCACTTTCTATAATAGCTTTTGGCTCTAAATTGACTGGTGTTGGAAACTGCTGATAAAGCTGCTTAAAAATTAAGGTGGCGATAGTTTTAAAGGTGTCGTTATTTTTCATTTTTTTGCTCTTTGGTGTTTATGTGTGCTGCTAATGCATTATTGTAACTCTTTCTATTTAAAGAGTAACTGCCACACTTACCTGTTTATCCTAAAATAATACGCGGTTAAATAGCGATAGAGTTGCAGTTAACCCATCGCTATATCATGAGCTGGTGCTGTATTACTTGTTATTTACAAGGTTCAGGAATGCGTTTTGGGGTAACAATTCGTGGCATTAATAAGCCGATGATCACAACAATAATGCCAATTAATTGTAGTTCTGTAATTGGTTGGCCCATCAAAAATGCTGTTAACATGGCAAATACCGGAACGAAGTTAAAAAATAACGACGCATTCGCTGAGCCAAGTTGGCGTATGCCATTAAGCCACAGAAGATAGCCGGCAACAGTTCCAAATAAGCCAATATAAATAACATCGATAATACCTACCATTGAGCTATTACTGAGTTCGCTAAGCGGGTGTACATTGGCGGTCACTAAACACATTAAGCCAATGATTGTTGCACCACTTAGCATACTAACAAAAGTATAAGGCAATACAGGCATGTACTGATTGATACCTTGGCTAAAGTAAGTGTATGAACTCCAAGCTAACATACCTAAAAAGATCATTTTGTCGCCGGCATTGATTTGCATATTCAAAAGCACGGCTAAGTCGCCATTGGTGATAACTAATAATACACCTGATAGGCTAACGATTAAGCTAAAAAATTGTGCTGCAGTAGGCATTGAGCGCTTTGCAACTGAGCTTATTAATGAGGTTGCAAGTGGGCTCAGCGCCATTATTAACGAGCCGTTTGCGGCACTGGTATGTTCCAGCCCGGTAAATAAACCGAGGTTTAAGCCACCTACGCCAACAGCACTAACAATAATCACCCAAGCCCATTGGTTGAACGTTAAACTTGGTTTTGTACTGTTAATTATTTTTAAGTAGATAGCCAAGCAGATTGCGGCAATACTAAAGCGCCAAAATACTAAAGTCAGTGCGTGTACTTGATTTAATGCATGTTTACCAATAGGAAAACAACTTCCCCAAAAAAATGCACATAATAACAGGAGTAAAATAGCTTTTGTGTTGGCTGAGAAGTTCATCAGCAATCCAGAGATGTTGAAAAGTTGCGGCAAGTGTATTACTTTCCATAATGTGGATAAACAAGCAAAAATAAGAGAGTAGATTCCAAAAATGAAATATAGATATTCACTAGACGATTTACGCTATTTTTGTATTGTTGCTCATTTAAAAAGTTTTAAAGATGCTGCACTGGCTTTATCAGTGCCTTTATCAACATTGAGCCGTCGTATTCGACAACTTGAAGATGATTTACAGCTTAGATTGTTAAACCGTGATGCTCATCGCGTATCGCTGACCCATATGGGGGAGCTGTATTACCAACGTTCGAGTGCATTGTTTGCTGAGTTAGATGGAATTAATGATGATCTTCATATCGAGAAGAATCAACCGAAAGGTAAGATCATAATCAGTGCACCTATTAATGCCGGCTCGCAATTTTTAAGGGATATTTTTTATGATTTTTTACTGCAATATCCTGAGATCCAACTAGATATTAGGCTCTCGAATACTTTAATTGATATTGAAGCGCAAGCAATGGATGTGGTGTTTAGGGTGGGTAATACGGTGGTTGATAATTGGATTGCGAGGCCACTTAAAGATATTCACTTTATTTTGTGCAGTAATTCGCAGACGGTGGCCGACAGTGTTAAGCATCCCACTGATTTATGTGCAAAAAGCGCTGTGATTTGCCAGCCGATGTCTATTTGGCAATTAGTAAATAAACAAAATGATGACGCTTATGATTTTCAACCCAGTAAGGGCATTCGTTTAGAGCTTGATGAAATTCAAATGCTCACACACGCGGTTAAAAAAGGCTTGGGGATTGGTTATATTCCTGACTATTATGCATTACCAATGATAGCTCAAGGTGAGCTTCAGCATGTTTTGCCTGATTGGCAAAGCAAGGCACGCACTTTATTTATGTTATATCGGGATCGTGACCATTTACCATTGCGCGTCAGATTATTCATCGAATATGTGCTAGCTAGATTTGAGCAAGGTTAGTATGCTTTTTTATTATTTTTCTGAACTGTTGGGCAAGTGAAATACAGCCTGTTTAGTTATTAATAGCGCCGGACTACAAATTTTAGTGCCTGTATATTAAAAGGAGATATTAAATATGCAAACCAATCTAGTGGTTGAACGGTTTAAGCAGCAGGGTTTTGTACAAATTAAACAAGTACTTAAACCAAGTGTAATCTCAAAACTGCAGCACTTTTGTGATGAGTTGGTTGCTCAAGCACAGTCACGCTATGTAGCCGGTTTACCATTTGATAATATTGCTGTTATGCAAACTGCAGATGAGCCTTTTGTTTATCGCGTTAATGAGCTTTTTCAATTTCAGCCACAATTTGCTCAACTGCTAGCGCAAACCGAACTAATGAGTTACGTTGAAGCGATTATCGGCGAAGCTGTTTTACCTAGCTATGAGTCACTTGTGATAAAAAATTCATTAGATGCACGCGGATTTGATTGGCACCGCGATATGGCGGTGAGAACTCAAGAGCCTATTTTTACCGTGGGGGTGTATTTAGATGATGCAATAGCGCAGCAAGGGGCGTTAACAGTGATCCCGCAGTCTCATTGTAGCCAAGCAAGTGTGTGTGATTTAAAGCGCCAGCTATCCATTGCACAATTACAAAGTGTGGATATTACGGCCAATGCAGGTGATGTGGTAATTCACCATGTAAACACGGTTCATGCATCAGGAAGACAGAAAGGTTCAGCTATACGTAGAACGATCTATTTTGAGTTCAGAGCAGTATCACATTTTATTGATAATCCGTGCTTTCCTAGTGAGTGGATCGAAAAGCGGCAAGCGTTAATGGCTAACCTCAACGCGCTTAATTCAGCTGATATGCCTAATAATGTGCAGCTACCCAATGATTTGTATGTAACTCAAGTACGAATAGAGCCGGCGGAATATTGTATTGAGTTTGCCAGTTAACAGTATCAACATAGATATTTACATGTGTGTAAAGCCAGCCTAAATATATAAATTTGCTCTGAACTAATACAGCCAATACAAGTTAAGCGACTACGATACAATTACGACCTTGTGCTTTTGCCTCATAGAGTGCTTTATCTGCGCGATTAAAAATAACTGAACTCGAGTCATCTGCCTGATAACATGTTACCCCAAAGCTTGCGGTCACTTTAGGTAAGCTCACTTCATCTAATTCGCTAATATACACTCGTAATCGCTCTGCAAGTTGGTGGGCGTGTTGCTTATCTTGAATAGGAGAGATAATAGCAAACTCTTCGCCACCGATACGAAACAGCATATCCATGGCATGTATTTGTTGCTGTAATTGTGTAGCTAGATGTTTTAATAACTTATCACCTATTTGGTGGCCATATTGGTCATTAACTTGTTTAAAGTGATCAATATCCAATATTATTAAAGCAAATAGATATTCGCTTCGTGCTGCCATATTGATCTGGTTTTCTATTTGTTCTTCCCACTTGTGTCGGTTAAATACACCTGTTAAGCGATCTTGGGTTGCTAATATTATTAATTGTTTTTCAATTTCCTCACGGCTAGTCATTTCCTGATTCAAACGAGATATAACAATTTTTATATCGTGTTCTAATGCTGCAAGCTCATCTTTAGTTTTGATCTTTTTCTGAAGTTCCAAAGGTAACTCATGGTGTTCAACAGAAGAGTTTAATGTTTCGATATTAGATTGGATGCGTTGAATACGACGTAAAATAATTTGAATAATAAAGGTCGTTAACAGCAAGCCGAGGATGATGGCGCATATACCGAGTAAGCTGCTGACAAATAGAAAGTCTTTTTCGTGCTGATCTGTGTAATACGCATCATCAGAGGTTAATTTATTTAATTGCGCTATTATTTGTTTTTCTGCACTTTCTAGCTCAGTTGCCATTGTTTCGACTTGCAACCGCGCTTGCTCAGTAAGTTGATTCTGTTGGTAAACATTTTCTAAATAGTTTTCGAACTCGTCACTTTTTTGCGTATAGTTTTCAATTGTGGTGGCCACTTTTTGATGTGCTTCAGGCTGTAATATGACTTCTTTTAATGCTAATGAGTGATTAATCATTGCTACCGCTTTATCGAGCAATTGTTTTATTTTTTGTTTTTCAAAAGCAAATTGTTGATGTGGGTTGAGCGGCTTATCACCCATTTGGTTTTTTAGTTGAAATTGCTCAAATTGCAGGTGTTGTTCAAGCTCTATGAACTCCACTTGTTGCATTAACTGACTTAACGGAATATCCAGAAAAGCCACTACGCGCATTTCACGTTCTATTTGATTTACTTTATAGGCCGAAAAAACAATAACACAAAACAAAAACGTTAATAAAAAAACAAATAATCCACCAATTTTTTGCTTTATTGACGCATTGTACCAGTTGAATACCGACATAAAGTTTCTCACTGCTTAATAGTCCCTCAAGTATAGTTTAAAAAGCGCGTAATCTAGCTTATTAAGTCTGACCACAGCAAGCATTAATTGACTAACCTTAGGACAGATTAATCAAAGTTATTAGATACTTTATTTAATAGAGATGATGTGCAGTTGATCAACCGTGTACTTACTTGACGATTGAGTTCGTAATATTGCAGGCGTGCCTTGTGAGGGAATACTAGCACTAAATGAGTAGAACGTTTGTCAGTAGCTAAAGTCGGTCATCTTTGCATCACATTTAGCTTTTGTGTATTTAGTCACGTAACTTGAAGACCCCGATAAGACTCATACAGGAAATGCTGAAAATAGCTCAAGTAGGTAAAGTGAATTTACTAATAAAGCTAATTATTGCCTTAAATCAATCATCACTTTTTGGTTAATTGTTTTTTAACAAAACGTAATGTTTTGTAATATTTCTATAGGGTTTGATCAAGTAACATGAGCCTTAGCATAGAGGTTAATTAATAAATACGCCTTTAGGATGGTTTTTGGTATTAACTTGTAAATTATTAGCTTTATTAATGTTGGTCTAGTTTTTTTTGTACTACTCTCATGGTCGCAATATTAATTATTTTTATCACAGTAACTTTATTTATTGGTATTTATATACCAAATTTTAAATGAAAGTTATTGCAAAATTAAGGTGCAGTTGATTAGCGCAGCTGGTGGTTTTAGCGGTTAGTTTACCTTTAAGTTTCAATACGTTATTTATATTGTGCGGATTACAATATGTGCAATCGTTAAATAATGTTATGAGTCTATCTAATTGATTATATTTCAATTTTAGTGGTTTATACACTGAGGCAACCAAGCTGTAGAAGTGCAGAGCTTTATTTTGGCTTTGGTGTTGCAGTGAGCCGCAAACCAAAATAGGTCATGGAATGAATATAAATTTAGCGGCTAGGTTAGTTAAATTAGCTAACACGCGTGGTAGTGATACTGCATATCAATATTTTTATGACGATCAGCAACCTTGTAAAACACTCACTTATGCGCAGTTAGATGAACGTGCTAAGCAAATTGCTCGGCACTTGCAGGAGCATTTTTCGCAAGGGGATAGGGCGCTATTGCTATTTAATTCTGGTTTTGAATTTGTGGAGGCATTTTTTGCGTGTCTGTACGCTGGCATTGTTGCTGTTCCTGTCTATCCTCCAAAAAAGAATCAAAATATTGACCGTTTAAGAACTATTGTTGTTGATGCTGGTGCGAAAGGTGCACTGACCACAGAAAAAATTAATGAAATAGCACGTCCATTATTTGAAGCTGAACCTTTATTGGCTGATTTAGCTATTTTTACCACTGACGCTGAACCCACTTATCAAATTGACACTATAGATTTTCAGCACTGCGAAGTAGCAGCTGACGAATTAGCCTTTCTACAATATACATCTGGCTCAACGGGTGAGCCAAAAGGGGTAATGGTTAGCCAAGCCAATATTCTCGATAATCAAGAAATGATGAAGCAAGCCTTTGGTCATGATCACAGCACCGGTATTGTCAGCTGGTTACCGCACTTTCATGATATGGGTCTTATTTTTGGTATTTTGCATCCGATCTATATTGGTGCACCAGCGGCTTTGATGAATCCGACTTACTTTTTACAAAAGCCGTATCGCTGGCTCAAACTGTTAAGTGATACTAAAGCTGTAACCTCTAGTGCGCCTAACTTTGCTTATGATTTATGTGTCGATACGGTTAAAGATACTGATTTAAAAAACCTCGATTTATCACATTGGCGCTCTGCATTAAATGGTGCGGAGCCCGTTCGAGCGACGACGTTGGAGCGCTTTGTAGAGAAATTTAAAGGGTGTGGTTTTCGCCGTGACAGTATTTCTCCTTGTTATGGTATGGCGGAAACAACTTTATTTGCAAGCGGTGGTAAATTATCACACTCGCCAACTGTGTTACGTCTTATCACTGCAGAATTACAGACAGGTAAAGTAACAAACGTAACGCATGGCGATGATGATTCATTTTGTGATTTACACACATCATCCGATAACTCGCCTTATTATGCGGTGTCGTGTGGCATTACGTGGCACAACCATACAATGGCCATTGTTAATACTGACACTAATAAACGCTGTGCTGATGGCGAAACCGGCGAAATTTGGATCAAAGGTGCAAGTGTTGCACAAGGTTATTGGGGAAAAGCCGCATTAACAAAAGAAATATTTCAGGCCTATGTTGATGATAACGATGGCCCATACTTACGCACTGGCGACTTAGGCTTTGTATATCGCGATGAGTTGTTCGTCACTGGGCGCTCTAAAGATGTATTAATTTTTCGCGGTAAAAATTATTACCCACAAGATATTGAATTGACGGTAAGTAACGCAAATGCTGCACTTGATAATAACGGTGGTGCGGCATTTTCAATAATGTGCGAACAGCAAGAGCGACTTGTCATTGTGCAACAAGTAAAACGTACTGCGGTTCGTAAACTTGATCCTGAAGCGATATGTAAAGATGTGATCCAAGCGATTACAGAGCAGCATGGTATTACGCCCTATGATGTTGTACTGATAAAACCTGGGCGAGTATTAAAAACATCTAGCGGAAAAATTCAACGTCAAGAAAACAAACGTCATTACTTAGCGCAGCAGCTAACGCCACTTTATCAATTGCGTGGTTCTTTTGAGAGCGAAACGTTTGAGCCACAATCAGCAGATATATTCAGTAGCCACTGTGCACTTGAAGATGAACAACATGCAAATTTACTTAGCTTGTTGCAAAGCGTCGTTGCACAGGAAGTTGATGTGGACCCGCAATCACTTGCTGTTGATGCTTCATTTCAATCTTTAGGGGTTGATTCAATGAAGGCGGTGCGTATTTCGGGTGAGTTAATGGAATTGCATGATATTGAGTTAGAGCCGACAGTTTTATATGACTATCCATCTATTTCAAAGCTTGCTAATTATTTATGGCAATTTGATGCGATCCGAACCGCTGCTATATCATCAAATACAGTCACTATGCCCGCGGCTATACCCACACTAAATGAAGCTGCTCAATCTCTAAGGGACTGCACGGACAAAGACATTGCCATTATAGGGATGGCATGTCGTTACCCTGAAGCTGAAAGTATAGAGGCGTTTTGGCAGCTATTATGTAACCAACAAGATGCAATTGGACTGCCAAACGAAAGTCGCGGCATGTTATGCCCACATTTGGATAATACCCGTTTAGGTGGTTACATCAGTGGCATTGAACAATTTGATGCAAATTTATTTGGTATTTCTCCAACCGAAGCTAAGCATATAGATCCTCAGCATCGATTGTTGCTAGAAACCAGTTACCATGCCATTGAAGCCGCAGGTTATGCGCCGCTGCAATTATCGGGTGCAAAAGTAGGGGTTTATATTGGTATCTCGCAAAATGATTACTTCTTACTTTCTCAGCAATATGAAAAGCAAAATGCTTATTTAGGTACTGGTACTGCGCTGAGTATTGCGGCTAATCGGTTATCGTATTATTACAACTTCAGCGGGCCAAGTGTTGCAGTTGATACAGCATGCTCATCTTCGTTAGTTGCATTGCATTTAGCCATGCAAAGTATTCACAGTGGTGAAATAGCCCAAGCTCTGGTGGGCGGGGTGAATTTGATCCTCAGTGATGAGGTAACGAACGCCTGTGAAAACGCGCAAATGCTTGCAAAAGATGGCCGTTGTAAAACGTTTTCAGACTCTGCAGATGGCTATGTACGAAGTGAAGGGGTGGGATGTTTATTATTAAAGTCGTTAGCGCAGGCAGTACAGGATAACGACCCTATTTACGGGGTACTAAAAGGCAGTGCAGTCAATCAAGATGGCCGCAGTAATGGCATTACAGCACCTAATGGCTTGTCACAGCAAAGTGTTATTAAGTCGGCGTTAGTTAATGCACAAATTGCAGCAGATGACGTGCAATATGTTGAAGCCCATGGCACTGGTACAGAGCTTGGTGATCCAATAGAAGTATCGGCGCTGAGTAAAGTCTATAGGCCACAAACAAGCTTAGCTGAGCCACTTACTGTGGGCGCTGTGAAAGCGAATATTGGCCATTTGGAATCGGGTGCAGGCATTGCTGGTGTGATCAAAACCATGTTATGCATGCAGCATAAAAAAATACCCGGCCAAGCTCATGCTAAAGAGCTTAACAAACACATTGCTTGGCATAAAATTGCGTTAAAAATTAATCGTGATTTACAGCCGTGGCCTGTTGGTTCAGACAATGGTTGTATTGCTGGTGTTAGCTCGTTTGGTTTTGGTGGCACCAATGCACATATTATCTGTGCGAGTGCACCTCAACGTGCGGTCGATACCATTGATTTAGCCTCGCAAACGGGATTTTACCTGTTACCGTTATCAGCTAAAACTCCAGATGCGTTAGCCAATTTGCTGACGCGTTATGAAACGAGATTAAAGAGTTTATCTGATAATGAATTTGATGCGCTGATCTACACAGCAGCACACCTGACTAAGTTTAAAGAAGCAAAACGTGCCGTATGCGGCGAAGATCGTGCAGGTTTATTACGTGCGATGCGTGGCTTAAATACAACCTCGCATTTAAGTGCGGCTGAAAATGATAAAGCTGCGACAAATTATGAGTTAGTAATGCTATTTACTGGTCAGGGCTCGCAATATCCGGCAATGGCAAAACAATTGTATGATACGCAAATTGTATTTAAAAACGCGATTGATGAATGTGATCATTTACTTGGCGATAGACTTGGCGAGTCATTGCTAATGGTTCTGTATCAGCAAAGCCATAAACAGTTTTTAGAACAAACTAACTGGACTCAAGTCGGCTTATTTGCGGTTGAGTATGCTACGGCCAAATTAATGATCCACTTTGGCGCCACTCCTAAGCTGTTATTAGGTCATAGTGTTGGGGAGTATGCAGCCGCATGCATTGCTCAGGTGTTTTCGTTAGCTGATGCTATTTTATTGATAGCTGCGCGTGGCCAACTCATGCATGAACTTGCTGATAATGGGGGCATGTTTGCAGTGCGTTGTAGTGAGCAAGTTGCCCAGCAAGTCATTACAAAATGCCATGATAATGGCAAGACTCAAATTGCAATTTCAGCCTATCATGGGGCTTCTGGCGTGGTGTTCTCAGGCGAAAACTCAGCGCTTGAGATTGCCATTGAGTTATTAAAAGAACAAAATCTGACGATTAAACAGCTCAACACAGCACGTGCTTTTCATTCACCACTTATGGATCCGATGCTTGATGATTTTGCTGCTATAGCAGCGCAAGTAAACTATAGAAAACCTTGTTATCCCTTGTTGTCGTCGGTGACTGGCCAGCTAGAAACTGACGCCTTAGCAACACCTCAATACTGGATCGAGCAGATCACTAAACCTGTTCGCATTGATTTATGCGTGAGCGAGTTAGATAAACGTGAGCATTTGTGCGCGGTAGAAGTTGGACCAAAACCTGTTTTGATGGTGTTATTGCAAGAAAACTTGCCCCATTTAGATGCTGAGTATTTACCTATATTGCACAGTCAAGGTGCTGATAAAACACGTTTAGTAACCAGTTTAGGGCGTATTTTTGAACTAGGCATTGAGCTAAATTGGGCGCATATTTATCCACAAATAAATATTCAAAAACAGCCATTACCCGCTTATCCGTTTGCAAAAAATGCACATTGGATAGTGCCAACAGCAAAGCAACCAGCGCTAAAAAGTACTGCAATGCAGGAAAATATGCAGGCCAATAAATCGGTAACAAACATAAACCAAGTTGTTGCACGAACTGAGCTTATTCGTGACATCGTACTCTCTAATCTTGCAAATTTATTATCATTACCAGTTGATGCTATAAAAACGAATGTTCCCTTACTTGAAATGGGGGTTGATTCATTAATGATAATGCAAGCCGTACGCACCTATGAAAGAGAATTTGGCTTAGAGTTTAGCGTACGCCAGTTTTACGAAGAACTAAGCACAGTGGATAGTTTATTGGATTATATTGCGCAACATAGTGACTTTTACCCACACACTGAAGATGCCCAGTTAACCTCGGATATTGCAATTGTAGAGCAGAATACCCCTTCGTACTCTGATACAACAACTTCTTCAGCCAATATGGGGTTTGATCAACAGACTATCATGGCAATTTGCCAGCAGCAGCTGCAAGCTGCCGCGAGTGTAACTAATGATTTTGGCCGTCAAAGCATTGCCGCGGTGACAGCGCAACAATTACGTTTTCTACAGGGCAGTGCTATAACCTCCTCGGCAAGTGTAACGCCAGACAATATGCCTCAGCAGCAAGTAAAAACAGTTGCAATGCCCGTAAATAAGCGCGCCACAGAACTTCCTGCATCGCAAAGTAGACAATTACACATGCAGCATCAGTCACCCGCTATGCAGCAGCATTTTGAACAACTAAAAGCTGATTATTGCGCAAAAACCAGCGCATCGAAAAAGCTGGTTGCTCAACATCGTGGCAACTTAGCTGATTGCAGAGCCTCAGCGGGGTTTAGGTTATCAAGCAAGGAAATGCTTTATCCGATTTATGCAGACCACTGCGAGCAAGCCAGATTATGGGATATAGACGGCAATGAATACATTGATATTACAATGGATTTTGGAGTTAATTTATTTGGCCATAAAGCCGAATTTGTGACTGATGCCTTAGCGCAACAAGTAGATCAAGGTATTCAATTAGGCTTAGCCAGTCCTTTAGCGTGTGAAGTGGCTGCTTTGATCAACGAATTAACTGGTTTGGCGCGTGTGACGTTTTGTAATTCAGGCACCGAGGCGGTCATGACCGCACTGCGCTTAGCACGCAATTATACAAAACGTGACAAAATTGTGCAGTTTAGTGGGGCATACCATGGTCATTATGATGGTACTTTGGCGCACTCTGTGGGCCAAGGAGACATCGAGCCTATGTGCGCAGGTGTTCGCCAAGGCGCAGTTAATGACAACTTAGTATTAGATTACGGTAGCGCGCAGGCGCTGGAAATTATTCGTGCAAATGCACATACAATTGCTGCGGTATTGGTTGAACCGGTTCAAAGCAGATACCCAGAAATACAACCGTGGGAATTTTTAAAAGAGCTCAGAGCAATAACCACAGAGCATGGAATAGCACTGATTTTTGATGAGATGATCACCGGCTTTCGCGCTCATCCAGGCGGCGTACAGGGATTAGTGGGGATCCAAGCTGATATGGCAACCTATGGCAAAATTGTTGGTGGAGGGTTGCCAATCGGAGTTGTTGCCGGCAGTGCCGATTACTTAGACGGTATTGATGGTGGAGTATGGCAATATGGTGATCAGTCTTATCCACAGGCAGATACGACTTTTTTTGCTGGAACATTTTGTAAACACCCAATGGCAATGGCCAGTGCAAAAGCGGTTTTAAGCGAAATTAAACGCCAAGGACCACAGTTACAACAAAGGCTAAGTGATAAAACCAGTTATCTGAAAACAACCCTTAATCGCTTTTTTGCTGATGCAATGATCCCAATTCAAATTGAAGCTTTTAGCTCTTTATTTCGTTTTAGATTTAGCCAAAATCTAGATATGTTTTTTTATGAAATGCTTAATCGTGGCATCTTTATTTGGGAAGGACGTAACTGCTTTTTATCAGCAGCTCATACAGATGCAGATATAGAGATCATTATTACCGCAGTTAAAGACAGTGCCTTGAGCTTAAAGGCGGCAGGTTATTTTGGTAGTGACCGTGATGATAAAATGAGCTTGGCCACCTTAGCGGCGACATTTCCATTGACCGAGGCGCAGCAGCAATTACTTGCCTTAGCGTCAAAGTCACCTGAGGGGGCTTTTGCGTATCACTTACAAGCCGTACTTAAATTAACAGGTCAGTTAGATATAAGTCGCTTAGTTACCGCAGTTGATAAAACAGTACGCGAGTGCACTATTTTACAGTATGCAATTGATAGCGATACGCTTTGCCATAGGTTAGTGGCTGAGCATCGTCCTCAATTGTTAGTTATTAATCTACAACACTCAGATAATAATATCGCTGTAGCAACTCAGTTGCAGGAGTTACGTTACCATGCTTTTGATTTTAATAATGAAGTTGCATGTCGCTTTGCGCTACTAAGAGAAAATGATAATACTGCTTACTTAAGTGTGGTTACGCATCATTTACTCTGTGATGGCGTATCGTTGCAGATTATTTTGAGTAAAGTTGCCCAACACTATAACAACACCACAACAGAGGCGTTGGCAGCACCGGTAGACTTTAGTGCATATGTTAAAGCACTTGACCACTATAAAGAGTCTGCTAATTACCAGCAAGATAAGGCATTTTGGTTGGTACAACTAGCGCCAAGTATGCCGTTGCAACTACCAACAAACACTGCGATTGCAACGACAACGAACTATGCAGTATCGGTATTGACTGTTGAGCTCAATGAGCACACCAAAGGAAATATTGCTGATCTGGCTAAACAGCAGGGCTGCGGTCAATTTGCCACTTTATTGGGGTTATATATAGCGTGGTTAAGTAAGCTTAGCCAGCAGTCAATGATCACCGTTGGGATCCCTTGCTCTGATCGACAATTACTCCCTCAAGCTGATAGCGCAGAATCTTCCGATAGCGAATTAGTCGGTTATTGCACGAATATTTTACCAATTTGCATTGATGTTACAAACATCAGTAGTGTTCGAGAGTTAATCAAAACAGTGCAATCTGAATTATTAACTGCATTTGAACATCAACATTTCCCTTATTCAGCGTTAGCAAATGAATCGCTTAATTTACCTAATACTTTATTTAATTTAGATAAAGTTACTTCCTTACCGGCATTTACTGAATTGCAATTAAATACCATGCCAAGCAACACCTGTTATAGCCAATTCCAATTAAGTTGTAACTTAACTCAGTTTGCTAACAGTTGGTCACTCACCCTTGAATATCAACAAGATAAATTTACATATGAACAGGTAAATCATTGGTTATCTGGGTTAATAGGGTTGTTTAGCAACGCTGTTGGGACAGACGAACTAAACAGTGCGAACTGTTCATTGTTAGATGATTTACAAATAGCGACACTGGTTACTGAACAATGTGAGCGTGTTGATAAACAACTTTGTGTCGATTCTTGTATCGTTTCATTTGAATATGCTGCGACTCAATACCCTGACAATATTGCTATTACCTGTGATGGCCAAAGCTTTAACTATTCACAGTTAAATCAACGAGTAAATACCTTTGCTCATTATCTTATTGAGCAAGGTATTGGGGTCGGCAGCTTAGTCGCAATTGCACTACCAAGGCGTGCGGAGCTGATTATTAGCTTATTAGCGGTATTAAAAACGGGGGCTGCATTTTTGCCACTCGATATTACTTTTCCGCAAGCACGCATTGAATATATTCTGGCTGATGCACAAGCTGATTTACTGTTGTGTGACAGTTTTAGTGATAGTAGCCCAATTATTGCGAGCAACAAATTGCCCGTATTAGATATTGATACTGTGGTACTTACAGGCTTGCAAAGCAGTAATCCAGATCGCGTTATTGCTCCTTTATCAAGCGCTTATGTTATATATACATCGGGCTCAACGGGGCAACCTAAAGGTGTGGAAATTAATCACCAAGGGCTACAAAACCTGTTGCTCGCTATGACGGTACAGCCTGGAATAGAGCCAACCGATTGCTTGTTGGCAGTTACCACTATTGCATTTGATATCGCGATGTTAGAGCTGTTTTCGCCCTTAATTGTTGGGGCTAATGTACTGCTTGCGAGTGAGCAAACATGCAGTGACCCATATGCAATTACCGATCTAATAGCACATTTCCCAGTGTCTATTATGCAAGCGACTCCGACGTTATGGCGATTAATAATAAATGCAGCACCTGATTGTTTAGCTGGTATCAAGGTCTTGTGTGGTGGCGAACCGCTTGATCCAGCACTTGCTCAGGCGGTGCTGTCGCAGCAGGGGGATTTATGGAATATGTATGGTCCAACCGAAACCACCATTTGGTCTGCAATTAGCCATATTCAGCACAGTGATGATATTACGATAGGTTCAGCAATTGCTAATACGAGCTTGTATGTTATGGCTGAGGATGCACAAAGTCCATGTTTACCTCTACCTATTGGCGTGTGGGGGGAGTTATGGATCGGTGGTTTAGGATTAGCGACTGGCTACTTACAGCAACCAGCACTCACAGCTGAACGTTTTGTTAGTCATGTTTTTAATGGTCAATCGCATCAGCGTTTGTATAAAACTGGCGACCGTGCAAGGCGTTTACTCGATGGCCGTATTGAACTACAAGGGCGGTTAGATCAACAAGTTAAACTAAACGGGCATCGTATTGAATTAAGTGAAATTGAACACCACCTGCGCTTGTTATTTGCGAACCAAGATGTACGTGTTTTTATCAAACCAAACAATCACGACCAGCCGAGTTTATGTGCTTATAGCCTTGAGGACGACAGTTTGGAAAGTGTTTGGAGTGTGAGTGAATTACGTCGTGTGCTATCACAATCATTGCCAAGTTATATGGTGCCAGAATCAATCTGTTGGTTAACGCAGTGGCCAACCACACCAAATGGAAAATTAGACACGAAAGCATTACCGCTTCCGACTGCGGCTATGCAATCGGCAATAGTACGTATTGCCCCCAGCAGCGCGACTGAAACGAGCTTACTGCAACATTATTTAGCATTACTTAAGGTTGCAGTGTTAGGTACCCAAGAAAGCTTCTTTGATTGTGGTGGTAACTCTGTACTCGCTATGCAGCTTGTGTCACGAATTAATCTGCAATTTAAAGTACGGGTGACGGTAGGCGATATTTTTGACTACCCTAGCGTTGCGCAATTAGCGCTACGAATTGACGATTTATTATCAGCGCGAGCAGCAAGTACCGAGCAAAGTCAGCCTCAGGTTACTGTTGTGAGCGATATAGTGAGCGGCCGTGATATTAGTAAAGCCCTTGATGATAGCAGCATGACTGAAATGGACTTGTAACATGGATAATGTAGCAATTAAAACTTTACTGGCCGAATTGGACGCACAAGGTATCTTCGTTTATTTGCAAGATGGGCGGTTAAAGTTACGAAGTAAGTTAACGACAGTCCCAGCACCAGAACTGGCAAAGATCAAAGCATGTAAGGATGAGCTGATTGCCTATATGCAACGTCATCATCTGCAACAAGGGGATTTATCAAGTGCGCAACAACGTATTTGGTTTATTGATCAATATGAACAGCAGTCAACTGCATACAATATGTGTGGTCTGTTGCAGCTGTCAGATTCATTGACAATAAATGAACTACAGCGGGCATTTGACACATTGTTGGCTCGCCATCAAATATTAACAACGCAATTTTTTAACACTGATCAAGGTGTTGTGCAGCGAGTTAATAGCCAGTTGCGCTTAGCATTGAATGCACTTGAGATAGCACGGCATGAAACACCCACACAAATAGTTGAAAAATTACACGATGAATTAAGGTACCGCTTTGATCTGGAAAATGATTTACTGATACGTGCAACGTTAATTGGCCACTCAGGTGAGGGTAAATGGTTATACATTGCGATGCATCATATTATTGCCGATGGTTGGTCTGTACGGCTTTTGGTGCAAGAATTATTGGCGATACTGACAAATAATAATAATACCGTTAATAATGCGGCTGCATGTAAACCTTTACAGTATTTAGATTATGTACATTGGCAAGGTCAGTTTAAACAATCACCTATATATCAACAGCAGCTAAGTTATTGGCAACAAGCGCTAACAGGGATGGAGTTATTTGAGCTGCCAACGAGTTATCCTCGTGATAAACAAAAAACCTATCAAGGCAAGAGCCAGCACAGTGTTATCGAGACACGGCTGGTTACCAAATTTGACAGTTGCTGTCAGCAATTAAGTGCTACTCGGTTTGTCGGGTTGTTAAGTGTGTTTTATGTACTATTACAGCGCTATAGCCAAAAACAGGATATTACGGTGGCGGTGCCTGTATTGAATCGTGAACAGCCCGAATTTGAGAATGTTATAGGGTGTTTTATCAATACCTTACCTATGCGACAAATGGTGTCACCGCAGAGCTCTTTTGCACAATTAATAGCGCAAACTAAAGTGTTAGTGGCGCAAGGGCTAGCAAATCAAAGTGTGGCAGTTGAAGATATTATCGAAACACTTGGCTTAGCTAAATCGTCAGCACATTCAGCATTGTTTCAAATACTGTTTAATTATAATGGTGTAGATACCGGTACTGTGGAAACCGCAACATTGTCGGCTAAATTATTGCCATTAGATAACGGTACTGCAAAATTTGATTTAACCTTGAATGTAAGTGAATCAGAGCAGGGCTTAGATATTAGTTTTGATTATTGCAGTGCGCTATTTGATGACCATGTTATTCAGCAAATGAGCAATGATTTTAATGAATTAGTTATATCTCTTGGCAATAACGCAGCACAAACTATTGCAACCGTTGAGTTACCCTCTGCGTGTTATGCCAGCCAGTTGTTAGGGCGTAAAAAAGATCATGAAAAAGTCAGCAGTGATGTGATTGCATTACCTGTACAGGTGATAAAGCAGGCTGAGCTTAGTGCTGAAAAAACAGCTTGTATTGAAGCTGACCAACATGGAAAAACCGCACGAAGTTTGAGTTATCAACAATTAGTGCAACAAAGCGCAGCACTCGCCAGCCATATTTTAGCTTTGCAAACTCATCATCAACAAACAACTGCAGCACCCATTGCATTATTGGTATCTCGCTCAATCGATGCCTTATTAACGATGTTTGCACTATTGCAAACAGGCCGTGCTTACTTACCGATTGAGCAAGGCACTCCAGTGGCGCGTATTGCGGAAATTTTACAGCAGGCAGGCTGTGAATATTTAGTAACATTTGATGATACAGCGCTCGAAAAGCAAGCAGTTACGGTATTAAATGAGCAACACATTACATTATGGCCTTTTGCGCAGCTGTCAAAAGCGGCGGTTAATTTAACTGGCTTACCCAATTTAAACCTTAATGACAGCGCGTACGTGATATTTACCTCCGGTTCAACAGGCGCGCCAAAAGGGGTTGAAATTAATCATGCTGCATTAGCGCACTATGTTCAAAGTATTACTAAGCGACTTGAATTGAATAATGATACCAAGTCAGCTGTGGTTACAGGGCTTGCGACCGATCTTTGTTTAACTGGGATATATCCGGTATGGGCGAGTGGCGGCACTGTGGTATTAATTTCACCACATGTAAAAAGTGATCCTGTTGCGATTGTCGATACGTTCAGTGAGCAAGCAATTAACTTTTTAAAGATCACTCCCAGCTTTGCTGCTGAACTATTAGCCA
This sequence comes from Pseudoalteromonas sp. SG44-8, assembly GCF_014164125.1. Classification (NCBI taxonomy): domain Bacteria; kingdom Pseudomonadati; phylum Pseudomonadota; class Gammaproteobacteria; order Alteromonadales; family Pseudoalteromonadaceae; genus Pseudoalteromonas; species Pseudoalteromonas sp. SG44-8. The sequence continues at coordinate 243,839 of NZ_JACJEQ010000002.1, read as the reverse complement.
CTATTGCTGCGAGTCAAGCACCTCGCGCACCTCTTCAACAGTGGGTGTTAGGGGGGGAATCATTAACAGCGCAATTAGTAGCGCAAATTCGGGCGCTCTATCCAAGCGCTAAATTAATCAATCATTATGGGCCGACAGAAACCTGCATTGGGGTGGCTACCTATGAAATTGAGGATCATCAAACTGCTGAGCAGATGAGTTATCCTATTGGTAGCGCACTTGCGCATGTTGAACTTGCCATACTAGATGCACACCACGAGCCCGTTGCCATGGGCATGCCTGGACAGCTTTATATTGGTGGTGAGAGTTTAGCAACAGGCTATATTCGTGCAACGGAGCAGACTGCGAAAAGTTTTGTTGTGATTAACACGACCAAGGGACAACAACGCTATTATTGCTCTGGTGATAATGTACGTTTGCGCAAAGACGGTGCGCTGGAATATTTAGGGCGTTTAGATAAGCAACCTAAGATCAGAGGCTTTAGAGTTGACTTACTTGATATCGAGGCAAAGTTAACGGCTTTATCAGTGGTTAAAAATAGTGCTGTGATTTGTCGCGAAATTGCTTCTGCAGATACTTTAGTTGCGTACTATGTGGCATCTAATGAAGGCCAGCAATTAACTGCTGAGGCCTTACAACAACGGATCAAAACGGACTTAAAGTGTGTATTACCAGAGCCTATGATCCCCAGTTTCTTTGTGCTGAAAGAGCAATTACCTTATCTTGAAAATGGCAAAGTTGATCGTAAATTCTTACAACAACAAATGGTACGCAGCAGCGATACTTTTGTAGCGCCAAAAACGCTAATGCAGCAGCAAGTAGCGGCGTTATTTGCACAGTTAACAGGCTTTGCTAGGGTTGGTCTAGAAGATGACTTTTTTGCAATCGGTGGGCATTCCTTAGTAGCAATTAGATTACTTAACCAAATTCGTCAGCAGTTTGGCGTTTCATTGTCACTTAAAGACATCTTCAATCATGCAACCGTTGAGGAGTTAGCCCAGTATTTAACCTGTAGTGAACAAGCTAGCTCAAAGGTGCAATTAACACATATTGATTTAGCTGGGGAACACCCGTTGTCATTTTCTCAGCGGCGTATTTGGTTTGTTGATCAGCTGCAGGGACACAGCCGTCAATATAATTTACAGGGCGTGTTTACGCTGCGCGGTGATGTTGATGTGGTGGCATTGCAGCAGGCATTTAAAGATATCATTAAGCGCCATACGATCCTAAGTTATAACTATAAAAGTACAGCTGATGCGCAGCCATGCCAATATTTTAACGGCCATTTAGCTTTTTCATTGCAACAGATAGACCTTTGCACACAAGCAGACCAACAGCAGCTGTTACAGAAGATGATAGTGGAAGATTATAATCAGTCATTTGATTTAACCTCACAGCTGATGTTACGGGCAAGCTTGATTAAAATAGCCGATCACCATTATCAGTTACTTGTTACTGTTCATCATATTGTTGCCGATGGCTGGTCTATTGGCTTGATATGCCGTGAACTCGCTAGCAATTATAATCAGCATATTGGTATGACAAACGCCACTGATTTGCAAACTCTAGAGCATAATTATATTGATTTTGTACATTGGCAGCATAGTATGCAAGCTGATCCTCAGTGGCAAATAAGTATTGACTACTGGCGTCAACAGTTAGCGCAATTACCTACAGTGCATGAGTTACCTACACAGTACGAGCGAGGTAACGATGTGCTCAGCGGCGGCGGTTTATATAAAACCGTGTTGTCGCCTGCATTAACTGAACAATTAAGATTGTTTATTGCAAACCAAGGTGACACTTTGTTTGTAACCTTACAAACTGTATTTACTTTGTGGTTTAGTCGAGTTTCTGGGCAATCAGATTGTGTGCTAGGTACGCCAGTTGCAGGGCGAGTTGCCGCAGAGCTTGAACCTATTATTGGCAACTTTGTTAACACGCTGGTGTTACGTAATACGGTGTCAGCGGATACATGCTTTAACCAAGCGTTAGCTGATGTAAAAGCAACGTTGAGTGAAGCACTGCTTCATCAACAGATCCCATTTGATCTCTTAGTGGATGAATTAGCCACTGAACGCAGTTTAGCAATTCCGCCGTTAGTACAAGTCATCTTTAGAGTAAACAATACGATAAATGAAAATTTACAGCTAGCAGGGCTATCAATTAAAGCCTCACAGAGCAAGGTGCGTAGCGCTAAACTTGACTTAGAAGTCTCAGTTATAGATACCGGTGACGTGCTAGAAATTGAGTGGTTATACGATACCGCACTATGGCATCAAGCGAATATAGAGACATTCTTTGCTCAATTTAGTTATGTGTTGCAGCAATGCTTGGCTGATCAAAGCGTCAAGCTCGCAGAGTTAATGCTGTGGAGCCCGAGCCAGCACGCAGCGGCATTATCTCATAGTGACTCAATTGATATACAAAATACCCAACCATCGCCTTTACATGTGTGTTTTTCTCATTTTGCAAAGCAGCACCCGCAACACCCCGCAGTAAGATGTAATGGCCAAACCTATAGTTACCTCGCGCTTGAACAACGTGCTAATCAGCTTGCGCATTGTTTACTCGAAATGGATTTTGCTGCGCAAAGTCGAATTGCCATTGTGCTGCCATCAGGTGCCGCTATGGTGGTGGCGATACTCGCTATTTTAAAGGCACGTCATGTATACGTACCGATACACCAAGATACACCAATAAAAACGTTAAGTTATATTGTTGAAGATGCTGAGTTGATGATGATTTTAGCATTGAGTGAGAATGCCGACACGCTGATCAACAGTGGCGCAGATTTTTTGCTCGTTGATGATCTTCTTGATGACGATTCTAACTTCGACGGCTACCCGGTGGAGCAGCCAGATGAACAACTCAGCCTCAATGTCAAAGATGATGATTTGAGTTACATTATTTATACTTCTGGTTCGACCGGACGGCCGAAAGGGGTGATGATAAACCATGCCAATTTAGCGGCTTATTTACAGCATGCGGTTGCGCATTATATGCCCGATAATTCAGCCCTTTGTAGCAGCGTATTGAGTACGCCTTTGGCGTTTGATGCAACGGTCACGGCGTTATATCCAGCCTTAATGCAAGGTGGCGTGGTGGAAATTATTGCGCAAGGGGGGGAACAGTTAACCCAGCTGACGGAACTACTCTTTACAGCAACAGACGCTAAACTGTTTAAGCTCACGCCAGCTCATTTACGTGCCATTTTGGCATTATCGCAGCACTATTGTGTAAGCAATGTTACCCATACATTGGTGATCGGTGGTGAAGCACTCACAACTGAATTGTTGTTGGCGATCCGTGCGAAGTTACCACTGTGTCGTTGGATTAACGAATATGGACCAACAGAAACTACAGTCGGTTCAAGTACTTTTGTAATTGATCACAGTACCAGTGATGAGGTTTTACTGCGTCATAATGATGTCCCAATTGGTTTAGCTAACGATAATGTAACGCTGTTAGTGGTTGACCAATTTGATCAGCCAGCAGCAGTGAATATGCGTGGTGAATTACTCATAGCAGGACCTGTTGTCAGCCCAGGTTACATTAATCAGACTGAGCTTAATAATACCAGCTTTATTACTTTGCAGCTGCCTAGCCAACAGGGTGGAAAAGTGACCAAGCGTTTTTATAGAACAGGCGACATAGCGTTATGGCAAGCTGATGAAACAGGTGCTGCTTGTTATTTAAGATACTGTGGACGTAAGGATCAACAGATCAAGCTGCGCGGTTTTCGAGTTGATTTAGCCGCGATTGAGCAGCTGATCCTAGAACTCCCTGAAGTGGCTGATTGTGCGGTGACGGTTGATAGCAAGCAGCAAACGTTAGCGGCACATATTGTTTTCTATCAACATGAAAAGCCATTAGCCGTTAACACCATTAAATCGCATTTATCGCATTACTTAGCGCCGTATATGATCCCCGCACACTGTTATGCTATTACTGTGATGCCACTTACGAAAAACGGCAAGATTGATAAAACCACATTGATAGCTGACGCACTTAGTTGTTTACAGCCAACTAGCACAACACACAGCAAGCACGCGCAAACACCATTACAGCAATATTTGTTACAGCTGTTTAGTGAGATTTTACTCACTACACATATTGGTTTAGACGATAACTTTTTTGATTTAGGGGGGCACTCGTTATTAGCGATCCGCTTGATTGGTAAGATTCGTGAAGGTAAGCAGCTCGACATAACATTACCGCAATTATTTAAAACCCCAACGATTGCAACGTTAGCGCAAGCATTACAAAACTGTGAAAAAATTCAGCCACACCAAGAGATTGTGAAAATATCTCGCCAGCAAGCGCTACCTCTTTCCTATGCACAGCAACGATTATGGCTTATTGATCAAGTACATAATGAAAGTGTGCAATATCATATGCCAGCTAGCTTTGTGTTTACGGGGAAGTTGGAGCTGACTGCGTTGTCGGGCGCGTTATATGCACTTATTGAACGCCATGAAGTGCTGCGTACCGTTATTATTACACGCGACCAAGGCTCAGCGCCTGAGCAATGTATTAATGAACACTTTGAGATCCCACTTGAGCTGCACGATTTAAGTATGCTTAATCGTGAACAGCAAGATCACCAATGGCAATTACTGTCGTCACATGCAAGTAGTAAAGCGTTTGATTTGGCAAGCGACGTTTTACTGCGTGTGGTGGTTGCTAAAATTAGCAATGAGCAAAGTTTTGTACATTTTAATATGCACCATATTGCAAGCGATGGCTGGTCAATGGCAATTTTAGTTCGCGAGTTTATTGCTTTTTACCGAGCTGCAAGTGCTGAACCGCGATTTTTTTTACCTGCATTATTACAGCAACCATTAGCTATCCAATATGCCGATTTCGCTTATTGGCAGCGTTTAGTATGCAGTGAAAGTGCCTTGCATGGGTCACTTTCTTATTGGCGTACTCAGTTAACAGGTGCCCCTTTTGTTCATCAATTACCAATAGAGCAGCCTCGAGCAATCCAACAGCAGTTGCAAGGGCAATGTTTTAACCAGCATTTGTCCGCTGCAACGACTAAAGCTATCCACCAACAATGTGCCACACACGGTGTTACTTTATATATGTGGTTACACACAGCCTTTTCCTTGTTAATGATGCGATTGAGTGAAGCGACGGATATTTTAGTTGGCTCTCCAGTTGCTGGTCGTGAACAGCCACAAATAGCTAACCTAATTGGTTTTTTTGTTAATACCTTAGTGATCCGCACCCGCAGTGAAGGACAGCAAAACTTCACGCAGTTATTAATGCAGCAAAAACAGGTGATTTTAGATGCTTTTAAACATCAACAAGTGCCATTTGAACAATTAGTTGAAGTACTGCAGCCTGAGCGAAACTTAGCACATCATCCTTTATTTCAAATTTTATTTGCACTGCAAAACAATGAAACGAGTGATTTTTCACTGCCAGGTTTACATATTGAAATGCAGCCACACGCAGCACCAAAAATGAAATTTGATTTAGAGGTCAATGCAATTGAGCAAGGCGATGGCATTGAGCTGCAGTGGAATTTTAGTGAGACATTATTTAATGCCAGTAGTATTACTGAATATGCAGCAGCATTCGAGGTATTGATTGATGCGATACTAAGTGACCCTCTTATGAAGTTGCAGCTATTACCTGTAGTGTCAGCAACCAAAAAAAATGTGCTGCTTAATTTATCTTCGCCACCCTATGCAAGGCACACTCAGTCACTTAACCTTGTCACGCAAATCGCACGTCAAGCTGAACAATATCCAACACGTAATGCGGTCGTTGGCCCTGATGGTGAAGTGTTGAGTTATATTGAATTACAGACTCAGTCACAGCTGTTAGCCAATTATTTACAAGAACAAGGGATAACCGCCGGAAGTAAAGTTGCTTTATGTGTTAGCGCAACAGCACAAATGCTGGTCGCCATGTTAGCGATTTTAAAAACCGGCAGTGCCTATGTGCCGATTGATCCAAAATTACCAGTATCCAGAGTGCAATTTATTATCGATGACAGTAAAGCACAGTGTTTGATCACACAGTCAGCGTTTGCTAAACAGCATCTAACGGATGAGCCCGGGAGTATTATTGCGCCATTATGTGTATTGCTTGATGAGCCAAACAGTTGGCAGTATGGCTCACTCAATGGTTCGAAAAGTGCACTGCCTGCGTCATATTCGGCGGATGATCTTGCATATATTATTTATACATCAGGAACCACAGGCACCCCAAAAGGGGTGATGATCAGCCATGGTAATTTAGCTTGTTACTTAGCACATGCGCAGTGTGAGTATCTATCAGCTGCGTTAACAACCAGTGTGGTGAGTACGCCATTGGCATTTGATGCTACGGTCACTTCGTTGTGGGCACCATTACTAATGGGTATCAATATTACACTACTTGCTGATGATGAGCAGATGCTTGAGCAGCTTGCAAAGCAGATATTCAGCTCTCAAGCCTGCTTATTTAAAGTTACTCCTGCACATTTACAAGGCTTACTTGCGTTTGCTCCAGCTGCTGCAGTAGCAACTGCACATGTGGTTGTCATTGGTGGTGAAGCATTACCCACTCAGTTGCTCAAATCGTTAACTCAGTATTTGCCTAATTGCCAGTGGGTGAATGAGTACGGCCCAACTGAAGCGACGGTAGGTTGCAGTGTTTATCATTGCGAGCTTAAGCAAATTAGCGAGCTTGAACGGCTTAAAATGGCCCAGGTGCCAATTGGTCGGGCGATTGCAGATAGTCAGTTGGTGATATTAGATGAACATCAGCAATTAACCGCAATGGGTGCCATTGGCGAGCTTTATATTGCTGGTGACAATGTTGCTCAAGGGTATTTAAATCAAGCGAGTTTAACGGCGCAAAGTTTTGTGTGGTTACCTTTTGGGCATCAGCAAACTGTGCAGCGATTTTATCGTACTGGGGATAAAGTGCGTTGGTTGCTTGATAAACATGGCCAACCAGAACACCTGCTATTTTGTGCACGAGTCGATGAACAAATTAAGTTGCGCGGTTATCGCATTGAGCCGGGCGAAATTACAGCACAGTTAGTCCAGCATAAAGAGATTAGTGAGGCATGTGTAATATTAAATAAAGACACTGAAAACCTTGAGGCTTACTTAGTGCTTACGCCAAATAACTCATTGATTAAAGCGTTTGGGAAAGAGCAGCAAATAACACTCTTAGGCGCACAGCAACAGGCTATGCTTAGCAGCTACCTTACGAACTATTTACCTGCTTATATGATGCCAACAAAATGGCATGCGATAAGTGCTATTCCCCTGACATCTAACGCAAAAGTTGACAGTAAACAACTGCTTCAATGGGGACAATCAGTCGCAGTAGCAACTGAAAATGTGCCGCCGCGTAATGACTTTGAGGCAGCCTTGGTCGATATCTTTGCAGAGCAGTTACAAGTTGACTCTGTTGGCATCACCGATAACTTTTTTGCGCTCGGGGGGCATTCATTATTGGCAACACAATGTATGGCGTTGCTCAAGGCGCGGTTACAGGCTGATATTCCAGTGAGAGTTCTGTTTGAAAGGCCGACAATTGCGGCTATTGCTAGCTGGTACGCCATTCATCAAGCCGCTAATAACGCCATGAGTGAAAATGATAACTCAGAAGAGATGTTTTTGTGATGGAAAATCAACTGCTAGAAATTGAAGAGTTAATCGCAGATGCTTTACGAGCAGGTGTTACTTTGTATGAAAAACAAGGTGCTTTAGCATTTAAACAAAGTAACGGTTTTCCAAGTGAACTTAAAGCTCGGATCATTGAGCATAAAGCGGCGATTATCCGCTATTTTCAGCAACAACAGTCAGTGGTTACGTTGCAAAGTAATATGGACGCAATTGCCATCGCTGAGCGAGATAGATGTTTGCCTTTGAGCTTTGCTCAACAAGGCTTATGGTTTATTGAGCAGTTACAAGGCAGCCAACAATATTATATGCCTGCTGAGTTTACTCTAAAAGGCCATATAGATGTGCCGTTGTTACGCGCGGCAATCAAACACATTGTTGGTCGCCATGAAATATTACGCAGTCAGTTTATAACTGATCCGCAAGGTATACCGTATGTGCAAGTAACAGACACCTTTGTGACGCCTTTTCAGTGGCTGGATGCGTCAACATTCCCAGTTACACAGCAACAAAGCCAAATAAAAGCGGCGCTGATACAACATCAAGCTCAGCCATTTGATTTGAGTCGAGATGTATTAATACGAGTGCTATTGGTATCCGATAATGAGCAACATTATTTAGCATTTAATATGCATCATATTGTTAGTGATGGCGCGTCAATGCAAATATTTGCTCAAGAATTACAAACCATTTATACGCAACTACTGCAAGGTAATGTCGAATTAGACTCGTTACCAATTCAATATGCTGATTACGCTGCGTGGCAACGAAATACCTTAACAGCAGAGTACTTTACAGCAGCAATTAATTATTGGCGTACAACACTTGGCGATCTTGAACCGTTGCAATCACTACCAACGGATAAAGTTAGATCGAGCGTTCAAAAGCAGTCTGGTTTAGTTTATCGGCAACGGTTAAGTCGCTCGTTAGTTGAAAAAATACAACAACATGCGGCGAGTCAATCAGTCACACCATTTATGTGGTTGTTAAGTAGTTTTATGTTATTTATTGGCCGTATTAAACAAACGGAACAGGTACTGATCGGCACGCCAACTCAGGGCCGTGAGCATCCACAGCTAAACGATTTAATCGGTTTGTTTGTTAATACCTTAGTGATGCATGCCGTATTGCCGGATGAATTAACTTTTAATGCATGGTTGCAGCAACAAAAAGAACGTATTTTACAGTCGTTTGAATATCGCAATATGCCATTTGATAAACTGGTTGAAGGGCTCAATTGTCAACGCGATTTAAGTCATCATCCTTTAGTACAAATTTTCTTCACTTTAACTGTTGATGAGCAACCAACCTTTCAGTTACCGGGTGTTGAAATAGCGGAGGCTCGCAGTGAAGCACGAGAGCACCACAGCGCAGTAAAATGTGATTTGGAGCTTAATGCAGTTATCGACAACCAAGGTTTAACAGTTACTTGGAAGTTTGATGAAGCACTTTATGAGCTTGCGACAATTACTCACTGGGCAGATAGTTTTGCCGTATTATTAGCAAACATTGTTGCTGCACCGGATACCCAAATATCAAAATTGGCATTGCTTGATGAACAGCAGCTACAGGCATTAACTGACGCTGCCACATCGCAGCAAGCGGATAGTACAAGTTGGGATCAAAGCGCCAGTATAGTGAGTGTATTTGAACAACAAGCAATCAGGTTTGCTGACCAGTTGGCGCTAGTCGATGAGCACGAAGCACTCACTTATAAACAGCTTAATGAACGGGCAAATCTCCTCGCCAGAGTATTATTAAGTCAGGGTGTTGAAGCGCAAGATATGCTGCCAGTGAGCGTAACCCGCAATGTTAATTTAGTGGTGACGTTATTAGCGGTGCTAAAAGCTGGCGCTGCTTATGTGCCTATTGATCCCAATTATCCTCGCGATCGGATCAGTTATATTGTAGACGATGTCCAGAGTAACTTAGTGTTGTGTGATAACAGTAGTCTCGGGTTGTTTTCGCAGCATAACTTAACGTGCATAAATATTGATGATTGCACGATCTACACAGCCATTAATCAGATTAGTGATACACAAAACCTCGAGTTAGCTATTTGTCCATCCCACTTAGCGTATATGATTTACACCTCTGGCACTACTGGACGGCCTAAAGGCGTGCAAATTGAACACCGCCAAGTGATCCGATTATTGTGTGTACAGCCGAGTTTATTTGATTTTAATGAGCATGATGTATGGACTCTGTTTCATTCATTTTGTTTTGATTTTTCGGTGTGGGAAATGTACGGCGCGTTACTTTTTGGTGGCCGCTTAGTTATTGTGGATGCAGATACCGCAAAAGACAGTGATGCATTTGCAAATTTATTACTAGATCAACACGTCAGCGTTCTAAATCAAACCCCCAGTGCTTTTTATGCGCTACAAACAGCAATGTTAACCAAGCCTTCGCAGCGTATACAGCAGAGCAAAATTAGATACGTCATTTTTGGTGGCGAAGCATTACAGCCCGTTAAGTTGGCCCCTTGGGCAAAACGCTTTAGCGACTGCCAACTGATCAATATGTATGGCATTACTGAAACAACGGTTCATGTGACTTTCAAGCGTTTACATGACGCAGATCTGGGATCTGGTGCAAACAATATTGGTCGGCCAATACCAACGACCAGTTGCTACGTTTTGGATAAGTTTCGTCAGTTACTACCTGTTGGCGCAGTTGGTGAGTTATATGTAGGTGGGGATGGGGTTTGCAGGGGGTATTGGCGCCGTGATGAGCTCAACGTTGAGCGCTTTGTGGCAGATACATTTTCTTCAGCTAACGCAGCTAAAAAACTATATAAAACGGGTGATTTAGTACGTCAGTTAGTAACTGGCGAATTGAGTTATATGGGCCGTATTGACGACCAAGTTAAAGTACGCGGTTACCGTATTGAACTGGGTGAAATAGAAAACCAGTTACGTGGCCACCCTAAGCTGAGTAGCGCAACAGTGTTACTGAATACTCAACAGCCGACTAATCCACGGATCACAGCATTTGTTATCGTCAAAAGTGATGCCGTATTTGCTGCACTCACAAGCGAAGTACAACAGTTTTTACGCACCACATTACCCGAATTTATGCTGCCAACGAATGTTATTGCTGTGCTGCAGATGCCATTAACGGTGAACGGTAAAATTGATAAAAAAGCACTCTTAGCGCTGGATCAATTACAGCTTAAAGCAACTGCAGATGAGCCTCCAGGATCGGATGACGAACAAGCAATCGCTGCGGCATTTGAGGCGATATTAAAGGTTTCAAACGTGGGTAGGCAAGGGCACTTTTTTGAATTGGGTGGGCATTCATTATTAGCTAGCCAATTAGTCAGTCACTTAGCGCAACACGCTCAGTTGTCGATTACTTTAGCTGATCTGTTTTACGCGCCTCAGGTCCACACACTCGCGTTAGCGGCTGCGCGCAATAAAGCTGCCAATTACACTGTAGCATCAGCAGTTATCCCGAAAGTGCAATCAGTAACGCAATTACCGGTATCTTTTGCTCAACAACGATTATGGACCATAGATCAATTGCAGCCGGGAAACGTGCAATATCATATGCCAGCTAATTTTGAACTGCATGGTTTGCTTGATGTTGATACATTTCAACGCGTGTGTGACGCTATCGTGCAGCGTCATGAAGTGTTGCGTACGTTTATCACAGTCGGTAAAGCAAACTTACCTCAGCAAGTGGTCCAAGACACATTTCCATCGGTGTTAAAGATCATAGATGCCAGTGAACTTAACGATGAGCAACAGCAACGACTGTGGTTAAAAACGCTGCGCGATGACAGCCAAACAGCCTTTGATTTAAGGTGCCAGTTACCGCTGCGTATTATTTTAGTTAAGCTGCATGCAAAGCATTGGAAGTTACGGGTAAATATGCATCATATTGCCTCTGATGCACATTCTTTAGCAATATTAGCGAGTGAATTTGAAGCGTTTTATCAAAGCTTTACGAGTCAAACTCGGTTGCCTGAACAGCTTGCGCAACCTTTATCAATTCAATACGGGGATTATGCTCATTGGCAGCGTAGTCAGTTACACCAGCAGCAGTTAGATAAACACCAAGCATTTTGGTTACAACAGTTACAAGATGCCCCACCGATACATCAAATACCGCTGGATAAAATACGTCCTAAACAGCTTACGTCCGCTGGTGCGAGCTATCAAATACAGCTAGATAAAACCACGGTTTCGGCGATCCACAGGCAATGCCAGCAGTTTGATGTGAGCTTATTTATGTGGCTGCATAGTGCTTATGCCGCATTTGTAGCTAGTTATAGTCAGTGTGATGATGTTGTGATTGGTGCGCCATTTTCAGGGCGTTCACAAACGCAACTAACTCCCTTAATTGGATTCTTTATTAATACACTGCCGATCCGTTGTCAATTGCGCGAAGATATGTGTTTTGAAGGGCTACTCGCACAGCAAAAACAATTAATTGTTGCCGTTGGTCAGCATCAAGCCATGCCATTTGAAAAAATTGTTGATGCTTTGCAGTTACCGCGTGGCATGAGTCAACAGAGTGTTTTTCAGCTTACATTTTCGTTAAACCCAAGGTTAAATACACAGTTTAAATTACCTAATATACAGGTTACAGCGATTGATGAGCAGCCACCGCAAGTAAAATTTGATATTGAGCTGGCATGCAGTGAAGATGACGATGAGTTACGCTTTAGCTGGGCTTATAACACGGCGTTATTTACCCCACAAACAATTCAAACCATGGCTACGGCATTATGCACTTTAATTAGGTCATTCACAGCCGATCCGCAGGTTGCTATACAGTCAGCTACAATGTTGACAGATAAACAGCTGCATAACTGCGTGCTCAAAGGTGAGCAACGGCTAAATAAGCCAGTTGCAACCGTCATAGATGCATTTACTGCTGTAGCCGAACAGCATGCTAAAACTGACACTGGCATTATTGAGGCAGCCTCAGGGCAATTTGCGAGTTATCAGCAAATTCATCAGCGTAGTGAATTATTGGCAAAATACTTGATACAGCAAGGCTTACAAGCTGAACAGCCTGTTGTTGTAAGCATGCAAAGCGGCATTGACTTAATAGTTTCATTGCTAGCGATTATGAGAGCGGGTGGCTGTTATGTTCCTGTTGATCCGAATTATCCAGCATCTAGAATTGCTTATATTATTAATGATTGTGGTGCGCAGTGGCTTATCACTCACACTGCATTTGCAGCGCTGTTAGAAGATAATTGTGGTGCGAACAGCCAGCTTATTTACCTTGATAATGAGCAATTTAAGCACACTTTAAACCTTGCATGTAATACACTAAGTCAAGTGCAATTACCCAAAATAGAGGCGGCGCAATTAGCGTATGTCATTTATACCTCAGGCACAACGGGTAACCCTAAAGGGGTAATGATCCCCCACCAAGGGCTGAGCAATTTATGCCGTTGGCATCAACGCGCATTTGCTGTTGATAAATCAAGTATTGCCAGTCAAACAGCAAATATCGCGTTTGACGCTGCAAGCTGGGAGATCTGGCCTTATTTAAGCGCCGGAGCAAAGCTGGTAATTGTGCCGCGAGAAAGTTTAGATAACCCGCAAAAATTAGCGCAACTACTTGATGAACATCATGTGAGTCATTGCTTTTTAGCCACTCCAATCGCTGAAATAATGTTGGCAGATCACGCTTTTACGCCTGTTACTTTGCGTTATTTACTGGTTGGCGGCGACAAGTTAAAAACATGCCCCTCAGCTGCAAAACCGTATTGTATTATTAATAATTATGGCCCTACAGAGACCTCAGTTGTTGCCACCTCGGCAGAGGTTGGTAAAACAACGGAAGAGCTGGGCATGGCTCCAGATATAGGCTATGCGATTGATAATGTAGAGTTATTAATTGTTGATCAGCAGGGGCAGCCGGTTGTGCCTGGCATGATTGGTGAATTATATATAGCTGGTGCAGGATTAGCGCGAGGCTATTTGAACCGTGCAGAGCTTACAGCACAGCGTTTTATTTACTTAACGACAGTTGCAGAGCAACAACTGCGAGCCTATAAAACTGGTGATTTAGTTAGGCAATTAAATAACGGTCGTATTGCCTACATTGGCCGCAATGATGCACAAGTTAAATTACGCGGTTACCGTATTGAACTGTCTGAAATTGAGTATCACTTACGTGCTATTGCTGGCGTAACGGATTGTGTTGTTAGCGTGAGTGAATTGGCTGAAGGCCATAAGCAGCTGTTGGCTTTTATTGTCACGCCACAGATAAGTGATTCGCTCCAAGCGCAATTTAAGCGCCAAAGTATAGCAAGTCTTAAAGTTATGTTACCGGATCACATGATACCGAGTGAGCTTATTCACGTAGATGAAATTCCCCTGACGGCACATGGCAAAATAGATCATCTGCAATTACATAAACACCTACGCACACCAAGCGAACAAATTGTTACACAGCAATTAAATCAAGGACCTGCAGCACAACAAGCAAGCGGATTAAGCAGCTTACTACTCACTTTGTATCGACAAGTATTAAATCAGCCGATGCTGCAAGTTGATGATGATTTTTTTGCGGCGGGAGGGGACTCAATTCTCAGTATTCAAATTGCCAGTCGGGCAAGAGCGCAAAATATTAGTTTGTCAGTAGCTGATATTTTTAACTTTAGTACCGTTGCAGTGCTAGCTGAGCAATTGGTACACAAACAGCCACAACGGAAACAGGTTGAGCCACAGCAAAGCTTTTCAGGCGCATTGCCATTACTTCCCATTCAACATTGGTTTTTTGAACAACAATTTGTAGCAGCTGATCATTGGAACCAGTCACTCTTACTCAGTGTTGATAAAACAGTGACTGTGCAACATATTAAAGAGTTAACATGCGCTTTATTAGCGCACCATGATAGTTTGCGGTTAGTCGTTGATGATAAAGGCCTGCAAAAGCAATTTTTTATAAAACAGCATCTTAGTGCAGATCACGTTTGCCATTTTATTGATCTAGCTGAGCACAATGATGATTGGTCTCAAGCATTAGAGAAAGTGTGTGAAGTGCAACAAGGAGCTTTTCGCTTTGATGGCACTGCATTGTTGCAAATCTGCCATATAAAAACCCCAGCTCAGCAAAGTGATAACCGCTTGCTGATCATCGCCCATCACTTATTAATTGATGGTGTATCTTGGCGCATTTTGCTTGAAGATATTAACCAAGCGTTGTCAGCTGCAAAATTACAGCAGAATATTTGTTTTGCTTCTCGTACTGCTAATTTATATGACATTAGTCAATTTTTAATTGCGCAAGGTAAAGATGAATATGATTTAAAACACTGGCAAGCATTGGTTGCTGTGGCGACTAAGCCCAGCTTTTTTCGTTTTGTAAGGCAGCAAGAGCCAATCAAAAAACAACTGCAACAACATACATTAACACTCCCATGTGCAGCTACGCAGCAGCTCTTGACGACAGCAAATAGACCTTATAATACCAGTATCCAAACGCTACTGTTGGCCGCGTTACAATGGTCTGCAGTTAGGCATTATGACTTGGACGATCATCTTATTGTCCTTGAAGGACATGGCCGAGAGTTACTTAATAATCAACTTGATAGTACTCGAACGCTTGGCTGGCTTACTGCTATGTATCCATTTCGATTATTTAGCAATACGCAAAATATTGCCGATTTGATCTGTGATATGAAAGAGCAATTAGCCAATTTATCGACTAAAGCTAGTCGATATGGAGCCTTACGTTATTATCATCCAGATGAGAAGACCCGCCAATCGTTGACTATTACGACGGAGAATCATCTATTTTTTAATTATTTAGGCCAGCTAGATAGTGCGCTGCAACATAATGGTTTATTAGATGATGCGCCAGAATCCGCGGGCAGTTTGCATAGCCAACATAATCACGCCTACTATGGTCTGCAATTAACAGCAGCAATAGTCAATGAGCAATTGTCGATGCATGTGGAGTATGATGGTGCCCGTATAGCTGAAGCCGATGTCGCTTCATTTATGACGCATTATCAAGCAAGTATTATGACGGTGCTTGAACATTGCATACAAGACGACATTAAGCGCCATACGGTAAGTGATTTTCCACTCTTGCCAACGATGGCAAATCATCAGTTACAGCATTTATTAGCCCCTTTTAAGCAATCAGCCATTGTTGATATTTACCCGCTAAGTGCACTGCAAGAAGGTATGTGGTTTCACAGTCAACGAACTGGTGAAGTATCACAACATAGTGCTTATTATGAACAAACGACACTGTTACTTGAGGGGGCATTTGACATCGAAGCTTTCGAGTATGCATGGCACCAGCTACTTGATACACATAGCATATTACGTACTGCGTTCGTA
Source organism: Pseudoalteromonas sp. SG44-8 (assembly GCF_014164125.1). Lineage (NCBI taxonomy): Bacteria > Pseudomonadati > Pseudomonadota > Gammaproteobacteria > Alteromonadales > Pseudoalteromonadaceae > Pseudoalteromonas > Pseudoalteromonas sp. SG44-8. Next base: position 227,881 of record NZ_JACJEQ010000002.1, on the reverse strand, counting down.
GCAAGCCCAGTGGGACCAGTGCAAATCGTGGTTGATAAATACCATGTACCATTGCAGGTTGACTTGGTAACTGAAGCAATTATGCAGCAGCAACAACAATCAATACTTGATGAGCAAGCCTATATTACTGCTATTGCAGATCAGGAATATCAACAAGGTATTGATCTAGCTGCGGCACCTTGTATGCGATTACGTTTGCTTGCTCTGAGTGATACAAAAATGGCATTTATTTGGACATATCATCATTTGATCATGGATGGCTGGTCATTACCTGTTTTGTTTTCAGAGTTATTACAGCATTATCAGGCTCGCCTTGCAGGGCATGGTTTATCTCTAAAAAAAGATAACTATAGCGACTATATTAAGTATCTACAGCAACAAGATAAAACAACCGAGCAACAATTTTGGCAAGGTTATCTAGCCAATATAGATCAGGCAACATTATTGGTTGAGCATATTGCGCAGCGCAAGCAAGGCGATGATATCAACACGGTGTCTGAGCAAACCTTAGTGCTTGAGCCTGAATTGTGTTCACAATTAGTTGAGTTTGCTCGTCAACAGGGTTTAACAGTTAATCATTTACTGCAAGGTGCCTGGGGTTACTGGCTGAGTGTTTGTTGCAATTCAGATTACGCCTTATTTGGGCAAACAGTATCTGGGCGACCTAGCCAACTTACTAACGTTGAGCAACGGGTTGGTTTATACATTAATACCCAAGCTGTGTTGTTAACCACATCGGGTGAGCAGTCGGTGTTAGCGTATTTAAAGTCAGTTAAGCAAAGCTTATTAGCTGTATCTGATTATGCACATACTCCATTAACCCAAGTACATAACTACAGTAATATTGCTAATGGCAGTCCATTGTTTGATGCTTTGTATGTATTTGAAAATTTCCCGACAGATCCATTGGCTGAAATTGCAAATATGCCATTTAAGGTGTTAGCGAATGACAGTAAAGATCTCACTCATTATCCAATGACTTTAGTTGTTGGCCAAGCTGAGCAACTCTCATTGACCTTGAGTTATCAAAGCGCACTATTTAATGATCCGCTTGCCAGTCATTGCTTGGCTATGTTGCAGCAGTTATTACAAGCGTTTGTAATGGCACCTGAGCAACCATTGTCTAGCTTAGCAATTGATTTAGTAGATCATCGATTTACAACAGGTATAGATAAGGTAGCTGAGTTTAGTTTATCAGCTAATCAAGTGGCAGATGTAAGCTGGGATATAGCAACAACATTACAACAACGATTTACACAAATTGTAGCAAGTTATGGTGAGTCAACAGCGTTGAAATATTATAATGATGACAATAACCTACCAGTTAAAACAATGAGTTATAATGAGTTGGATGCAGCCGCTAACAGACTGGCTAATTACTTACTCACACATACGCTAGGCTCTGACAGAGCTTTGACCATAGGGATCTGTTTGAGCCCAGGTTGTGATTTGATTGTCGCTATTTTAGCGAGTTTAAAGATCGGTGCGGCTTATGTACCGATTGCACCTAGTTTACCATTAAAAAGGCGGCAGTTTATGGCCGCTGATGCAGAGCTTGCAGTATTGCTAACGTGCGAACAAGACTGGCAGGGCGCATTACCGTCAACACTTAACATCGATCTTCATACTTGTGCTGCGGCACTTGCTTTACAACCTAATTACAGCCCAACAGTAACTTACACACCGCATGATTTATGCTATGTGATCTATACCTCAGGTACAACAGGGGTGCCAAAAGGCGTTATGGTTGAGCAACACAGTGTTATTAACTATGTGCAGTGCTTACAAAAAAATTATGCGATCACTTCGCAAGATAATTACTTACAGTTTGCAAGTTGCAGCTTTGATGTATTTGCAGAGGAGGTTTTTTGTACTTTGCTAAGCGGTGCAACTTTAGTGATGGCCGATCAACAAAAATTACTCGATACCCAGTATTTAGCTAAACTATCGCAATATAGTCAATTGACCTTAATGAGTTTACCTACAGCCTATTGGCATCAATTAGCTGCAGCACCAGTAACACTTGCCGATCAGTTACGCATTATCACAATTGGTGGAGAGCAAATGCAAGCCGCAATGTTGCAGCAATGGCAAGCTTATTACAGTGATAATATTATTTTGATCAATGCTTATGGACCAACAGAAGCAACTATTTCTGCAACATTAATTGAGGTAACTGATTATACAGGTTCTGAAGTACCGATTGGCCAACCAGTGGCAGGGCTACAATTACACATTCTAGATAAATATTTAAGAGCGGTTCCCTATTATGTTAGTGGGCAGCTGTACCTCAGTGGAAAAGGGTTAGCAAGGGGTTACCTTAACGATGTAGAGAAAACGGCTGCTGCATTTATTATTGAACCAAAAAGCGGCGTTAGGTTATATAAAACGGGTGATAAAGTGCGTTGTACAAATACCCAAGAAGTAATGTTCTTAGGGCGTTTAGATGAACAAGTTAAAATTCGCGGCTATCGTGTTGAGTTACCCGAAATAGAACGTCATTTACTTGCGTTGCCACAAATAAACGCATGTGCTGTAGTGGTTCGTAAAGATAAAAGTGGCAATGAGCAGCTAGTTGCATTTGTTGATGTGGGTGAGCTAGAGCGAGCCAGTGAGCAACTAATTCGTGCTTTAGTTGGTGTGTTGCCCGAGTATATGGTGCCACAAAATGTTCAATTTGTTGACAGCTTACCCTGTACAAATAATGGCAAAATTGATCGAAAACAGCTTAGTAAAACAGCGCAACAATTGAGTAGTCACAATGACTTTTCATATAGTGCGCCGATCACGCCATTGCATAAATTATTGGTTGAACAATTTAGTCAGTTGTTAAACATAGAGCAAGTGGGGATCAACGATGATTTCTTTATGCTGGGTGGTCATTCATTACTGGCAATGCGCTTGGTATCACAATTGAGCTATCAGATGCAGTTAACGGTATCTATTGATATGTTATTTCGCCACCGTACTGTAAACGCTTTAGCTGAGGCAATTGAGCAATTACAAAAAAGCCACGCTGCTGATTTTCAGCCTACAACTTTAGTCTGTTTACAGGCCGGTGAACAAGGGTTTCAGCCGGTGATTTTAGTCGCCGGTGCGGGAGGGTTACTGATGATCTATCAAGCATTGGTTAATCAACTAGATCAACGTATTCCTGTTTATGGTTTGCAGCCAGATCTGATCGCTTTAGAGCCAGATATTATTAATTCATTGTCACTGACCGCACACCATTACTGCAACGCATTAATTGAGCAGGGGATAGACGCTAATATTCACTTGGTTGGTCATTCATTTGGAAGCTTTGTTATTCATCAAATGGCGCAGCAATTAGTACTGCGCAATAAAGCTCCAGCCTCACTGCTAGTAATTGATACGCCTATGCCTAATTCAGCTGTGCTAGAACTGCAAGACAGGCAAATAGCAGCGTTACTAATAGCGAACCTGAGTGAATTTTTTCAATTGAACTTAACTGACGATGAGCAGCAGTTATATTGCACGCTTGCTGATGAACAACAAACAAAGTGGTTAAGTAAGCATTTAGCTGCTGCGGGCTACCAGTTCAGTGCTCGTCAATTGCTAACACTGCAATGCGTATATAAAGCGCAGTTACAAGCAAAGGTAGAAATAAATAGAGAGTTACTTGAGGTGCCGCTTATGGTTATAAAAGCACACGATACCAAAGAGTTTGCAGGCCAATTGCTTGCTGATGATATGGGCTGGCGAGTAGTTAACCCTGAACTTTCGGCAATAGAGATCACAGGTAATCATCTGTCAATCTTACAGCATCAGTTTGTTGCTGCAATCGTTGAACAAATTGCAAGTAAATATACACTTTATTAACAAGTGGGTGAAAAATGTTCTACAGTAAACCTCTACCTATAAAAGGACGGGAATGAAATGGATCAGTTATTAGCAATAGATATGGATTTTTGCACTGACAATAGCGATTGCCGTGTGCATGATATGAGCGCTCAAAAGCAAAGTGGTTTGGCATGGGTTAAAGCCAATACTGACTTAATAAATGATTGGGTAAATCAAGATGGTTTAGCGCTACTGAGAGGGCTAAATATTGTGAGTACTCACCAATTTAGTACTATTTTAGAAACTATTTTTGGTGAGCCTCTAAAGCAGTATGTTTATCGTTCATCGCCACGCACTGCGTTGAAGAATAATATTTATACCACCACAGAATACCATGCAGATCAGGTGATTTTACAACACAACGAAAATGCATATTCGAATAATTGGCCTAAGAGAATGGGGTTTTTCTGTGTGGTGCCAGCGACGACTGGGGGCAATACTCCCTTGGCCGATAGTCGTGCGGTGTATAACCACATACCCATGCGGATCAGAGAAAAGTTTGAGCGGTTAGGCGTCATGTACGTGCGAAACTACGGCGATATTGATTTACCTTGGCAAGAAGTGTTTCAAACACAGAGTAAAAGTGATGTTGAACATTATTGCCATGCAAACGACATACAGTTCGAATGGATCGATGGCGATAAATTGCAAACACGCCAATGCCGCCCTGCTGTTGTCACTCACCCTTCAAGTGGTGAAAAAGTCTGGTTTAATCAAGCCCATCTTTTTCATTGTTCAAGTATGGACAGTGCCGTGGTGCAATCAATGCGAAGTAGTATCGGTGAAGCAAATTTGCCCCGTAATGCGTACTACGGTGACGGCACGGACATTGACCCACAAGACATAGCAGCAATCAATGATGTGTATCGTGGGCTTACATTCTCTTATCAATGGCAGCGTAATGATATTTTGTTGCTTGATAACATGCTGTACACCCATGGACGAGAAGCATATAGCGGTCCTCGAAAAGTACTGGTTGGCATGGCTTAACTGGTTGTTATTACAATAAGTTTACTAAGACTATTTTCACTTTGTTAGCAGTGATGATTTTGGCAAAGAGATGTGGCTATTTACAGGAGAAGAATAATGAAATGGCTTATGCATGTAAAGTTTAAAATCATGATTGTCTGCTTATTAAGTTTGATTTTAGCGTCTTGTTTGCAAAAAAAGAGTGTAGCAAAAAATGTCACTATCACAGCGGCTCAGATAGAAATGATTGCTGCAACAGTGCAAGAATATTGTGACACTTTAGTCTTTTTTGGCACTGTGTATATTACTTCTGCTGATGCGGTTGTATACGAGGCTAATTGTGGACCGCAAAATATGCAATATGATATTGCAAATACTACAGAGTCAAAATACCGAATTGGTTCTAACACTAAAGCATTTGCGGCAACCATGTTAATGAAAATGCTCAAAGGAAAAGATTTAAGAACACAGACTATAGGCGACTATTTACCTTGGTTTCCTAAAAATCAATGTGCGGATGTGTCATTGCACAATTTATTGACTATGTCTTCAGGCATTAATAATTACAGTGATAATGAAGACGTTTATGATAATTATGGTTGGCGGCCGTTTCTTTATGATCAAACGCTAAATTTAAATGGGCCTGAAGATTTCAGTAATCGTTTTTGTACTTGTACAGAACAAGATGAAAAACCGACATTTACTCCGGGCTCTAAGTATCAATATAGTAATTGTAATTATTATTTGGTCGGCAATATTATTGAGCAAATAGCTGCGGGTAGCCAAGGCGATATTGACCGTAACTTTTGGTTCGAAAACCTTCTTAAAGAACAGATATTAGATCCCATTAATATGAACGATAGTGGTTCATTTAGCGCCATTGGCGTGTATCAAAATATGACCACAGGCTATATCTCAAATCAAAACCTATATTTACCACTAGCCAATGGCAGACCGCCATTAGTTGGCGGTCCTGCGCCATACGAGAATATTTTAAAGAATCCTTATAGCAATCCATTGGTACTTTATTCTGCTGGTGATATGTACTCAACAGTGACTGATATGCATAAGTGGGATCAGGCATTATACACAAGTAAAATTTTAGATGAGGCACAAAAATTAGTGGCATTTGCACCTTATTCTAATACCGGTAACAGTACGCAATGCGAATACTATGGTTATGGTTGGTTTGTTACATTTATTGACCCTTTACAGTTTGGCAAAGTTGCCGATTGTCCATCAGATCCTGCTGATGCAAACCTGCGAAAATATGAAAAATTTTTACAGTACTCAGGTAGTTATCCTTATTCATGGGTGACAAGCTTTAACCGTTTAGTGGAACGGGATCAATCAGTGATGGTCTTTAGTAATTACGTTAAAACAGGACTAGAGTCGGACTGCATTGCAAGTGAGATCAGAAATATAATTTTTTACAGTGATAAGCACCGAGAAGATAAGTGCCAAGCGATATTAATTGATGCGTAAAGTTGTGTCGATGAATTGGTGAATGTCAAAAGAATTGAATTGATTAGTTTCTTGTACTGGCTGTGGGCTAAGTACTAATAAAGTTGGAACCAAACCTGAACAAGGAGTGGTTGTAGTCCAATTACTGTTTGCATGTTTATGCAAAGTATTACTTTTCTTTTCATGAATATGAAAAGAAAAGTGAAAAAGGGCAAGTTACTGACTAAAGTTTTACTAGAGCAGTAATTTGGTGGGTTCAACAACTGTTAATTTAATTCATAGAGGAAAAAATATGACAGCGGCAAAAACAGCGAAGGACGAAAAGGCGAATACTGACACCGTTTCTGAGCAACAAGCAGATCTCGTTGAAGCAGAAAATCGAGTTGCTGTAGCGCAGATCATCGTCGATAAGTATAGCAAATGGTCATTTGGCAGCGGACTTATTCCAATTCCAGTGGTTGATTTGGTAGCTTTGACAGGTATTCAAATAAAAATGATTGATGAGATTGCTAAGGTATATGGCCAATCCTATAGTGAGAATAAGCTGCGAGGCACTATTAGTGCGGTAATTGGTGGCTCTTTTCCACAGACATTGGGAGGGGCTGGCTTGAGTAGTTTCCTTAAAGCTATACCTATCATTGGAACGCTTAGTTCCATTGCATTTATGCCAGTGATCTCGGCGGCATCTTCGCATGCAGTCGGTTCTACGTTTATTCGACACTTTGAAAATGGCGGTACATTGATAGACCTTAATTTAGCGAGTATTAAAGGTGATATCTCTGAGATCGCAGCGAAGTATCGTAAAGACAAAGGTGATGCAAGTGCTCAACAAAGCCAAGCTGCAGTGTAAGTAGAATGAGCTAAACCCTAAATAAACCAGCAGTTATTGCTGGTTTATTTATCAATTGATTACAGCTTAACTGAAAAGGAATTAATAATGATCGTCATTTTATATTTAGGATTATGTTTATTGTGTGGTTACTGGGGGCGAAACACTTTTGCAGGCCCGGTAGGCTTTTTTTTGCTGTCGCTGATGCTGACACCTTTTGTCGGTTTATTAATATTAATTTTTGCGCACAAAAAAGATGCAACACATAGCCAAGATACATAACAAGTAATACAGCGACATGGATAACAACGTTTAACGCTCAATTAGTTATATAGCTTAGTTAAACCACTGGTTTTAAAGCAGTGGTAATATTATTCAGCTGTACGTTAATGAGTGTTGATAAAGACCATCAAAAAACAATAAAAGATTCTAAAATGGTATTATACGATTTAATTAGTCGAAACATCACAGTTAAAAAAAGAACTTTTGCTGCGCTAGGTTGTATTTCCGGATTAGCAAATGCCCTCGTTTTAGCGCTAATAAATAATGTTGCGGAAAATATTGCTGATATTCACCGCGAAAATCATATTCTTTATTATCTCGCTTTATTTTCGTTAACCATTGCTATTTATGGTCTCACCCAACATAGATTAATGACTAAAGCTGCAAAAATGGTTGAACAAGCCATAGATGGGTTACGTGTCGAGTTGTTTGAATGTGTTCGTCATACTGAACTGGCGACCTTAGAGAAGATTGGTAAAGAGAAAATTTTTACTACGCTAAGCAAAGAATTACAGACTATTTCTCAGTCTGCGCAACTGTTTGTGATTATAGGTCAGTCAATTAGCTTAGTTTTTTTTACATCTATGTATATTGCATATCACTCCTTTGTGGCTTTCATTGTGTTGGCCGTATTGATTATGCTTGGCGGCAGCATTCACCGGCTTCGGGCAGACGAAATACAAAAGAATATGCAGCAGTCATTTGAGAGCGAAAACAAATTAATTCAACGCTTGTCTGATTTACTCGATGGCTTTAAAGAAGTAAAGCTAAGTGTTCCAAGAGCGGATGATCTTGAATATGAGTTTGCAATGGACTCAGCGCGCGCTAAACGCTCTAAGACGAAAACACAAACTTTGTTTGCCAGCGATTTTATTTTATCGCAAATCAGTTTTTTTGCGGCAACTGGGGCTATGGTTTTTATTGTACCGGTGTTATCGCATGTCTACACCGATGTGGTTATTAAAGTTACCACAGCTTCGCTGTTTTTAATTGGCCCAATCACCAGTATTGTCGGCGGTATTCCTATTTTTACCGCTGCCAGTGAAGCTGGACAAAATGTGTTAGCGTTGGAAAAGGAGTTACAGTCTGAACAGGAAAAAACTCAACATACTAAATCGGCTCATGCTGAGCTCGCAACATTTGAACAGATACAACTAAGTGGTGCATATTATCAGCATAATCGTGCACCTGGTGAACATGCCTTTGTAGTTGGTCCCATTGATTTTCAGCTGCAGCGAGGCAAAATTACTTTTATTACTGGGGGAAATGGGAGCGGAAAAACTACCTTTATTCGTATGCTCACAGGTCTATATGAGTTACAGGCTGGAAAAATACTCCTCGATGGTCAACAGCTCAATGAAACTTCACTGCAAGGTTATCGTAGCTTGTTTACAGCGGTATTTTCTGACTTTCATTTATTTAAACAGCTGTATGGTATTCACGATACAAAACAACAAGAAATTGATGAATGGTTGGCATTTTTAGAAATGAACACCAAAGTTAGTATCGTCGATGGTCAATTTAGCACTGTTGACTTATCGTCAGGGCAGCGAAAGCGCTTAGCGTTATTGAGTACAATTTTAGAAAATCGACCTGTATATATTTTTGATGAATGGGCTGCCGATCAAGACCCTATTTTTAGGCGTAAATTCTACGAGCAAGTATTACCACGACTCAAAGCAAGAGGAAATACAGTGATTGCAATTACCCATGATGATACATACTTTCATTTAGCTGATGCCCATTTAAAAATGGTGGAAGGGCAGTTAACCGATAATAACGATATTGTAAGCAATGGGGTCTCATCATGAATATTGTCATTACTCCCGATTTAACTCTGTTGGTGCTTGCGGGTTTACTACTTGCATTAATAATCACAAATATTAGTATGCGTTTTATTAAACGTTATAAGCCTAAATTTCATAAACGTATTTTGTCATGGCGTTTTAGAGCTGGGATCACATTACTGGTTTTTATGTTTCTAGGCATGGTGCTGGTGCCAGTGATGTTTATTAAAATTGATTCAGGCCAAGTCGGAGTTTTGTGGAAACGTTTAGGCGGTGGTACCTATTTGGAAAAACCGTTTGATGAAGGAACAGTGTTAGTTCTGCCTTGGGATACGCTAACGCTTTATTCAAGTCGGTTTCAAACTGCTGATGAAACAATTCACGCTATTACTTCCCAAGGCTTACAAATTTCGTTAGATGTGACTGTGCGTTATCGGCCAGTGGTTTCACAAATACCTTATCTACATAAGTTAGTTGGTACGGATTACCTAAAAGAAACAGTACTACCAGAAGTTAATTCTGCGGTGATCATGATTGTATCGCGTTATACGGCAGAGCAAGTGTACGGTAATATGCGTTTACAAGTGCAAAATGAGCTTCTAGATGAAGTTTTAAAGGAACTGCAATTACAAGAGCAAACAATTTTACAGCAAGAAAAAGCGACGCACTCAGGGCAAGTGCTAGTTAATTTGGATGATATGCTGATCAAGCGCGTTAATATACCAGAAAAGGTACATAATGCGATTATCGCAAAAGTGAATCAAAATTATTTGAACGAAGAATACGACATGCGTTTAGTTGTTGCTAGAAAAGAAGCGCAGCGTAAGAAGACCGAAGCAGAAGGGATCAGAGATTTTCAGCAAACAGTCAGTGGTGGTATTTCTGAAACATATTTACGCTGGCGAGGGATTGAAGCTACAGTGGAGTTGGCCAAATCTAACAATAGTAAAGTTGTAGTGATAGGTGGTGGCAAAGATGGTTTACCATTAATTTTGAACACAGAAACAACGCAAGGCTCAGTCGGCCCAAGCCCTGTAATACCTAGTACCACAGCTGAAAAAACGCTAACGAACGATCCTGCTTTACCATTCGTGCAAACGCCTTCCAGCCCAGAAAAAACATTTTATCAGTAATAGCAGCATTATTAGCTCGCATATTAAAAACATAAAGTAGCTGTTTATAGATAAAAAGGTGTCGATATTGACACCTTTTAGTTGTGTTGCTCAATCTAGTTTCAGTAACAATTCATTTTTATAAAGTCCATAAGTTAATTTTCTTCACCTATTAGGTTTATTTTTATCGTTTGTTGAAATTGAGCTAACACTCTAAAGTTCAATTGTCGGCACCAGATACGACACGATTTAGGCAAATACTCAAATAGGAATATAATCATGAAACGTACACTTATCAAAACTATTGCTCTTAGCTCACTATTAACATGTTCAGCTGTTGCTCTGGCTGATCAAAGTGATTACAAATTAATGGTTATTGAGACAGCAACAGCGCCACAGCCAGTTGAACAATCATTTAATAATTGCGCACTAAACGTTAAATCAAAAAATTACGCGCAAGCAGAAACTATTTGTACTAAAGCAATTGCGTTGCTAAAACAAAGCGAAGGCCCAAAAATGAAATTACGTGAATTAACATCGTTTGCATTAAGTAATCGCGGTGTATCACGTATGATGGCTAAAAATGATACCGCTGGTCTTTCAGATTTATATGAAGCTGCACAAATGGCTGATAGCGCGATGGTATCGCATAACCTTACTCGTGCTAAAGAATACCTATCTTTATAAATTAGGCCTTATTACTTGAATTAAAGCCCCATACTGTTAACTCAGCATGGGGTTTTTGCGTTATTAGGCTATGGCTTATCCTGCCACAGGGGTATTGTCAGTGGAGATGCCTTTAAGGCTTTTGATCAGCATATAAATACAGGTGGTGAATAAACAACCGCCTAAATACAACATAATGCCGTTAGCTGAAGCAAATAGGTTGGCAGCAAGCAAAGGCCCAAAGACCGAGCCAAAGCTGTAACTCAGTAACATAATTTCCGTTGCTGAGACTATTTTTTCGATTGGCAATGCGTCACAGGCTAAGGTGATGGCAATGGGGTAGAGTGCAAAACTTGCAGCCCCTAAAATAAAGTAACTGGCCATCAATACGTTGAAGTGTACAGCTTGCATAATACCAACTACACCCATCGCGCCAAATAAACAAAATAATGCCATTAATAAGCTTTTTGCCATTCGTGTTGATAAATAACTCACCAACGGCTGTACTAACATACCGCCTAAAATAATCACCGCCATCAAGGTACCAGTAAAAGCGGCCTGCTCACTTTGGGCAGCGATATATACTGGCATTAAACCGTATATTGGGCCAAGTACTAATCCTGATACCAAACAGCCTAAAATTGCTGGGCGACTGAGCTTTTTTAACTCAGTTAATTGTAGTTTTTGCGAGTGCTGACTTTGCGGTTGCCCTGATTTAATCAGCAGCGGTGCTAACATCGCTAAAAATAATAGAGCAATAACAAACAAATAGGGGAGTGGGCCACTGGTACCAAGCGGATCGATAGCTAGTTGGCCAACGGCGCTGCCACCGTACAGGGATGTCATATACAGACCTAATCGTTTAGCTCGTGCTTTGGCAGTGTCAGTCATTAGTAACCAAGATTCAACCACCACAAATACCCCAGCTACGGCGATACCAGCTACAAAGCGGGCTAAAAGCCACACGTTGGCATTAGGTAAAATAAGCTGTGCTGCAACACTGAAAATTAATAACCCCAGAAATGCCAGAAAAGCATGACGGTGGCCTACTCTTGCAACAATACGCTCAATAAAAAAAGCACCAATTAATAAGCCAAGATAAAAGACACTAGCTAACCAAGAGGCAAGTTCATTATCAAGCCCAAAGGCGCTCAATGATAAAGGAATTAGGCTCATTAAAAAGCCTGAGGCAATAGCAAAAAAAGACAAACCAATAACAGGCGCAAGTGGGTTATTTGGTTTATGACTGGCAGCGAGCTCAACCATTAAAGAATCCGATTTAAAGGGCATAAATAATTGCGTTGGAGTGTTTTAATAGCTGGCAATTATTTTTGGTTGGTTAATTTTGCGGCGAATTTAATCCGATTTTGAACACAAGTAAAGTTATATTTGAATATTTACTCAACATTTTATTTAGAACGCTAAGTTAGGTAAATCAACCGGTTATTTACGTCATTTTGGTATCATTTTTTTAGCGAAATTGTTTAAAATTTGTAGTTGTTTTATCAATCTAAATAATAACTTGGTATGCTGTGTTTTTATTTTTCATCAAGAGGCAGTAGTAAAAATGAACCAGCTAACAATCGCTTTAGTCGGGCTTGGGGATATAGCACAAAAAGCATATTTACCTATTGCCACGCAACATGCACAGATCGATCCTATTTTTTGTACACGAAACCTGACAACATTAACGCAGTTAGCGAAGCAGTATCGGGTTCAAAAGTGCTTTACAGATTACCAAGCAGTACTGGCGTGTAAGCCCGATGGGGTGATGATCCACACTAATACAGAGTCTCATTTTACGTTTGCGAAGCAGGCACTTGAACAAAAAATCGCTACGTTTGTGGATAAGCCATTAGCGTATAGTTTTAGTGAGGTAAGTGAACTTATTGCGTTAGCAACTAAACATAACACGCCATTATTTTTAGGTTTTAATCGTCGCTTTTTACCAATTATGGCCGATATTGCAAAGCCACAAATACGCCATCTTAAATGGCAAAAAAACCGCTTAAATTTACCAGCACAGCCGCGCACTTTTATTTTTGATGACTTCATCCATGTGGTTGATAGTTTATGCCATTTTGCAAATGTAGAGCGTTTTGATCAACTTAACCAGTTACAGGTGTTTTCACAGCTAGATCCACAAGGCTTATTGGCAGCAATACATGTTAGTTTTGAGTTTGAGGGGCGGTTATTTCAAGGCGCTATGGATAGATTAAGTGGTTGCAATGAAGAAGTGGTTGAAATAACCGGTTTGAATGAAAAGTGGCGGTTTGAATCGCTAACCAATATGACCTCTATGGTCAATGGAATACAGCAGAGCGCGATGCAAAATGATTGGCAATCAACACTATATAAACGGGGCTTTGAGTCAATGCTAGAGGCATGGCTAACGGCGATTACAACGCAGCAGGTAGACCAATTACAGCTTAAAAAAGATAGTTTAACACATGAGTTGTGTGAGTGGCTGGTTGCACACGTATCAAACAATAATGAACTATTTCACTGTTAAACTATTTCAAGGAAGTTGTAATGAAAGTGATGAAGTACATGGGACTAACGTTCTTTACAGTCCTTGTTATTGGGCTGCTCATACCTGAAAAAATAGTGATCCCAGTCAAAGGTGCAACAGCAAATGATTGGCATCATAATACCTTTTGGTATAGCCCTTGGGGTAAATCAGGTGTACACAAAGGGATAGATATTTTTGGCAAAAAACACACGGCAGTGGTTGCTTCGGTAAGTGGTGTGGTGCTGTATTCAGGTGAGCTAAAGCTCGGTGGTAAAGTGGTGGCATTACTTGGGCCTAAGTGGCGACTGCATTACTTTGCCCACTTAGAAAGTTATTCGGTAAGTGCAGGAGACTATGTTGCAGTCAGTGAGCTGATTGGTAGCTTAGGAGACGCGGGGAATGCGGCAGGTAAACAACCTCACGTACATTACTCTATTTTATCGTTACTGCCGTACCCATGGTTAATGACCGCGCAAAGCCAAGGCTGGAAGAAAATGTTCTTTTTAAATCCAGATGAAAAACTACGCTAAAATAATTGCCGTTATTTTCACACTTATCCAGCTGATTAACTTAAAATACCGTTAATTCACTCTTTTTATTTAGGAATTCAGCAGTAATGAATTCTATTGCAGTTAGCCTGTTTGGCAGGATATTTTCTAATAAAGCCATGTTGGCGTTTGATCACCATATGTTGACTATTTGCCAAGGTAACTCAACTAGACAAATAAGTTGGAGTGATTTGGAGGCACCGCCGTCGTTTGCTTTCGGCCTGTTTGGTCAAACGATTTCTTTTGTTACGGCACAACAAAATCATACATTTTCGCTGCTGGCATATGGTGCTCACCGTAAATTTCAAGCTGAATTTGAACGCTATTGGGTGAACGCTAATGAAGCTAAGCTTGACACTTTTCTTAATAAAATAACAAAACTAGTCAAGCAGCGATATTTACGCCAGTCTTATGTTAGTCGTATTCAGCGGTTGGCACAGCAAGAGCATGATCGTTGGTTGCCGTGGATAAAAAACAGCCCCGCATTTGTTTTAGTGGATAAAAAAATAAACGTATTAGAGCAATATGCAAACTGGGATGCTGCACTTACGCAGTATCTACAACAAAAATACGTTACTAAGCAACTTAACCTACACCACGCTTTTTTTGACCGTGTTGAAGCAAATCCATTAACACTAAGTCAAAGACGTGCTTGTGTGATTGATGACGATAATAACTTGTTATTGGCTGGCGCAGGCACCGGTAAAACCAGTGTTATGATTGGCAGGGCTGGGTTTTTAGTGCAAAGTCAGCAGGCAAGTTACAGTGATATTTTATTGCTGGCCTATGGTCGCAAAGCTGCTGATGAAATGGATCAACGGATCGAAAATAAGCTCGCCACCGATAAAATAAAAGCCGCTACTTTTCATAGTGTCGGACTGGCGATTATCTCACAAGTTGAACGTGCTAAACCGACTATGAGTGTATTTGCAGAAGACGAAAAAGCGAAAGCAAAATGGGTGCAGCAGTGCTTTGAATCATTGATTGAAAACAGTGCCGAGTATCGTCATCTGGTTTTAGATTATTTTAGTAAATACTATTATGTTGAAAAAAATGAATTTGATTTTAAAACATTGGGTGATTATTACAGCTACTTAAATGATAACGATATCCGTAGCCTAAAAGGCGACAAGGTAAAAAGCTTTGGTGAGTTATATATAGCTAATTGGCTGTTTTATCACGGCATAGATTATCAATACGAAGCGCCTTATAAAGTTGACGTAAAAACCATTGAACGCAGACAGTACAAGCCTGATTTTTATTTACCTGAGTACGATATTTACATTGAATATTACGGCATCGATGACGTTGGCAATACTGCGCCTTACATTGATAAAGCGCAATACCATAGCGAAATTGATTGGAAAAATACCACTCATGCCAGTAATAACACTCACTGTATAGCTTTGACTTATGGGCAACATAAACAAGGTAAGCTGTTAAACGAACTTGAACAAGCGCTTTTAAGTGCGAGCGTGAAAACACAGTTATTGCCCTTAGAATCACTGCTCGAAAGCTTAAAAGAAACTGGCAGGATCACCGTATTAGCTGCGTTATTTAGTCAATTGCTGAGTTTATATAAGGCGGCTTATTTAACTGATGCTGATGAAGTTGATGTCATTAAACGCTCCCTTGACGCCAAACAAACAACCCAAGCGTTGGCGCTATTAAAACCAATTTTATCTAACTACAACGCTCACTTGCAGCAGCGCGGTGAAATTGACTTTGATGATATGATTATCAAGGCAATCGAGTATGTTGAGTCGGGCAAGTTTAAATCGCCTTGGCGTTATATTATGGTTGATGAATTTCAAGATATATCACAGCCAAGAGCACGATTGGTTAAAGCACTTCGCGATAGCAACAAGGGTAGTTCAGTATTTGCAGTGGGTGACGATTGGCAAGCAATTTACCGATTCAGCGGCGCTGATATTAAGTTGACCACTGAGTTTGCAACGTATTTTGGCTTTACTACGCAAACGGCGCTGGATCTTACGTTTCGTTTCAATAATAAAATTGGTGAAGTTGCCTCAGCATTTATTAGTAAAAATCCCGCGCAGCTTGATAAAACGATTACTTCTTTAACTCAGGTTTCACATCCTAGTGTGTCGTTATTAAGGCGCAGTAGTAATGCGTCTATTGGTTATAAAAATAGTTATTACAGTGACATTCCTGAACTATTAAATGGTGCGATTGATGACATACTCTGCACAATACACAGCAAGGCATGTAAACCCACAACCGTGTATTTTTTAGCGCGATTTTGGTTTCAGCTACCAACAAATACGGATATTAAAACCATGAGTGTTAAATACCCGTTGTTAAAAATTCAGTCGCAGTCTTTTCACGCCTCAAAAGGTAAAGAAGCCGATCATGTTATTATTATCGGATTACAAAAGGGTAAACATGGTTTTCCATCTGAAAAAGTTGCGCCCGCAATTATCGAAGCTTTATTACCAGCGCCAGAAAACTTCGCTTACGCACAAGAGCGACGGTTATTTTACGTTGCACTAACGCGCGCAAAACACCGCGCCTACATCATTGCTGATATGACCAATAGCAGTTGTTTTGTCTCGGAGTTAATTGCTGAACATGACATAGAACTGGATGAATTTACTAGTGATGTTGATCAATTACATATCGCAGATATAAACTGTATGCGCTGTGATAGCGGGGTATTAAAAAAACACAGTGGTCGTTTTGGGCCATTCTACGGCTGTTCGTTATTTCCGCGTTGTGAGCATAAAGAAAAATCGTGCGAGCAGTGCCAAAGCCCAATGACTCGCAGTCGCTATACAGGGTTTAAATTATGTATAAATACAGCCTGTAACCATCTAGTGCCAACGTGTGATAAATGCGGTGCTGAAATGGTATTACGCAATAGCGCAAAAGGGCAGTTTTGGGGATGCAAAAATTATAAAGGTAATGATCCACTTAGCTGTAAAAATGGCAAAGACAGTAAGTCAATTCAATGGCCCGAGCTTGCTTAACCTATAGATAGATAAGGGCTAAATAGCCCTTATCTATTGTTTAATTTATTGCATCGCAACAGCAAGTTGATGATACAAACCGATACCGATAAGTACGTTAAATGGGAAGGTGATGCCTAGTGAACTGAGCATAGCCAGACCTATATCGGCTTTGGGGATTGCGGCTTTTATAGCGGCAGGCGCTGCAATATAAGATGCACTGGCCACTAAACTCCCCAAGATAACGATTGAGCCTAACTCAAGCGCTAATAAAGTGCCGACACTGACCCCAATCGCGCCTAATATTAATGGACTGATTATAGCAAATAGTGTCAGTTTCCAGTGATGCCAAGGTATAGGGCGTAATGTTTGCGCTGCCGTTAAACCCATTTCGAGTAAAAATAATGCAAGCACGACTTTAAAACTATTGGTTAATAATCCAGTTACTTGGCTGCCTTGCTGTGTGCCATACATCATACCAATAACAACACCGCCTACGAGGAGAATAACGCTCTTATTGGTTAAGGTTTCATGCCAGAGTGCTTTAAGCGATAAGGTATTATCGGCACTATGTTGTTTATCAAGTCGTCGATAAAGTAACAGCCCGACGATAATCGCGGGAAGCTCTAGCATCACTAAATACAGGGTTACTTCAGCACCTACTGCTAGCTGCGCCGATTCAGCATAAGCGAGGGCGACTGCAAATGTCCCCGCGCTTACGGAGCCATAATGGGCGGCGATACTTGCGCTGTTCGCTACCGAAAGTTTTATCACATATTTTAAAATAGGGTAGAGCATTAAAGGTATAAATGCGCCAAGCAGCATCACCGAGCCCATTTCTGGCAATAATTGCCAACTAAGATTGCCGTGTAATACCATGCCGCCTTTTAAGCCTATGGTCAGCATCAGCAGCAAACTTAAGGTCTCGTAAGTTGCTTTTGGAATAACGAGATCAGAACGTAAAATCCCCGCAACTAAACCCAAAACAAAAAACATTACAACAATATCTGGCACACCTTTCTCCTATTAATTTAAAGTTGCGCTATTGTAGATAAAATCATGCATTGTAAATAATAAAATGATTGGTAGTTAGTTATAGGTTATTATCTATGGGCTGATTAATACCTGAGGGGATGTGATAGCGATGGATTTAAGACATATTTCTTTTCGGCTGCTTGAAGTGTTTATGAGTGTAGTAAAAACCGGCTCGATCAGTGAAACCGCACGGCGTTTACACTTAACTCAGCCAACGGTGTCGCTGCAAATTAAACGTTTACAAGAGGCTGTAGATGAGCCGCTGGTGATTATGCAGCAACAAAAACTGCATGTCACAGAAGCCGGGCATGAGTTATTTAGGACTTGCCAACGAGTGTTTGGCCACTTTGATGATTACAACGATTTTTTAGCTGAACTCAAAGGGGGTGAGCGCGGGCGATGTAAAATCGCCATGGTGAATACCGCACAATATATTTTGCCAAAATTACTCGGGCCCTATAGTAATTTGCATCCTCATGTTGAGTTGCCTCTTGAGATTGGCAATAGAGCAGAGGTGTTAGCGCGCTTTGAACGCGGTGAAGATGATATTTATGTATTTAGCCATCCACCGTCACTTGAACATGCAAAAGCGGCACGCTTTTTAAAAAACCCGCTTGAGTTTATTGTGCCTACTGATCATCCATTAGCTAATCAACAACACGTTGCACTTTCTGAGCTAGTGAAATACCGCTTTTTATTAAGAGAGCCTGGCTCTGCAACTCGGATGTTATTTGAGAGCGAACTGCAAAGACGCGGTTTAGTACTGAGTAACAGCGTGCAAATGGCAAGTAATGAGGCTATTCGCGTTGCAGTATCATCAGGAATGGGAATTGGTGTGCTGTCTCGCCATGTGTTGCCAATAGGAGATCATGGCTTCAAAGTATTAACTGTAAGTGATGCAAGCTTAGCAAGTCATTGGTACTTTGTTATCCGCACTGATCGGCATATTGCTCATGCTGCGCGTAGTTTTTTAACATTTGCCCAAGACCACCTTGAACAATACTTAGATGGCCGATGGGTACGTAATGAATTGCATGGGCTGAATCTAAGTTTAGCTGATCAGCAAATTCGTTAGTTGAAAATTCAACCTAGTGAACGAATGATTTTACCGCATTAATTAATATCTGGCGTGGAGTCTCTTAAAACGAGAGTCGGCTGGAATACACGATTAATTGTAATGCCAGGGCGTTTGTAAATGTCTTTAAGTACAAGGTTAGCCGCCATTCTGCCCATCTCTGGGACTGGGTTATCTATGGTTGTTAGAGTTGGGTAAAGGTAATTGGTGAAAATCACGTTATCGTAGCCCATAATGGCGAGATCTTTCGGTAAATTAAAACCGTGTTCTCTGGCGAACTTCATCGCACCTGAGGCCATTTCATCATTGGCACAGACAATTGCGCTAAATTGCGCTTTATTTTCAATAAAATGTTTTAAGCCATCATTGCCGCCGGTTTCTTTAAAGTCGCCAATGTAAAAAAGGCTTTCATCAAAGGCTATATTGTATTCAGCAAGCGCTTTTTTATGTCCTACGAGTCGGTCTGACGCATCAACTTTAAATTGTGGACCCGCAATATAAGCAATATTTTTGTGACCTTTATTGATCATCGTTTTAGTGGCAAGATAACCGCCCAGAACGTTATCAAGACTAATACAGTTGTCTTTAATTTCCTCAACATAACGGCTCATTAAATAAATGGGGATTTTTCCCTTACTAAGTTCAATTAGATATTCGTCCGATACTATTTCCACATGGGCAATTATGGCATCACAGTTACGACTGATTAAAAATTCAAAGCCATTTTTCTCTTTGTCTTCGTCACTGTGCCCTGCGGTAATAATAACATGCTTACCTGCGGCACGAAGTTGCTGCTCTATCGCCGACATCATTTGGCCAAAGAACGGGCCGTCTAGTTCAGAGACTAAAACACCAACACTACTGGTACGACTCGATGCTAAAGAACGGGCAATAGAACTGGGTTGATAGCCAAGTTGCTGCATTGCTTCGAGCACTTTTTTCTTGGTTTTTTTACTTACATAATCATTGTCGTTCAGAACCCTTGATACCGTAGAGAGAGAGACACCTGCAAGTTCTGATACTTGATAAATTGTAGCCATTAATTTCCTAGCGTTATTATTCGCACTTTATAAAAACGTATTGATAATGAAATATAATTTACACATTACTGCGTCTAAAAGCCAAGTCTTCCGTGATTTTCTGCGTCATTGCGGGTGTCAACGGATAGATAAGCATCAAGGCGGCACCTAAAAAAGCAAATGCTGCGGGGATCCAACTCATTAATAGTTGCATGCCAGGTAATGATTGCGTAATGGTTGCTTCGTTCATGCCGTTATAGCCATAGCCTGCCAATACCACTAATACTAATGCCCCAGCGAAACCGCCGCCAGTTTTTTGCACAAACGTCCCTGCGGAATAAATTAAGCCCGTGGCGCGGCGTTTGTTTTTCCACTCAGAATAATCGGCAGCATCCCCTAACATGCTAAAAAACAGGGTAGGCATCATGGCAGCAAAAAATTCAGCTGCACAACCAAAAGTAAATATGGCAACAATGTTGTCAGCAGGCACCCAATAAAATGCTGTGGTTAATAAGCCACTTAATATTAAAGAGATGATAAATAAATTACGTTTGCCTATTAGTTCGGCAAGTTTACCAGTGGCAAGAGCGCCGAGGATAGACACCACTAATAACGCAACGAAGTACTGGCCTGCCATCAGTTCGCTGCCAACCTGATATTTAAAGTAATAAGCAATTACACCATATTTTATACCGTTGAACATCATGGTCAAAAAGCCCATGCCTAATAAAATTAACCAAGGCTTGTTGGTGAGCAAATCAACCATATCACGTTGAGTTCCCGTTAGATTTTGATGATCTTTGTTGAGTAATTTTTTTATCACAACAGTCATCATAGTCATGATAAATGCAAAAAATAGCCCACTGTAGATTTCGCGATAATAAAAGAACAGGGTAGTTGCCAATAATGGCAGAATAATAAAGGGTAAGTTTTTAGTTAAATCTTTGAGCTCTGATTTTAAATTACCACTGGTTGTTTTGTGGGGGATTACCCGCTCTTTGGTGCTAACAAAAGTGATTACCATCAAAACAATTAGTAATGCTGCAAATAAGTACATGGTTAACTGATAACCTTTGGCGTTATCGCCATCGCCAAAATAAGCAACCAGTTCAGGTAAAAAGCCCATCACTAATAAACCGCCTGCAAAGGCTCCGGCAAAGCGAAAACTCGATAGTTTCGTGCGCTCGGTATCGTCTGGACTCATTACTCCCATTAATGCAGAGTAAGGCACGTTACTCACCGTATAAGCTAACGTTAAGCCTATGTAGGTAATGTAGGCGTAAATTAACTTGTTGGTGTCATTGAAATCAGGTGTGGTGAAACACAACACCATGAACAGTCCTAAAAAAGGAGCAGACCATAAAATCCACGGTCTAAATTTACCAAACCGAGTGGTGGTTCTGTCTGCAATCATTCCCATAATGATATCGGTTACACCATCGGATAACCTAACCACCAAAAATAACATAGCTGCGGCCGCAGCCGATATGCCAAATGTGTCAGTGTAAAATACTGCTAGGTAGGCAAGTGCACCTCGCCAAACTAAGTTGGCTCCGGCATCACCCATCGCATAACCGATTTTTTCGTATAAAGGAATTTTGTTCACTGTGTGTTTCTTATTGTTGTTTTTAAAGGAGCACTAGCTAAGTTTACCGGCTAGTAATTAAACTACTATACGCAAGGCCACTGGCTTTTACAGTACGTTGTTGAGTTTGATAATCAACATAAACGATACCAAATCGCTTTGAATAGCCTTCAGCCCATTCAAAGTTATCCATTAAGCTCCATGCAAAGTAGCCATGGATCACCACACCTTGTTCAGTTGCGTTATGCAATGCGTTTAAGTGTTGCTGATAGTAAGCTATGCGATCTGAATCGTTAACTTTACCATCTATCATCTTGTCGGCCATTGCTGCGCCATTTTCAGTAATATAAATCGGTGGTAGGGTATATTTCTCATTTAACGATACTAATAATTCAGTAAGTGCTTGCGGGTAAATTTCCCAACCAATATCAGTTAATAGGCCTTGATGTGGCCGCTCGTCATAAAAATCATCAGCGCTTGCTTGGTAATGTAAACGCGTATAAAAATTAACGCCAAGGTAATCTAATGGCTGCGCAATAATTTCCATATCACCGGGGTGAATATCTGGACGCTGCTCTGCTGGAAGTTGCTCAATAATATCTGGGTATTTGCCAGTCATTACAGGGCGCATATACCAATGGTTAATATAATCATCAGCAAAGGCTGTGGCTTTAAGATCTGCGTCACTTTGTGTTACCGGGTAACAGGGAGTAAAGTTGAGTACGATACCATTAAGTGTCTGTGGGCTATTTTTAGCCAGCATTTGCATCGCTAAACCATGACCTAGTAATAAGTGATGGGCAGCTTTTCGGCCAAATTCCCGACCGACAATACCTGGGGCATGCACACCAATTTCATACCCTAAATAAGAGCTGCAAAAAGGTTCATTTAAGGTTGAATATGAATAAACACGATCACCAAACGCTTTGCTAATAAGATCTGTGTAGTGAGCAAATTCATAGGCGGTATTACGATTTAACCAGCCGCCTTGATCTTCTAAATACTGCGGTAGATCCCAGTGATATAAAGTGACAAATACCTTTATGTTGCGGCGTTTAAGTTCATCTAGAAGATCAGTATAAAATTTCACACCTAATGGGTTTAAACTACCATCTTGATGCATTACGCGTGGCCAAGAAATTGATAAACGATAGGCATCAACGCCCAGAGAATCTATTAACTCAATATCTTGAGGCCAACGAGTGTAGTGTTCACAGGCGATTAGACCATTTGAGTTATCGGCAATTTTATCGTCTTGAGCACAAAAGGTGTCCCAAATACATGGCAGACGATCTGCTGCACCACCTTCAATTTGAAATGAAGCAGTTGCTACGCCAAAAGTGAAGTCTTTGCTCAGTAGCGGCGAGTGTTTAGGTAAAGATAATTGTTTCATTAATAGAAAACCTCTGCTTTCTTTTTATAGTCCGTGATGCTGTTATTTTTAGCTTTTAAAGCTAACATATCTGAAAGCGCTTCCATATTTAATTTGATTAATGCCAATAGATGGTATTTAATGACTTTAAGGAAGCGCTTCCATATTTAGGTTAGTGACTATTTCTTAACAGGTCAACAGTTAAATTTTAATTTCAATGATGACAAAAAATAGTTCTACCGTTGCTTAGATGAATAAACCGCTTGGTCTCGCTTTTGTAATACAGCAGGTACTTAGAGTCTTTTAAGCAGCAATGAGTTGATAATAGATAGGTATATAAAAATGAAAACACACTTACACACAGCTAAGTTACCTACACTAAGTTTGTTAGCTGGATTAGTTACTCTGGCTGGTTGTTCAGCAAGCGAAAATAAAGATACGTCTCAAAATAATAGAGCTGTTGAACAAACGCAGCAGCAACAATTGCTAGCTATTTGGCCAAAGCTGAATAATGTGGTTCGAGCTGATCCGCAAATTGAGTCTAAGATTGCTCAGTACTTGCAGACGATGACATTAGAGCAAAAAGTGGCGCAGATGATTCAACCTGAGATCCGCGATATAACGACTGATGATATGCGTAAATATGGTTTTGGCTCGTATTTAAATGGCGGAGGCTCATTTCCGAACGCGAATAAACATGCCACACCACAAGATTGGATTGCACTTGCTGAACAGATGTATCAAGCATCGGTTGACGATTCTCTTGATGGCATCGATATTCCTACCATGTGGGGCACCGATGCTGTACATGGTCATAATAACGTGATTGGTGCAACGTTATTTCCACATAACATTGGCTTAGGCGCAGCAAATAATCCCGCTTTAATAGAAAAAATAGCCGCTGCGACGGCAATCGAAGTGACGGTTACTGGTATTGATTGGGTATTTGCGCCGACTGTTGCTGTTGTACGTGATGACCGCTGGGGTCGAACTTATGAAGGGTATTCTGAAGATCCAGAGATTGTCCGCCGGTACTCAGTTGCCATTGTTAACGGCTTGCAAGGCCATGCAGATGGTGATTTTTTAAGTCATAAGCGGGTGATTAGCACAGTTAAACACTTTTTAGGTGATGGCGGTACCGTCGATGGTGACGATCAAGGTAACAATATCGATTCAGAGCAAGCCTTGTTTGATACTCATGCTCAAGGCTACATTGGTGGTTTGTCGGCTGGTAGTCAATCTGTTATGGCGTCGTTTAATAGCTGGCATGGTAAGAAAAATCATGGCAATAAATACCTGCTTACCGATGTACTGAAAACGAAAATGGGCTTTGATGGCTTTGTTGTTGGTGATTGGAATGGCCACGGACAAGTTGTAGGTTGTAGTAACGAAAGCTGCCCACAGGCTGTAAACGCGGGGCTTGATATTTTTATGGTTCCTACGGGGGCGTGGAAACCACTTTATGAAAATACGATAGCGCAAGTGAAAGCCGGTGAAATTGCCATGAGCCGAATTGACGATGCTGTTGCGCGTATTTTAAGAGTCAAACTAAGAGCGGGTTTATTTGATAAACCGAGCCCTGCAAAACGTCAGTTCTCAGGTAAAACGCAGTTAATTGGCGCGCAAGCGCACCGCGATATTGCGCGACAAGCTGTGCGTGGATCACTGGTGTTATTAAAAAACAACAACAATACTTTGCCGATAGCGGCTAATTCACGAGTATTAATTGCCGGAGATGGCGCAGATAATATTGCTAAGCAAGCGGGGGGCTGGAGTATTACTTGGCAAGGCACCAATAACGAAAATACCGATTTCCCTGGTGCTACGTCAATCTTTGCGGGTTTAAAAGCGCAGATCACGGCCGCAGGTGGAGAGGCCATTTTAAGTCCTGATGGACACTTTACACAAAAACCTGATGTGGCGATTGTGGTGTTTGGAGAAGAACCTTATGCAGAAGGCCACGGTGACAGGGATAATCTTGAGTTTGAGCGTAATAATAAAAAGTCGTTAGCGTTATTAAAACAGCTTAAATCAAAAGGCGTGCCGGTCGTATCGGTATTCATTTCAGGTCGACCAATGTGGGTTAACGCTGAGTTAAATGCCTCTGATGCGTTTGTCGCCGCATGGCTACCGGGTACAGAAGGACAAGGTGTGGCCGATGTATTATTAACTGACGCAGGAGGTGATATTCAGCATGACTTTACTGGTAAATTGTCGTTTTCATGGCCAAAATCACCACTGCAAACCGCAGTAAATAAAGATGATGTAGACTATTCGCCACTATTTCCTTATGGCTTTGGTTTAACCTATACAGATAAAAATACCCTGGCAGATAATTTAAATGAAGACTCAGGTGTTGATATAGCTAGTTTGCTTAATATGGCTATTTTTAATGGCGTGCTGACTGATCCATGGCGATTGTTTTTAAAGTCAGCACAGCAGCAAGTTCAAGTAGCTAGCAATAGCGTTGAATTAGCAGGTATTAGTTATCGTACTGAAGATAAAAATATTCAAGAAGATGCAATGGCATTTGTATTTACAGGTATAGGCCTTACTACAGCCGAAATCAATAGTAACTTCACTGAAGATAAAGTGGCTTATATCGAAGCAAACTCAGCGCTGAGTTTTGATTACAAGATAAATAGCGAATTTGCTGCTCCATTATTTGTTGCTATGAGTTGCGAGCATGGTTGTGGTGGACGTGTTGATATCAGCGCAGAACTCAAAAAGGCTACATTAAATAGATGGCAAACACTCAGCATAGACTTAACCTGCTTTACTGAGCAAGGCGTTGATTTTTCAAGAGTGATTAGCCCATTTTCATTACAGAGCACGGGTAACGGTTCGGTTTCTGTGGCGAATATCAACTTTGTGCCAGAGGGAGCAAAACAGGCAACAATTATCTGCCCAGATAGTTAACTTAGTCTTTGATTTTGTTTTGTTGTGCAAAGCCCTTTACGTGATTAAAGGGCTTTTTATGCTCACTCAGATTACTCCGCAGAACAATATTGTTGTAAGAACGCTTTATGTGTTGGCAATTGTGCCACGCGTTGAGTAATTTGCTGTTTGATACTGATCAGAAAGTGGCTTAACTCATCATCACTCATCAGGCTTGCAATTAAATGGTATTGTTTGGGTTTGATACCTTGACCCAACATTACTTGCACCCATGAGTCGACTCTAAAAATATCGCCGTCATCTAAAAATACCCGCCCAGTTTCTTTGAATAAACTAATTTTATGAACAAGGGTATCAGGCACTTCCATATTTTTACAATGACGCCAAAATTCGCTATCAGTGCGATCAGTGACTTTATAATGCAAGACAATAAAATCACGAATATTTTCAATCTCACTTTTTAGCTGTTTGTTGTATTCGTGGATTGCTTGTTCGGTAATACCATCAAATGGAAATAGCCGGATAAAGCGAATAATGCCCGACATAATTAAATGAATACTGGTAGATTCAAGTGGTTCAACAAAGCCACTGGCAAGCCCCAGAGCAAGGCAGTTTTTATTCCAGCCTTTGCGGCGGCGGCCAGTTTTAAATTTAATTACTCTGGGTTCAGTGAGAGTTTCACCTTGAATATTACTGAGTAAAAGCTGCTTTGCATCAGTATCGTTTAAATAACGGCTACAATACACTAGACCATTACCTACGCGCTGTTGCAGAGGAATTTGCCACTGCCAGCCTGCATCATGTGCTATTGAGCGGGTATAAGGCACTATATCATCGCTAATGGCTCTAGTTTGTACTGCAATTGCGCTATCGCACGGCAGTAAGTGTGACCAATCTTCATAGCCGGTATGCAAAGCCTGTTCAATAAGTAGTCCATTAAAGCCGGTACAATCAATAAAAAAATCACCATTTACGATACTTTCATCTGCAAGAGTTAGGCTGTTTATGAAGCCCGAAGTGGCGCATTTATTAACGTGGATTATTTTTCCCTCTAGACGTTTAACCCCTAGTTGTTCTGAAAATTCACGTAGGAATAATGCATAACGACTCGCATCCATATGAAATGCATAATTAATTGGATTTTGCTGATTAAAAGCACACTTACCTTGTTTAGCTGCTTGCAGTTCATAACAGTAATCACCAAACTCGGATTCAAGTCCTAATGTTAAGCTGTGTAGCCAAAAATGATGAAATTCACCTGCCCAGCATTCTTTGCCCGTCATGCCAAATGAGTGAATATAATCGGTGTTTTTTTCGCCCCAGTTTTCAAAACTGATCCCTAATTTAAAGCTTGCTTGGGTAGCTTTCATAAATGCTTGCTCATTTATGCCAAGTAATTTATGAAAAGTGCGGATCGGTGGAATAGTAGCTTCACCAACACCAACCGTAGCAATGTCGTCGGATTCGATAAGGGTGACATTGATATTTTTACCAACGAGTTTACTGAATGCAGCCGCAGCCATCCAACCAGCTGTACCACCGCCAGCGATCACCACATTTTTTATAGGTTTGTTGTGTGTCATTGTCAGGTTAAGCCTTATTGTTTAAAAGTTGATTTAATAATGCGCGATTTGTTGGTAACCCTTGTAAGTATTTGGCAATTTTTTCACGGTTTTGCTGATAAAAATACTGCCCAGCTTTAGCGTTATTAAAGGCATTTTTTGCTGTTGTATTTTGCGTGTGAAAGCCCATTCCATACAATACATATTGATAGCTGGCAGAGGGGAATACCTCTTCGTTTTCAATTAAATCAAACCTGCTTGGTGGTTGATATTGCCAAATTGCCAGCAATTCATTCAAACGAGTAGGAATGCTCGATGGTTTTTTTATATCACGCCAGTATTGACTATCATCACGTTCACTTAATATGTAGTGTAACTTTAAAAAGTCGATTACTCGCTGCCAGCGATAACTAAAGCGCTCATTAAACCGTTTAGCCAGCAAGTCCATATGAGTACGGTTTTGCGGCATTTGTTCACTTAACATGCTGATTGAAAGCTCCACCATCGCCAGTGCTGATGCTTCAAGTGGCTCTATAAAACCTTGCGACATACCAACAGCAACACAGTTTTTTACCCAAAACTGTGTGCGGTAACCAGGAATAAAACTCAGCTTGCGAGTTTGTATTTGCTCGGCGACTTGTTCACCAACAGATAGCGCAGCATAGCTTTTTAAGGTGTTCACAGCGGTTTGTTCATCGCAGTATTTATCGCTATAGGTATAACCAATACCACGACGACTCGGTAGACCAATATCCCAGATCCAACCATGTGGCTGCGCCGTTGATAAAGTGGCTGAGGCGATCTCTTGTTGATTATCGTTATAAGGGAGATGTGCAGCGATAGCGCTATTATTAAAAAGAATATGCTCTTGTGTGATAAGCGTTGCGCCATAGTGCTCACCAATCAAACGCGCCCGAGCACCGGTACAATCAATGAATAAGTCGCCGTCTATGTCACCGTGCTTTATGGTGGTGAGTGAATGAATATAATCGTCATGACTATTTTTTACTTCGATGACGTCATCAATAATATGATGCACATTGAGTTTTTTTACGCAGTGGTGTTTTAAAAATGTGGCAAACTTACCGGCATCAAGATGATAGCCGTAATTAGTGACCGCCGCGTATTCTGGTGTGTGTAACTGCTTAGGTGCAAGTGCTGCTTGGCAAACAAAACTTTGCATATTAACGGCGTCGGCATATTTTTGAGTGCTTGCATGATGTTGCCAGTAAGCGTGTAAATCGGTTTCTAAATAGCCTTCGGGAGTCATAAACGGATGATAGTAGTTTTCGCCTATATTTATGTTACGCCAGTTTATGAATTTTGAACCTTGCTTAAATGAAGCATCGCAGTGACGTATAAAATCTATTTCTTCGATACCAATTCGCTTGAGCGTATTGCGCATAGACGGCCAAGTGCCTTCGCCTACACCTGAAATAGCAATGTTTGCAGACTCTATTAAGGTAATCTTTTTTTTAGGGTGTTCAGCGGCTAATAGCCCTGCACTTAGCCAACCTGCTGCGCCACCACCTAATACCACAATGTGTTGTATTTTATTATTCATTGTGTGCTCTGTTGTTTTAATAAAATTGCTATTAACCTGCAACGCAAAAAGCCGCTAACAACTAGCGGCTTAATACTCATGGCGTTAATGAGTCAATAACCCTTGCTTAGAAGTTATAACGCATACCAATATTATAGCGTGCACCATTTTGTTCTAAATTCCATAACTGTGCTTCATACCGGCCATGTTGGCGCATATTTTGTTCAGTAATGTTAAGCCCTTCGACAAAGAACGACATTTGTTCACTGTAGTTGTAAGCAATATTAAAATCAATTTGGTAATACTCTTCTGTAAAGCCCGGCTCGTTAACGTAACGGGCAGCACTGTTTAAGAATTTATCACGCCAGTTATAGGCGATACGCGCCTGAAACTTATCGTTTTCGTACATGGCTATAAAGTTAGCTGTGTCGCTTAAGCCAACAAGGGCAAATTGTGTGACGGTTGGATCAGCGGCTACATTATAATCAATATCACCATTTACTATGGTGTAGTTAGCTTGTAAGCCAAAACCCGTGTCGCCAAAGAAGTGTTGTACGGCAAATTCATAACCATCAATTTTGGCATCTTTACTGTTGGTTGGTACTTGTGCCGTAAAGTCCATCAGTGGGTCATCACTGTTTGGTAGAACGTCGTAAGCGGCTTCAAATTCTTCATAGCTCATCGAGTCAAATGCTACACCATTTTCCATTGCAGCGACCATTTGGAATAAATTTGAATCAGTAAACGCAAGACCTTGTGCCTCAAGCTCTGCTTTGGCTGCTTGTGCTCTTGGACCCGCAGATGCATCGCGTAAGCCGTAGTAGTTTTGAGTCATTGGTGATAGACCAATAAAATTATCTACTTTTTTATTAAAGTAACCAATCGACACATAACTTAGATCAGTGAAGTACCACTCAGCAGATACATCAAAATTATTCGATTCAAGTGGGACAAGGCTAGGGTTACCAGTTGCTGCTGGTGCATTAGTGGTGCCTGGAATGATCGAAGGGCCGGTAGGTACACCTACCGTTGCCGCAGAACTTAAATTGTCGTAAGTAGGGCGGGCAATAGTGGTACTGTAAGAGGCGCGAAGAGTCACATCCTCAATAACGTTAATGTTAAAATCTAAGCTAGGTAAAAAATGGTTATAGCTTGAGCTCAAGGAATAGTCATCTTTATTGGTGCCGTAACGCACATTAAAGTCGTTGTTACCTTCCCATGCAACTGCATCAGGTAAATCAATATTAGCAGTTGAGGTAATATCGGTTGTTTCATAGCGCGCACCAATCACAAGGTTAAATACCATACCATTGATTTCGTTACTGTAATTATATTGTACAAATGCCGCTTGAATATCTTCTTCAATAGTGCGATTTGTTGCAAACGCGCCATCAGCCGCAAAATTGAACCCGTATTGATCTGCCGCCCAGTAACCAATCTGTGAAGCACTACCGGTAAAGCCTTGATCAAACGAACCACTGGTATCGTAATCATCAAATTCGGCTAAAAAATTAGTTGGATCTAAATAGCCATCGGGTAGTTCACCAGGGTTTTCAATGCCCCAGTTACCCATTGTATTACGTGTTAGCGATTGTAAAGAGTGACTTTCCATTGAGCGTGACTCAATACCAAAGTCGATACTGCCGTTGTCTATGAGATAACTACCGTGTAGTCGAAATTCATCAACGGTTGATTCTTGACTTGCAAAGTTTGCATCTAAAATTGAGCTACCTACATCAGCTTGATCAAGCGCACCTGAGCAGTTTAGATTTGTGCGACTACAGTCATCGAAATCTATTACCATAGAGGGTAAGTCACGGCTAAAGTCAACTTGTTGTGCGGCCACGACATTGGCACCTAAGCCTGCATTTATCCAACTACCATAAGGCGCATCGGGTTTGCTGGTGGCTTTTGAGCTGTGGGCATCAAACGTAAAGTTCAGTTGATCACTAAAGTAGTATTGGAGGTTTAAACCGATTGAATTATTTTCGTTTACTTGATTTTGCTCTTGTAATGCTAAGCCTAAGTCGCGAGTGGATAAGTCGCGGCGTTCTTCACGGTAATAAATAGGTGTTTTAACAGCATTGTCATCAAATGTTAAATGGGTTTTATAGTTGTCCATCCAAATTGATTGCTCTGCACGTGCTTCAAATAACTCTTGCTGTGAGTAAGTATAATCAAGTGTTGCGGTAAACGAGTCAATTGGGCTGTATTGCAATGTTAATTGAGCATTAGTACGAGTTCGCTCACGATCTGCAATGGTGTAGCGCAAGTCTGATGGCATTGAATAATACTGGCCCATCGCAGGAGCATTTTCTAATACAATGTCATCTGCTGCTTGAGGGATGGTGCCATCATATTCTGTGGTGCGCCATTCGCCAACAAATGCCCCGGTTGCTGAACTATCACGCTGTTGCATACTTGCTGTGAGTGAAGCACCAAATTTAGCATCTTCATCTGTCCAGCTAAAGATCCCTGAAATTTCTGGAGTAACGTCATCGCCGACACGGTTAGTTGTATCGTGCTGTGCTTTAACACCAATATTGGCAACTAGGCCAGGGTTATCAAGTGGACGAGCGGTATTGATATTAATAGTTGCACCAATGCCACCAGATGCGATGCTTGCTTTACCTGTTTTATATACTTCCACTGATTTCACACTTTCTGAGGCAAGATTAGCAAAATCATAAGCTCGAGAGTTTGGAGCACCACCACCAGCAGGAAGAGAAGCCGCAGGCATTGTACGTCCGTTTAATGTCACCATATTATAATCTGGACCAAAACCACGCACTGTCACTTTAGAACCTTCACCATTGCTGCGGTCAATTGAAACACCGGTAATGCGTTGCAGCGATTCAGCTAAATTAGTGTCTGGAAATTTACCAATGTCTTCTGCAGAAATGGCATCAACAACCCCAGATGAGTAACGCTTAAGCTGAGTTGATTCTTTGATACTGCCTTTAAAACCGGTGACTTGAATCACTTCTAATTCACTTTGTTGTTCAACCTCGGCGGCAAACGTAGACATAGTGGTTGCGGCACCTAAAATCAAAGATAAGCTGGTGGCTAACTTTGTTTTCATTAAAATATGCTTGGACATTAGACTTCCCTCGTACTGTTATCATTATTATTTACTCACCACAAAAATGCGGCGGTATCACTGTGTGTGGAAGCGCTTCCATAGTGGCTTGTGTTAATTCCTGTGGAAGCGCTTCCAGAAAGGCTAGTGTAATTTTTATGTTGCGTCAACTACTGTGTTTAATTTATTGCAGCTAAAATGTATTAAATTTGTTTAATTGGATGTGGTGTTTATTGTTTTATATATAATTATCAGTCAATTATTTTTTATTTTTATTTTATCTTTGTAACTTTATTAGGTAAATGGGTGTTCGCATGGTTTTTATGGCCATAAATATGAAAACAGCTGAACTTAAACGGGAGGCTAAGTGAATGATGGAGTAGCAATTAGCATAAGCAAAAAGTACCTTATTGTTATTATCTAATTGCGTTTGGTATATTTATAACGTATTGTTTATTATAAATTAAA
Organism: Pseudoalteromonas sp. SG44-8; assembly: GCF_014164125.1. Classification (NCBI taxonomy): domain Bacteria; kingdom Pseudomonadati; phylum Pseudomonadota; class Gammaproteobacteria; order Alteromonadales; family Pseudoalteromonadaceae; genus Pseudoalteromonas; species Pseudoalteromonas sp. SG44-8. The sequence continues at coordinate 195,246 of NZ_JACJEQ010000002.1, read as the reverse complement.
ATGGAATACATCGTACTTCCCGCGATTAAGTAAGAGTGGTTATGTTGTTAACTCACGTCAGAAATACCCACATAAAAGAAATCATGTCATGGTTTTCAAATGAAGAAGAAGTTCATGCATGGGCTGGGCCTAATTTTAGATACCCCTACGATTTTAATTCTTTCAAAAAGGGTTTAAAACTTGATGAAATAAACTCATTTGTATTGCTTGCTGATGATAATACGCTAATGGCTTTTGGTCAGTTTTATTTACGTATTGGTCGTTGTCATCTAGGTAGGTTAGTGGTTAACCCGGAGTATCGTGGCAGTGGCATTGTAGCAACACTAATTACCCAGCTCAGTGAACTAGGTCAATTAACTTTAGCTACGCAAACATGTTCTTTATTTGTATTAGCTCATAACAAAAGTGCGATTAAAGCGTATAAGAAACTTGGCTTTGTACTTGCTGATTACCCAGAGCCAATACCACTTGCTAATTGTTTGTATATGACAAAGACACCAGGCTAAGTTTAATCAGTGGTTATACTCAGTGGATTCAGTGTTTAAAAAATTACAATTCAGTTCGGTTACATAACACCGTTGGCAACATGGTCGGTTTGTTGATCACTAATAACCACTTGATCCCGGCCTTTTGCTTTAGCAATATATAAGCGTTTATCGGCTTGGTCTAACAGTGTTTTAATTGAAGCATTGGCATCATAACTACTGCTAATTCCAACACTTACTGATAAATTAATAGTGTTTCCTTTAAAACGTAAGCTATGCCCTCTAATTGCATCACAGAGTTTTTGAGCAGTTACCTGAGCTTGATTAAGAGATTGATCTGGAAGTAATAAAGCAAACTCTTCACCACCAATTCGCGCAGCAATATCGTTATCATTTAATTGTGCCATGATATGTTGCGCTATCCATTTTATAGCGGTATCACCTGTGCTGTGACCATATTTATCATTAACACTTTTGAAGTAATCAATATCGATCATAACTACCGAAAATGATTGCTGATATGCAACACCTTGTTTGAGAAGTTTTTCACCTTGCATAAAAAAACCACGTCGATTTAACAGACCTGTTAATACATCGTGATTAACTAGACGCTGAAGGTTTTCTTCAATATTTACAAATAATAAAAACGGCAATACCAATGCTGTAGCAGTGGCTAGTATTATATGGCTTACTAAAATTGCTTGTAGCCAAAGACTATAATCAGTTGCAGAATTACTAACCAAAGGAGCTGCTAACATAAATACTTGTATATACATGATGAGAGAGTGGCTAATAAAACAGCCGGACAAGATTTTTTGTTGCATTGGTGCTACGCATTTCATCTTATAAACTAAGTATGCACCGTAAATAAAGAGTGTTGCAATAACGAGACTTGTCACCAATTGGCCTGCTGTAATCGCATAGATTGGTAGTAACACAATTGCACTGGCAATCACTAAGGTTAAAAAGTGCCGATTAGTATTTCTAGTTAGATTAGTTACTTTCTGCAAACCAATAAGAGCGAGTATAGGACTGATTATGATGCACATATCTGCCAGATAGTGCGTAATAAAAGGGCTATCAAGTACTATCCGTAGACATGCTAAGATTTGCGAGACCACAAATATCATACATGACCCGCCTAAGTATAAATAGCAGGGTTGTTTTTTATACTTATAAACGGTAAAAAAAAAGCCGCCGATCAGGACATTCAAAAGTAACGAGATGCTAATCACAGTGGGTAAATGTAGCATTATGAATCTGCCTTGTAATCGTGCTGCTTCAGCAACTATTGGTATAGTTATTATATATTGGTATTCACGAATTAACATAATTAGTGCGCAATTTATGATTAACGGGTGATAGGCCATCAAAGCTAAACTTGTTAGGTTCGAAAGTGGCTAAACTAATAAGTATATTACCATCAGTTATAATCCAATGAGCTAGCAGTAAAGATATCAGATTGGAATTATTTACGCGAGGTGTTGTTATCGTAAAATTGCAACACAATTAAATTACTGCTCATTAAGATCGCCGTTTTTAAAATTGGTACTAGCATATAGTAAACGAGGTTATTACGTTGCTAAGTTAATAATGATAGAGCTCTAATTTTGTTCAGTAAGATCAAATTAATCGCGCTATATTGTTAAGCGCCTGTTCCAAACTCGTCACAGGTATAAAAGGCGTTAGAGCACAGCAGGATAAGGAGTGATCATTGGCTTAGTTGTTCAGGTAAGCTTTTTACAGTAAGTAAAGTACCCGCTAAAATTGTATAAGAGTTATGACGTGTAATAATTGTTAAACGGTAGCACTACCGCAGTTTTATCCACATGGCTAAACTTATATAATTCAATCGACATTACTCATTAATTATTAGGTTACTACTTTGTCCCAATATGGTGGCGTACCATAGTATCCGTTTATAAAATCAATAAAACACCTGATTTTATGTGGTAGTAATTTTCGGTGGGCATAAACAACATATAAACCAACAGATCCCGTTGCAAATTGAGGTAAAACTTCGATCAACTTGCCACTATTAATGGCTTCACTGGCGATAAATGTAGGCTGTAATGCGATCCCTGCACCAGCGATAGCACAATCAACCAATACATCCCCATTATTACTTTGAAACTCGCTACTACGTTGCGTGTTTTTTACCCTTAACCACTGATATATTTCGTCTTTAGTATCCATTTCTGTGTAGCTATAATGCAAGTATCGGTGGTTTTTTAGGTCTTCAGGTTTTTCAGGAGTACCATGTTTTTCAAGGTAGTCAGGTGAGGCACATAAAATTAATCTAATGGGCGCGACCTGCTTGGCAATCAAAGACGAACTTTTGAGTCGACCAATACGCAGTGCTACATCATAACCTTCATCAACAATGTCAACTTTGCGGTCGTTCAGTTGCAAATCAACATTAACAAAAGGGTAATGTGATTGGAACTCAGTCACTAATTTACCCATGTGTTTTAACGCGAATGACACTGGAGCACTTATTCTCAGAGTTCCGGTTGGGTGCTGCTGTAAGCCCCCTAATTGTGAATCCATTTCATCAATACTTAACAATATCTGTTGCGCATGCTGAAAATAATGTGTGCCAGCTTCAGTGAGGCTTACTTTACGGGTAGTGCGATTTAGTAACCGTACAGCAAGGCGTTCTTCTAGTTTAGAAACGTACTTACTAACCAATTGTGGTGAAAGTTGTAAGGTTGTTGCCGCATTGCTAAAACTACCTTCGATCACCACAGATACAAAGGCTCGCATTGCATCAATTCTATCCATAATTTTTCTCATATTTAAATTGATTAACAACATTTTGTTGTTAATCATTCTTTATTTGTCATCTTACTCCGCCATGACATTGATAGTAAAGTGTACTTATCCCAACAGGGTCTAATTAAAACGTAAATAAATACTTTGCTAAAGAGGAACAAATAATGAAACTAATAAACACGATACTAAAATCAGATGCAGGACTTGCCGCTTTAATACTTCGCGCGCCAATTGGTTTGATTTTAGCTGCACATGGATCACAAAAATTGTTTGCTTGGTTTGGTGGTTATGGTCTGGAAGGAACAGGTCAATGGATGGCGAGTATCGGTATTACTCCAGGTTATTTAATGGCATTACTCGCAGGCAGTGCTGAATTTTTTGGCGGTTTAGCATTATTACTTGGGTTATTGACTCGTCCTGCTGCACTTATTTCAGCATTTACCATGCTAGTGGCTATTTTTTCAGTACATATAGACAATGGCTTGTTTATGGCAAATAACGGCTACGAATATGCACTGACACTGTTTGTAGTACTGATTGCGCTAACATTACAAGGTGGTGGTCGTTTTAGTATTGATAACTTTATAGCGAATAAATTAACGTCTAGGCAGTTACAGTCCAAGCATGTTTAATCACTATTATGAAATGACGTGGATTACGGATAAATCCGCGTCTTAGCTTTGCGTTAGTTTAACTATCAAGGTTTACTTGCTCATGTTAAGTGAGCTTGTTTGGAGTAACTATGAATAATGTAGACATTGCATTTATCTCTCATGGTGGCGGCCCAATGCCACTGTTAAATGAACCAAACCATACACAATTGGTTGCTTATTTAAAATCACTTGCAAGCACGCTAAAAAAACCAAGTGCCATTTTATTGATTAGCGCTCATTGGGAGGAGTCAGTAGCGACTATTACTGCCAATGCTGCACCGGGAATGATTTACGATTATTATGGTTTTCCGCCAGCTGCCTATCAAGTGCAATACTCAAGTCAGGGAGAGCCCAAGTTAGCTGAAAAAGTACAACAAGTGTTACAACATGCTGGTATTGAAGCGAAGTTAGATCATCATCGCGGTTACGATCATGGTTTGTATGTGCCTTTAACATTAATGTACCCAGCAGCCGATATACCCGCGATTCAACTATCACTAGTGAATAACTTAGATGCTGCACAGCACTTAGCAATCGGTAAAGCGTTGCAATCTTTGGATTATGAAAACTTATTAGTTATTGGCTCTGGTTTTTCGTTTCATAACATGCAGGCATTTTTCGCGCAGGATAATCAGCAGAGCCAAATCAATAACCACGAATTTGAACAGTGGCTACGATCGACCTTAAGTGATAACACCGTGCCTGAACCAAAGCGTAATTTAATGATGCAAAACTGGCATAAAGCGCCTCATGCACGTTATTGTCATCCGCGAGAAGAGCATCTATTACCACTGCATGTATGCTATGGCTTAGCTGGCAGAGCAAGTGATGAATATGAAAATGTTACTATTTTCAATAAGCAATCAAGCGCATTTGTATGGCGAAGGAAAGAGCTGGGTATTTAATATTTGAATCATTGATCTTCTGTGTAGAGTCAAATCGTGGCGGGCATTTTTTAATTTATTTATTCAGAATTGATACGACTGAGTGGATCCGAACCACTGACCTTTGGACCGGGTGAGCAAGAGTAGGTAGTGCTTTTTCTTGATATAATTTCTATTTATAAATTGGTACGACTGAGTGGATTCGAACCGCTGACCTTTGGACCGGGTGATCAAGAGTGGGTAGTGCTCTAACCAGCTGAGTTTTAGTTTACTTAAGATTTATAAAGTAGGTTAGGCTGATTTTTGTTTTTACTTGAATTGGTACGACTGAGTGGATTCGAACCACCGACCCCTACCATGTCAAGGTAGTGCTCTAACCAACTGAGCTACAGTCGTACAATATATTTTAATAGGACTTTTCCTTAAATTTGGTACGACCGAGTGGATTCGAACCACCGACCCCTACCATGTCAAGGTAGTGCTCTAACCAACTGAGCTACGGTCGTATCATAAATTTAAGTTGTGCTAATTGCTTAACAACGGTCGCTAATATATAGCGTGCGCTGAAGTGAATCAAGCGAGAAACGCTTTTTTTAGTTCGTTTGCCGTTTTTTTATTCATATTGGGCTGATTTCACACGTTTTATAAAATTTTTGCCACCAAATAACGTGTGTTTTGGTGGAGTCTTTAAATGCTGTGAGTATATTACTTGGCTGCGCTGGGCTTAGTAATGCCGTTAGTTGCGGTTGTGTTGGGCTGGAGTCTTGCCATAATGCTCGATACAACGGCATTAGGCGCTCTAAAGCACCTGATAGTTGAGCCTGATAGGGTTGTAACTGCTGCAAGTAATATTTCTTGAATACGTTGCTGAGGATCTGTGCTTTGCGTTTATTTTTTAGCGGGTTGCATAGTGTGCTTAGCTCAATATTCGCTAAAAAGTTACTAGTACTATTATTTAGCTGTGTTTGTTGGCGTACTGCGCTTATTAAAGCTTGATTGAAGTTAAACTGGCGCAATTGTGCCAGTAGCGGATAGAGCGCTTGAGAGTCTATTTGTGCATATTGCTGCTGTATTATTTGCTGTTTTAAATTCACTAGGCTTTGCAGCGCAAGTTCGGTTTCTACAAGGCCGGCTAAGTTTGTATCAAGTGTATAGCCGGTTAGCTGCCATGTGCGTTTTAGTTCTGGGTCTTTATAAAGTAGCTGCTTGAACTGCTCTAATAACTGTTGTTTTTTATTATGTAATTCGTTACTTATGGCTTGATAACTTTTTGAATCAGGTTCTAGACTATCTAAGCACTGTGGTGCAAATTGAATAAATTGAATCTGGTATATTAACTGGCTAGCAGGAGAGGCGAGTTTTCCTAGTTGACTATTATGTTCAGCAATAAGGGTATTGAGTTTACAGTGTGAAAGTTGTGCCAGTTGCAATATGCTCAACTGTTGTGCATTTTTTGGTTTATTGTTGCTAACAACTGATAGCGCAACATTGGTAAGTTTTGCTGTATCAGGAGTTGGCTTATCTAACGCATTCGCGAGCCGCTGCTGATATTCTAAATACACATCAGCGGGTTTATCTGTGCATGCACAAAGTAGCAGTAAACAGCACAGTAAACTACAAAGGTAACCAAACCGTGACGTTTGGTTACCTTGTTGGTGCGATTTTTTAAGCGCTTTTAAGTGGTTCATGTTTGAATCTATTCGCGACAGTGAGCATTAATAACACTGCGGCTACACTTAAGCCGACGATGATACCTACCCAAAAACCATGCGGGCCCATTGCTGGCACTATTAAATCGGTGCGTGCTAAAACAAAACCCAGTGAAAAACCAATCAACCAGTAAGATATAAAGGTTATATACGAAATCGGTGCTGTGTGTTTTAAACCCCTTAATATACCGTTGGCAGCTACTTGTAAGGAATCAGGTAGCTGATAAATACACGCTAGAATCATGATTGACGTTGCTAAGGCAATAACACGTGCATCATCTGTATAAAGTTGACTGATCACGTTTCGGCCAAAGAAGGTGATGGCAGCAAGTAGAATGGCAATGATCATGGCTAGAATATAGCTTGTTGAAATAGCTTTTTTAAGCTGCTCAAAATGATGTTGGCCGTATAAATTGCCAATCCGAATACTGATCGCAATAGATAAACTCAGTGGCATCATAAACAGCAAGGTTGTGACACTTGCAGCAATCTGATGGCCGGCTACCGCAACCGCACCTAAGTGCGCAATAAATAAAGGAATACAGGCAAATAAAGTGACTTCAAAAAATGTAGCAAGTGAGATTGGTATGCCCACCTTAGTAATTGCCCACATGGTTGGTAATTGCGGTGCTTGAAAGTTTGCTAATAATGTTTTGGCATCTACTTTTTTACTTAATTGGCAATAAATAACTTGTGCGATGGCCATAGCAGTAAATACTAATGCTGTGGCAATCCCACAGCCTGCACCACCGAGTGCGGGCATACCAAACATACCGTGAATAAACACATAGTTGGCTGGGATATTGATGGCTAAACCAATTAAGCTGATATAAAAAGCCGGCTTTGTCATCCCCATGCCTTCGGTAATATTACGATAAACACTGAACACTAAAAATCCAATAATGCCCCATTTTACAAAATGAATATAGTCATAGGCCATATTGGCGATAGCAGGGCTGGTATCGAGTTTGAGAATAATAATATCGGCAAAATAGGCAATAGATAAACCGATAACACTCAATACACCAGCTAGGTACAAGCCTTGTTGAAAGTAATGGCTGATGCCGGTTTTATCGTTAGCGCCGGAAAATTGCGCAATTATGCCAGTCAGGGCTAATAATATGCCTTGCAGAGCCAACATGGCGGGGTTCCATACGCCGGTTGCAATTGACAATGCTGCTAAATCGGTAGGACTCACTTGTCCTGCCATGATGGTGTCGACCACTGACATTAAAACTAAGGTTACTTGTGCTAAAAAAACGGGGATTGCCAGAGAAACTAACCGTTTGGCTTCCCAACTACAAAAAGTCATATCACTTACTACGTAAACTGAAGAGGCAGATAGTGTAATCGATAAAGCACAGAATCAAAAATTATAGCGATGAGTCAATGTTATTGGTTACAGTAATAATAACGTGGATCGGGTAAACTAAAGCGTGAAATAATATGAATAGTATCTACTTTAGGTAATAAAAGGTGAATTGATTTATGTTTACAGGAATTGTGCAAACACAAGCGACGGTGATTTCAACTAACCAGCAGCAAGGTGTGATGCGTTTAGTGCTCGCTGTAGCAAAGCAATATGTTACAAAACTTGAGTTAGGCGCCAGCGTTGCCATTAATGGTTGCTGTTTAACGGTTGTTAAAGTAGATAATATCTCTGATCAACCGCTTGCTCAGGTTCACTATGATGTAATTGACGAAACATTACAGTTAACTAATTTAGGAAAGCTTATTGCTGGCAGTACCGTTAACTATGAGCGCTCTATGACTTTTGGTACTGAGTTAGGTGGGCATATTGTATCTGGTCACATTCACTGCACCGCCCAGATTGAAAATATTATTCATACACAAGATAATTGTAAAATACAGTTATGCTTACCAAGTCAATGGCAAAAGTATGTGATGTATAAAGGTTTTGTATCAGTCAATGGCGCTAGTCTCACGGTAGGTGAAACCGATGAGCAGGGCTTTTGGCTGCATTTGATCCCAGAGACGTTAGCTATTACCAATATTGGTAAGGCTGCAATTGGTGATGCGCTAAATATCGAGGTTGATCAACAAACTTATACCATCATCAATACGGTCGAAAATTACTTACGACAGCAGGCTGCGTAGTCAAATATAAATGCTAGGCTAAAATATTTGTTCGTCATCGCTATCAATATGTAACTCTACCTTACTATTTGCATAGTCAATATGCATATTAAAATGGATAGGGTTACAGCATGCTGCGCAATCTTCGAAGTAATCTTGATCGCCATCACTAGCATCAAGGGTAATATGAATATGATGGCCACAATGTGGGCAGCAGATCCGTTGTGAGAGTTGGTTTTTCATAAATGATTCAACCTTACAAAGCAGAGCAATAAAAGGTAATTATTTATCGCTGCTGATAAATGGTTATGCACCCCATAATTGAACGCTAGCGCCTGTCATTGCTGGGGTTGTTCAACATTAGGCGATATCTAAATATAGTCTGCTTTATTCATTTATGACATCTATTTGACAATAAAAACGACCTTATTTCAGTAGTAGTTCTATTTGTTGTTTAGCTTCAGTAAGATAGTGGCCGGCAAAGATATTTGCATGATTTAAAATAGGGTAAAGCTGGTAAATTAACTTACGTTGCTCATAGCCCTGTGTTAGTGGGTAATGCTTGTTATAGGCGATGTAAAAAGCGTCAGGTAAAGGAGCAAAAAGCTCGCTCATGGCAATATCAACTTCCCGATCACCATAATAGCAACTCGGATCAAATACACTCGGTACTGATTGAATAAATCCCATGTTGCCACGCCAAAAATCGCCATGCAACAATGATGGCTTTACGGTATGACCATGTAGCATGTCTTTTATCAGTGCGACAAAGTAATCTTTGTCGACGAGATCAATGCCTTTTTCATGCAGTAATTGGAGCTGCCAGCCAATGCGCTCTTCGGCAAAAAATATATTCCATTTTTTATGCCAGCGATTGGGCTGAGTTGTTGGGCCAATAAAGTTATCCTGATCAAAACCAAACATGGCTTGGCGATGTTTCAGATGCAGGCTTGCAAGGTGGCCACCCATAATATGCCAGTTGGTATGAGGTTGTTGGTCAAGTTCAAGCCATTCTAAAACGATAAATGAAAACTCAATATTAGCACCTGTAGTGATACAATCTGGCACCATAAATAAGCTCTCTTTAGTGAGCAGTTGTAAATTGTGGGCTTCGTTTTCAAATCGCTCTAAGTCACTACGATGAGCTACTTTAACAAAATACTGGTGTGTACCATCACTGAGTTGAAATAGTTTATCGTTATTTGGGCTTTGCAGTTGGCGTTTTATAGTGTGTTTAAAGTCAAAATGCATTGCTTGGCTGATCTGTTCGTTAACCGTATTCCACATAGCATTGTTCACCTTTTATACAGATAGTTAAACTATGGCAAAAAGTAGTTAAATAAACAAACTCTTGAGAGTAAAATTAATGTTTTATAAGCGCGCGCTAAGCTTTATGCAACAAACAAGTGGAGAGAATGATGAATAAAAGCCTTATTACCAATGTAATTGCCGGGATTTTAGTGGTGACGGGTTTTCTATTTGACCAAGCAATTGTACTGTCAATCGGCTTATTTGCACTCTCAGGCGCAGTGACTAATTTACTCGCAGTGCATATGTTATTTGAAAAAGTACCTTTGTTATATGGTTCGGGCGTGATCCAGCTGAAGTTTGCAGGTTTTAAAGTGGCGATTAAAAATCTTATTTTAACCGAGTTCTTTTCAGAGCAAAAAATATCTCAATTGTTAGGCAACAAAAATATCAATGTCGACCTACAGCCAGTGATCAATGAAGTCGATTTAAATCCTGCTTTTGATAACTTACTTGACGTTATTGAGCACTCCCAATTTGGTAGCATGTTAGCGATGTTTGGAGGTAGTGCCGCGGTTGAGCCAATGCGCGAAGCATTTATTGACAAAATGCGTGGATCATTACTTAATATGAGCGAAACCGATGAGTTTAAAAGTTTGGTGAATGAAAAATTGACGCAATCAGGGCTCGCAAGTGATTCGTTGTTTAACACTGTTTCTGGGTTGGTTGATGAGCGTTTAGACGAGCTGACACCAAAAATGGTCAAAGATATTATACAAACCATGATCCGTGAGCATTTAGGCTGGTTAGTTGTATGGGGCGGGGTATTCGGTGGTTTGTTTGGCCTGATTGCTGCAATCATATAAATTAGTTTTTAAGCAGGCCAACGACTCGCCTGCTTAAATTTGATATTGCTTAGCCATACTACTTAGAACCGGCAACAACCATAATTGTTTGTTGGTCTAGTTTTGCTAAATCTTGAATTGAGGTACCCGTTGTCGTTTCAAGGTTTAGATATTTTGCCGTTTTATTAAAACCGTAAGTTCCCGCAAATTTTGCGATACTCATGTCGTTACAACGCAGTTTATCGGTTGTGGTTGTTTTGCTAATACGTAAGTCTCTCATCGTTGCATAAAGTTGCGAAGGCCTATTGGAACTCACCGCCATGCATATTTGGGTACTTGGACTATTATCAGCTGCAACAAATTGTGCAGCCTCAGTATTTGTTGCAGTAAGTGCTGCAGAGCTTAAAAGTAATGTTGTACAAATCGTTGTTGATAAAGTATTCATCATCATTCTCCAGTGGTTTGGGTATGTCTGCTTGTTGATGAGTTAATTATCAGCTTTATTTTTAAATAAAGCTGTAAATGAAAATCGACAAGATGTAACACCGTGTGTGGATGTGTTTTATAATAATTAACTATCTGATAATAAATGATTTAATGTATGTATTTTGACATATTTCAAACAAATTATTTTTCACTTTTTTTATTGTTTTTGGTTGTTTTTCAATCTGCTTTCATAGGTTTTACATTCTATTTACTTTAGAGTCATTGTACTTTGTTGTGCAGCATTACTGACATATTTTTCAACCCTGTTATGATCGTCTTGATTATCAAAATACCTGTCTATTAGGAGACTCTGTGAGTAAAACATTGGCGAGTTATTATCAGCAAGCATACGCCTGTGAACAGCATAATTTTAACCGTTGCTTTTATTGTGGCTGTGAAGCGACTGAGCGCGATCATTGCCCGCCATTGCATATGCTACAAAGCATTATTGATTTAGGTGAAGAAGCTGAGTTTATTAGTATTCCAGCGTGCTATGAATGCTATGCAATATTGCACAACGAGCGCTTAATGACGATTGATGAACGCTTTACTAAGTTAAAAAACAAACTCGGTGCCAAATACGCTAAACCACTGCGGGTTTATAATATGTGGCATGAGAATGAACTTAGCGATATGAGTGATGAGTTTGCACATAGCATTAAAGCGGGTATGGCGTTAGGAAAAGAAGCCGCAGAGCGCTTGGCGTTTAGTGGTTTTAGTTATGCAACCGAAGAAGCCAAGGTCACAGTGCGAGAAAAAACGGCTGAGTTTGATGTTGAAGGCGCCATTTTTACTGATTTTAAAGAAGCTTTAAATTATTGTATTAGCGAATTAAAAGTACAAAAAAGTGATTTTTATAAAATTTTAGTAGAAGACTACCAAGGTGATTTTAATAAAGCCTTGAGTCAGTATCGTCATCGTCACGATAAAGTGACTGCCGCTAAAGATGGCGATTGCCTAATTAAGGATTTTTCAAAATTGCATAAACAAAATTCAGACTTCGTAACTCGCACTGTTAAGCACTTTATTAGTAAAGATCCAAGTTTGACAACAGAAGCTGCACTTGAGCAACTGTATAACAATTATATTAAGAAATAACATTCATCTTATATAAATGCAGCTCTAGCTGATTTTTTAGCTTTATGTTGTGTGTTTATATAAAGTAACAAAAAAACAACAACAGAGACTAATATGATGCAAAAATTTGCTCCTTCATTGTTGGTTGTTGCACTTGGTGTGGCGATTGCCGGCTGCCAAGACAACGGCCCACAAGACGACAAAGTAACAATCAATAAAAATCCATATCCAAGTACCTATAAGGTACTTAAATCAACCACGACGCTTATCACCAATGCAACAGTACTAACAGGTACAGGTGAGCGTTTAGAAGAAGCCGATGTATTACTTGTTGACGGAAAAGTGCAACAAGTCGGTAAAGATCTAACTGCACAAGCTGATTTGACTATTGATGCACAAGGTAAATGGGTTACACCTGGGCTCATTGATGTACATTCACATTTAGGAGCATACCCAAGCCCTTCTGTTGAATCTCATCAGGACGGCAATGAAATGACCAGCCCAAATACTGCCGAAGTGTGGGTTGAGCATTCAATTTGGCCGCAAGACCCTGGCTTTAACCGCGCGCGTGAAGGCGGTATTACCGCATTACAAATTTTACCTGGCTCAGCTAATTTATTTGGTGGTCGAGGGGTTACTTTAAAAAATGTTCCATCGCACACGATGCAGGGTATGAAGTTCCCTGACGCACCGTATGGTTTAAAAATGGCCTGTGGTGAAAACCCTAAGCGTGTTTACGGGCGTAAAGGGGTTTTACCATCAACACGAATGGGCAATATGGCTGGCTATCGCACTGCTTGGATTGGCGCCGCTGAATATAAACGCGCGTGGGATAAATACGATGCTGATTATGCAGCAGGTAAAAATCCAGAGGTGCCGCATCGTGATATTAAATACGATACATTGCGTGGTGTATTAGAAGGCGAAGTAATGATCCACAATCATTGTTACAAAGCAGAAGAAATGGCAATGATGATTGACCTTTCAAAAGAGTTTGGTTATCACGCGGGTACTTTCCATCACGGTATTGAAGCATACAAAATTGCTGATTTACTTGCAGATAACGGCTCATGTGCTGCGCTTTGGCCTGATTGGTGGGGCTTTAAAATGGAAGCTTACGACATGGTACAAGAGAACGTAGCTATTGTTGATGCGGTTAAAAATTCTTGTGCTGTTGTTCATTCAGATTCTGACACCACAATCCAGCGCTTAAACCAAGAAGCCGGTAAAGTAATGTACCGCGCTAACGATAATGGGTTTAATATTTCAGAACAGCACGCAATTAAATGGATCACTTCGAATGCTGCAAAATCGCTAGGTATAGCTGATAAAACCGGTTCACTCGAAGCTGGCAAACAGGCTGATGTGGTAATTTGGAATCAAAGTCCGTTTAGTGTTTATGCTAAAGCTGAGCAAGTATTTGTTGATGGTGCGAAAGTGTATGATCGCTACGATGATACATTCCAAGCACAAAGCGATTTTATGTTAGGTCAAAAATAAGGAGTAACTAGGATGACAAAATTAACACATTCATTTTCACTCTCGCTAGTTGCTGCTGGTTTGTTAGCAAGTACTGCGGTGAACGCCCAATCAGTCGCGATCATCAACGCAACTGTTCATACCTCAACTGAGCAAGGTATTTTACAAGGCGCTAGCATCATCATGGATGAAGGCAAAATTATTGCTATTAATCCTGCAACAGTCGAAGCTGATACGATTATTGATGCCAAAGGGCAAATTGTTACAGCTGGCTTTATTGGCAGCATGAATCAGTTAGGTCTAGTTGAAGTGGGCGCTGTTGCTGGCTCTCGCGATGCTGGCGATGATAAAGCGGGGATCGATTTTGATCCAAGCCTAGCATTTAATGCTCACTCAAGCTTGATCCCGTATGCACGTAAAGGTGGCATCACCCGTGATGTGATCACCCCACATGGCGGAGAAAGTATTTTTGCAGGCCTTGCCAGCGTAGTTGATTTAAGCGGTGAGTTTGACAGTGTTAAGCAAACGCAAGTCGCGCTGGTAGTTAATTTAGGTGAGAAAAGCAAAGGCTCGCGCGCAATGTCGCTGAAAAACTTGATTGATAAGTTAGCAGCACATCAACAAAAAGCCAGCAAAAAAGATAAAAAAGACGATGCTGTACCAAGCACTGAAGATAAAGTGCTCGATAAAGTATTAGCGGGTGAAATGCCACTATTAGTAACGGCTTCTCGCGCCGCAGATATTATTGAGCTAATCAAAGTAAAACAACAGTTTTCACTTAATTTAGTGATTGCAGGCGCACAAGATGCCGTGGTTGTAAAAGAGCAATTAGCGCAAGCAAATGTTCCAGTCATTGTAAGTTCTATGGAGAGCTTGCCAGGCAGTTTTGATTCGCTACATGCGAGTTTAGATAATGCAGGCAAACTCGAAAAAGCAGGCGTAAAGGTGTTGTTGTCGATCGCAGGCGATGCCAGTCACAATGTTTATCAATTGCGTTTTGACGCGGGTAATGCGGTTTCTTATGGCATGACACAAGCGGGTGCATTAAAAGCGATAACAGCGAATGTTGCTGATGTATTTGGAATTAATGCCGGTAGTGTGGCGGTAGGTAAAGCTGCTGACTTAGTGATGTGGAACGATGACCCATTTGATTTTACTAGTCACGTAACTAAAATGTTTATTAACGGCGAAGAAGTTTCAACTGAAGCACGCCAAGATAAACTCCGTAAGCGTTATACTACTGACTCAGATATGCCTCGCGCATATACTAAGTAACTACGTTCAGCTTAGTAACTTGAACAATTTAAAGGCTGCATTTGCGGCCTTTTTGCTTTTTGTATCAGTGAAAAATAAAACATTATTTAAAAGCCACAAAAAAGGCGCTCACTTTAACAGTGAGCGCCTTTTAAATTTAAATCGATACTTATACTAGTTTAGCTAAGATATCGTTAAATGTTGTGCTAGGGCGCATTGCTTTAAATGCTGCATCATCATTTGGTTGGAAATAACCACCGATGTTTACAGCTGGGCCTTGTGCATCGTTAAGTTCGTTAACGATTTGTTCTTTGTTGGTTTCTAAATCACTGGCGATTTGTGTGAACTGTGCTTTAAGTTCACTGTCATCGTTTTGCTTGGCAAGCTCTTGCGCCCAGAATAAAGATAGGAAGAAGTGAGAACCACGGTTATCAATTTCTTTCACTTTACGAGACGGTGATTTGTTTTCAGCAAGGAAAGTACCTGTTGCTTTATCAAGGGTATCAGCTAGCACTTGTGCTTTGTTGTTACCAGTATTGACAGCTAGGTGCTCAAGTGATGCCGCAAGTGCTAAAAACTCACCTAACGAATCCCAACGTAAGTGGTTTTCTTTTTCGAATTGTTGAACGTGCTTCGGTGCTGAACCACCCGCGCCAGTTTCAAATAAACCGCCGCCATTCATAAGTGGTACGATTGAAAGCATTTTTGCACTCGTACCAAGCTCAAGAATTGGGAATAAATCAGTTAGGTAATCACGTAATACGTTACCTGTTACTGAAATAGTATCTAGGCCATCTTTAATGCGTGCAAGAGAGAATAAGGTTGCTTCAAGTGGTGCAAGTATTTGAATATCAAGGCCCGATGTATCGTGGTCTGGCAAGTATGCGTTAACTTTCTTGATTAACTGTGCATCGTGCGCACGGTTTTCGTCAAGCCAGAAAATAGCAGGGTTACCGGTAGCGCGTGCACGGTTTACAGCTAATTTTACCCAATCTTGAATTGGTGCATCTTTAACTTGGCACATGCGCCATACATCGCCTTGCTCAACAGTGTGTTGTAGCAATACGTTGTCAGCACTATCAACAACACGGATCACACCATTTGCTGGTGCTTCAAAGGTTTTGTCGTGTGAACCATATTCTTCAGCTTTTTGTGCCATTAGGCCAACGTTAGGAACGCTACCCATAGTGGTTGGATCAAATGCACCGTGTTCTTTACAGAAATCAATTGTTGCTTGATAAACACCAGAGTAACAACGATCAGGAATGACAAAGCTAGTATCTTGCAATTTACCTTCACTGTTCCACATTTGACCACTTGAACGAATTGCAGCAGGCATAGACGCATCGATGATCACATCACTTGGTACGTGTAAGTTAGTGATACCACGATCAGAATCAACCATCGCAATTGCAGGGCGTGTAGCGTATACAGCGTCAATATCAGCTTCGATTTCAGCGCGTTTAGCATCGTCTAATGTTTGGATTTTAGCGTAAACATCACCAAGACCATTATTAACATCAACACCTAGCTCAGCAAATAAAGCGCCGTGCTTAGCAAAAACGTCTTTATAGAATACTTTTACCGCATGACCAAAGATGATTGGATCAGATACTTTCATCATGGTTGCTTTCATATGTAATGAAAACAGAATGCCTTTTTCTTTTGCAGCATCGATTTCAGCCGCTAAGAAAGCTTGTAGTTTCGTAATACTGATTGAAGATGCGTCAATCACTTCACCAGCAAGTAATGGCGTGCTTGCTTTAAGAACAGATACGTCGCCATTTTCAGCAACGTGCTCAATACGTACATCAGTAGCAGTATCAAGCGTTACTGATTGCTCAGAGCCAAAGAAATCGCCTTCGCTCATGCTCGCAACATTTGAAGCAGAATCTTTGCTCCATGCACCCATTGAATGTGGGTTGTTACGTGCATATTCTTTTACAGAGCCAGGAGCACGACGATCAGAGTTACCTTCACGTAATACTGGGTTTACAGCACTACCTTTGATTTTGTCGTAAGTTGCTTGAATTGCTTTTTCTTCATCTGTTTTAGGTTCAGCAGGGTAGTCTGGCAGTGCGTAACCTTTTGCTTGTAATTCTTTGATAACAGCACGTAATTGTGGAACTGATGCACTGATATTTGGTAATTTAATGATGTTTGCTTCAGGTTTTTTAGCCAGCTCGCCTAATTCAGCAAGCGCATCACCAATACGTTGTTCTTCAGTTAAATACTCAGAGAAGTTAGCAATAACACGACCCGCTAAAGAGATGTCACGTGTTTCAACTTCAACGCCTGCGGCATTAGTGTATGCTTGGATGATCGGCAGCAAAGAGTATGTTGCTAGTGCCGGAGCTTCGTCTGTTTTAGTGTAGATAATTTTTGATGTCATCATCATTCCTAGATAGTAGGCGTA
This sequence comes from Pseudoalteromonas sp. SG44-8, assembly GCF_014164125.1. NCBI lineage: Bacteria > Pseudomonadati > Pseudomonadota > Gammaproteobacteria > Alteromonadales > Pseudoalteromonadaceae > Pseudoalteromonas > Pseudoalteromonas sp. SG44-8. Next base: position 177,838 of record NZ_JACJEQ010000002.1, on the reverse strand, counting down.
AGAGCCATATTCAACAATGCAAAGAAATATCATCGCCATCATGCGTGCACGACGTGACAATGATCAGTCAGTTAGGTGTTAATACTGTTGATTAAATAATCACACCTGACGAACTGTATTTAATTTTATGTTATTTATAAACTAAGTAAATTAGCCATTAGCCTAATTATTAGTGTTTAAAGGGCCTTTTGAGGCTGCTTTTAAGCACCTAAGAGTGTAACAAGCTTGGCAACAAAGGGCTAATAACAAATATAACATGGGGGTATTAAAAAAGAATTTCAAGAGGAAGGACAGTTTTTGTTCATTCTGTACGTTTAATTTCTAATAGATTAGAAATGCCAGCTTTGAATCTGAATGTAAAATTTAATTGAGATTAAATAGTTTAGAGGAATTAAGCGAGGATCTTTACAGGTCGCTCGCTTTAGTCGAACGTCTAAACAACTACACTAACTCTTCGTTAGGCGCTATATTAGTCGCATGCATGCCTTTAGGGCCTTGCTGCAATTCGAATGTTACATCTTGACCAGCTTTAAGTGTTTTATAACCGTCCATTACAATCGTTGAGTAATGGGCGAATATATCATTCTCGCAGCCGTCTTCTACGATGAAACCAAAACCTTTGGCATTATTGAACCATTTGACTTTACCACAAGCCATACTTCTACATCCTTCTATAAGTTGACTAATTTAGTTATTCTAAACCGTATAGTTTGATAGACTGACTAAGGTTTAATCAATCTACAACTGACTGTAGTTTATTTCGCCGATCAGTCAAGTGTTTTAAACTATTTTTTTAACATTTAATTTATTTTTTATTCAAGTTTGCTTGAGTTCCAAAGACAAGACTATATTTAATTATGAGTGGCATGAAAGATTCAGGTGTTTTAGATACGGTTCGCGATAGTGAGAAGCAAAAACTGCAACCACCGCGAAAATACAAAGTCATTTTAAATAATGATGATTACACGCCAATGGACTTTGTGATAGAAGTACTAACGACGTTTTTTAATATGGATAGCGATAGAGCAACAGATGTGATGCTGCAAGTTCATCAAAATGGTCGCGCAATTTGCGGTGTTTATACCGCAGATGTAGCGTATACCAAAGTTGAACAAGTTAACCGTTATGCACGAGATAACGAGCATCCACTGCTATGTAGTTGTGAGCAGGAATAATACCAAGGTAGGGTGATCAAAATACCCATCACAACGGTATAAAAATATTATCTCAGTAAGGGGTTGCTAATGCTAAACAAAGATTTAGAACTAACTTTAAACGCGGCGTTTCGCGAAGCGCGTACACGTCGCCATGAATTTATGACTGTAGAGCACCTATTACTTGCCCTACTTGATAATCCATCGGCTGGAGAAGCGCTACACGCCTGCGGGATTGATATGGCAGCATTAAAAGCTGAGCTATCAGAGTTTATTAATGAGACCACTCCAGTCATTCCTGATTTAGAAGAAGAACGTGAAACTCAACCAACACTTGGTTTTCAGCGGGTATTGCAACGCGCAGTATTTCATGTGCAATCATCGGGTAAAAACGAAGTAACAGGCGTCAATGTGCTGGTTGCCATTTTTTCAGAACAAGAAAGCCAAGCGGTTTACTTGCTGAAAAAAGCTGATATCTCGCGACTAGATATTGTGAACTTTATATCTCATGGTATCTCTAAAGCAGACGATGACATGGGCGGTGAGGATGCTGATGACATCCATGAAGAAGTACAAGCCGTTCAAGGCGAAGAGCCAAGTAAATTAGAAAACTTCACGTCTAATTTGAATGTACTCGCCCGTGAAGGGAATATCGACCCATTGGTGGGCCGTGATAGTGAAGTAGAACGCACGGTGCAAGTACTGTGTCGTCGTAAAAAGAATAATCCGTTATTAGTTGGCGAAGCTGGGGTAGGTAAAACCGCTATTGCTGAAGGTCTAGCGTATCGCATAGTGCATGAACAAGTACCCGAAGTGATTGCCGATGCTGTGGTGTACTCGTTAGATATGGGGGCATTACTTGCAGGTACTAAATACCGCGGTGATTTTGAAAAGCGCTTTAAAGCATTACTAAAAGAGCTTCAGGCGAAACCTGGCGCTATTTTGTTTATTGATGAGATCCATACCATAATTGGTGCCGGCGCAGCCTCTGGTGGCGTTATGGACGCATCTAACCTGCTTAAACCACTACTTTCGAGCGGTAAGTTACGTTGTATGGGCTCAACTACCTATAACGAGTATAAAAATATCTTTGAAAAAGACCGTGCGTTAGTGCGCCGTTTTCAGAAAATTGATGTACTTGAACCAAGTGTCGCTGATACCACTAAAATACTTAATGGTTTAAAAGAACGTTACGAAGAGCATCATGGCATTCGCTATACGCAAAAAGCGTTAAAAGCGGCGGCAGAGCTCAGTGCTAAGTACATTAATGAGCGTCACTTACCTGATAAAGCCATTGATGTTATTGATGAAGCGGGTGCTAGCCAACGATTACAACCGATCTCTAAACGCAAAAAAACCATTGGTGTGGCAGATATCGAATTGATCGTGGCAAAAATGGCGCGTATTCCGCAGCAAAGTGTGTCATCAAGCGATAAAGAGACTCTTAAAAATCTTGATCGTAACTTGAAGATGTTGGTATTTGGCCAAGATCAATCAATCGATGCACTAACCTCGGCCATTCGCTTATCACGTTCAGGCTTATCAAATGAAGATAAACCAGTCGGTTCGTTTTTGTTTGCAGGACCAACGGGTGTAGGTAAAACGGAGGTAACTAAACAGCTTGCAAAATGTATGGGTGTTGAGTTTATCCGTTTTGATATGTCTGAGTATGTTGAGCGCCACGCGGTAAGCCGTTTAATTGGTGCGCCTCCAGGCTACGTTGGTTTTGAACAAGGTGGTTTGTTAACTGAGGCTGTGATTAAAAATCCACATTCGGTTGTATTACTGGATGAGATTGAGAAAGCTCACTCAGATATTTACAATATCTTACTGCAAGTGATGGATCATGGCACGCTGACCGATAATAACGGCCGTAAAGCTGACTTTAGAAACGTTGTGGTGGTGATGACTACTAATGCGGGCGTACAAGAAACAGTACGTAAATCAATAGGCTTTACTGATCAAGATCATTCTCATGATGCGATGAGCGAAATCAATAAAGTATTTTCGCCAGAATTTAGAAACCGCCTAGATAACATCATTTGGTTTAACCACCTTGATCGTGATGTAACTTTACTGGTTGTTGATAAATTTATTGTTGAGCTACAAGCGCAGCTGGATAAAAAGTCAGTTAATCTTGAGCTTACTAACAAAGCGCGGGAATGGTTGGCAGATAAAGGCTACGATAAAGCTATGGGCGCACGTCCAATGGGCCGCGTGATCCAAGAGCAATTGAAAAAGCCGCTGGCAAACGAGATCTTATTTGGGCAACTTATCGACGGTGGCACAGTGAAAGTGTCTATCAAAGATAAAAAATTGCGTTTTGATTATGAAACGAATTTAACACCTGCATAATTGCAGCGTTAAATAGAAAACAAAAAGCCCAGCAATTGCTGGGCTTTTTGTTTATTAAATGTAATTGTTAGTTTAGCTATCAATTACATTTAATAAACGCTTCAAGCTAATGTAGAAAGTAACTAAGTTACTCAGACAACTTAGCTAAAAACTTGATATTTCGTTAACGCACTAACTTAGCGAGCACGGAATACGATGCGACCTTTTGATAAATCGTATGGGGTCATTTCTACGGTAACTTTATCGCCGGTTAAAATGCGGATATAGTTTTTACGCATTTTACCTGAAATGTGAGCCACAACTACGTGACCATTTTCAAGCTCAACTCGGAACATTGTATTTGGTAAAGTATCAAGGACCGTCCCTTGCATTTCGATTACGTCTTCTTTCGCCATGTTTAGCGTAACACCTCTTTAATAGTTAAACGATGCAGATTTTGCCGAAAATACACCAATAAGTAAAGCCGCAGTAGGCATTTTTGTAAATTAAATAGCCAGCCACTGGTCTGCAACCCTATTTTGGGCAGGTAAAAATTGGGTTTTGTAACGCATTTTTGCACATTCATCAATTTGATAACCTAAATAGACAAATTCTTTATCGTATTGTTTGGCGAATTTGAGCTGCTCTAAAATCATAATTGTGCCCACACTGAAGTGCTCATAATCAGGATCAAAAAAAGTGTAAATAGCAGAAACAGCGTTGTGCATACAATCAGTTACCGCCACTGCAACCAGTTTCTCTTGGTCCCATAATTCAATAAAAGTAATTGGTAACCAGTGACAAAATATAAAGCTGTTGAACTGACTTTGTTCTGGTGGGTACATAGAACCGTCTTGGTGACGCTCGGTAATGTATTTACTGTATAACGGAAAGTATTCAGGGCGTTGTTGGTCTGAATATTTTACACTAAAGGCATTTTTTGCTTTATTAAGTTTACGTTTTTGTGATTTTGTCGGTAAAAATGCCTTAGCTAATACACGCACAGACTTACATGCGCTGCAAACAGGGCAGTGTGGTCGGTAAATTTGGTCACCACTACGGCGAAAACCGAGGGCCAGTAATTGCTCAAATTTGCCCGGGGTATAACAACTTGGATCCAAAATGACTAATAATTGCTCTTGGCGATCGGCTAGGTAGCTACAATCAAATTGTTGGCTTAAACCTAAACGAGCAGGTAAGTGTTCAGTCATAAATAGCGATAAGCTCCTGAGGTTGCCACATTGTTGTTGGAATAATAAACTCTTCTGCTTGTTTTAGTTTAGTTAAAAATTCTGAGCGCGGTAGCACTTTTTCACCTAAAGTGACTAAATAAGGATTCTCAAGCTGACAGTCAATAAAATGCGCATGGTGACGTTTCAACCAATTGACCAATGCCCACATGGCTAATTTTGAACAATTAGCTTGATGATGGAACATTGATTCGCCGCAAAATACGCCATGCTGCATAATACCGTACAAGCCTCCAACAAGTTTGTCGTCTGACCAGATTTCTAAACTATGCGCTAAGCCTGCTTTATGTGCATCTTTATAAGCGTTGAGCATTTTTTTTGTGATCCAGGTGCCATCGGTTTCTAAGCGTTGTTGGCGACAGGCTTCAATCACCTGAGTAAATTCGGTATTAATAGTCACTTTAACCGGATTTTTTTTCAGATGCTTGCGTAAGCTTCGGCTAATATGAAATTCATCGAGTTCAATGATGCCGCGCATACTTGGCGACCACCACATAATTGGCTCGTATTCACTAAACCATGGAAAAATACCGTAGCGATAGGCATTTTTTAATCGCGTTACAGATAAGCATCCACCAATGGCAAGTAAACCATCAGGATCATCTAATGCATGGGTGGGATCAGGAAAAGCAAAGTGGCTTTTAGCAAGTTGATAAAGTTGTTTAGTCATAACACCGATTGAATAACTGAATGATCAAGATAAAGTGTAACCTGTTGCTTTAAATTCACAAACCACAAATTATTGAGTTATCCATTCCCTCGTGTAGGGCTTACTTATGATAGGCAAATTGTAGGCATAAAAAAAGCGCGTTAAAAAACGCGCTTAATTGAACCATTAACTAATCGAATTAGCTAACCACTTTTACGGGTACTGCTTGACCTGCGTTGAACTTAGTTGTCATCGCTTCTTCAACAGGTACAAATGATGTAAGGTCAATACCTTCAACTGCAGACTTATACTCTTCGATAGTCGGGAAACGACCAAGAACAGAAGAAAGTACTACAACTGGCGTTGAACCCAGTAGTGACTCACCTTTTTTCTCAGATGTATCAGCTACTACACGGCCTTGGAACAGACGTGTTGACGTTGCGATAACAGTGTCACCAGGTTCAGCTTTTTCTTGGTTACCCATACATAGGTTACAACCAGGGCGTTCTAGGTATAAGATATTTTCATACTTAGTACGTGCAGCCGTTTTTGGTTTTGCATCGTCAAATTCAAAACCTGCGTATTTAGCAAGGATATCCCAATCGCCTTCCGCTTTAAGCTCATCAACAATGTTATATGTTGGTGGCGCAACTACCAATGGCGCCTTGAACGAGATAGAACCGTTTTTCTTCTCGAGGTTACGTAGCATGTGAGCAATAATTTTCATATCGCCTTTGTGCACCATACATGAACCAACAAAAGCTAAATCAACAGGCTTGTCGTTGTAAAAAGAAACAGGGCGGATCACATCGTGAGTATAACGCTTAGAAACATCATCGTTATTTACGTCTGGATCGGCAATCATTGGCTCAACGATTTGGTCTAAATCAACCACAACTTCTGCGTGGTATTTAGCATTATCGTCTGGAGAAAGTGCTGGCTCTTCACCAGATTGAATACCTGCAATACGCTTGTCAGCTAAGTCGATTAGACCTTGTAGCGTTTGCGCCTCGTTATCCATCCCTTTGTTGATCATGATTTGGATACGTGACTTAGCAAGTTCAATTGACTTGATTAACGTTTCATCATTTGAAATACAGATTGATGCTTTCGCTTTCATCTCTGCAGTCCAGTCAGTGAAGGTAAACGCTTGGTCAGCCATTAGGGTACCAATATGCACTTCAATGATGCGACCTTGGAACACGTTTTCGCCACCAAATTGCTTAAGCATTTGCGCTTGCGTTGCATGTACAACGTCGCGGAAATCCATGTGCTTAGCCATTTTGCCTTTAAACGTCACTTTAACTGAATCAGGAATTGGCATCGCTGATTCACCCGTTGCAAGTGCAACAGCAACCGTGCCTGAATCGGCACCAAAGGCTACACCTTTAGACATACGTGTATGCGAGTCACCACCGATGATGATTGCGCGGTCATCAATTGTAATGTCGTTCAATACTTTGTGAATAACGTCGGTCATTGCATGATAAACGCCTTTCGGGTCACGTGCAGTGATCAAACCAAACTTATTCATGAACGCCATTAGTTTTGGAATATTTGCTTGCGCTTTACTATCCCATACTGATGCAGTGTGACAACCAGACTGATATGCACCATCAACAAGTGGTGAAATCGTTGAAGCAGCCATCGCTTCTAATTCTTGTGCTGTCATTGGACCGGTTGTATCTTGCGAACCAACGATGTTCACTTTAACGCGAACATTTGAGCCTGCGTGAAGTGGCGTATCTGATAGTACACCTACTGCATTACGGTTAAAGATTTTTTCAACCGCTGTTAAGCCTTGGCCTTCATGTGAAATTTCTTTTGAAGGTGCATACACAAGTGGAGTTTCAATGCCGAGTGTTTCAGCAGCAAACGTTTGTAGTTTTTTACCGAATACAACAGCGTAAGAACCACCGGCTCTCATGAATTCAACTTTTTGCGGTGTGAATGCTGACGAAATATCAACAAGTTCTTTATCACCGTTATAAAGCTTTTTCTCTTTAGTATTGATTGTTAACACAGTACCGGTAGCAACAGAGTACGCTTCTTCAAGCACTGCATCACCATTGTCATCAGTCACTGTATTGCCGTTTGCGTCTACTTTTTTAACCCAGTTTTTAAGGTCAAGACCAATACCGCCAGTTACATCAACCGTTGTTAAAAAGATTGGCGCAATACCATTAGTACCTGCAACAACAGGTGCAATGTTGATGAAAGGAACGTATGGGCTTGCTTGTTTACCCGCCCAAAGTGCTACGTTATTCACACCAGACATACGAGATGAACCAACGCCCATCGTGCCTTTTTCAGCAATAAGCATTACTTTAGCGTTAGGGTGTTTCTTTTGAAGCGCAACAATTTCTTGCTGTGCTTCTTCAGTGATCATGCATTTACCGTGTAGTTCACGGTCAGCACGTGAATGTGCTTGGTTACCTGGGGACAGTAAATCAGTTGAGATGTCGCCTTCACCGGCGATATAGGTTACTACATCGATTTTTTCTTCGATGTCAGGTAATTTTGTGAAGAATTCAGCTTGTGCGAAGCTCTCTAGTAATTCTTTAGCAATTGCATTGCCTGCTTCGTATGCCGCTTTTATGCGAGCCATATCTGCATCGTATAAGAATACTTGAGTCTTAAGTACTTCAGCCGCTTGTGCTGCGATTGTTGCGTCATCAGCAAATACTAAATCAATTAGCATTTCAATTGACGGGCCGCCTTTCATGTGTGAAAGCAGTTCAAATGCGAATTCTGGAGTGATCTCTGCAACTTGCTCTTCACCCAAAATAATTTCTTTTAGAAACTGTGCTTTAACGCCCGCAGCACTGGTTGTTCCTGGTAATGTATTAAAAATAAAGAAATGCAGTGAATCTTTACGGTGCTCGTTATTAGTATCTTTAATTTGATTAATGATTTCTGATACTAGTTCAGCGCTATCGATTGGTTGTGGGTTTAATCCAAGCTCCGTTTTACGGGTTTGGATTTCTTCCATATATTTTGTATACAAACTCATAGAAAACTCTCGGTATTTTACTTGATATGAAGTTAAGCATTTTAACTGATTTTACAGTCTCTAGTAATGCCTAAATGAATAAAGCTTTTCTGCCTAACTATAATTATAGCTAGTTTTACTTACTATACTTTGACGATATTCATTGCTCGAACTTAGATCCTATCGCACCTAAGCCATTAATTGTATAAATATGATTGATTCCGAGTATAAGTGTGGTGAATGTTGGTGCGACTGCAATGAGTACTTTTCGGTGTTGGATGAGCCTTTATAATTTTGGGCCACAAAAAAAGGGCTGAAAATTCAGCCCTTACTATATGTTATGTAAACTTATAGGTTATCTAAGAAACGCTCAGCATCAAGTGCTGCCATACAGCCAGTACCAGCAGAAGTGATTGCTTGACGGTAGATATGATCAGACACATCACCTGCTGCAAAAACACCTGGTACACTTGTTTGTGTTGCATTGCCGTTTAGGCCTGACTCAACCACTAAGTAGCCGTCTTTCATTTCAAGTTGGCCAACAAACATATCAGTATTTGGTTTATGACCAATTGCAATAAATACGCCCGCTAAATCAATTTCTTCAGTGGCTTCTGAGTTTGCATCCTTGATACGAACACCGGTAACACCCATTTGGTCGCCCAGTACTTCATCAAGCGTACGGTTATAATGCATGACTACGTTACCGTTTGCTGCTTTTTCAGCGAGGCGATCGGCTAAGATTTTTTCACTGCGGAAGCTATCACGACGGTGAATTACATGTACTTCATCAGCAATGTTCGATAAATAAAGCGCTTCTTCAACCGCAGTATTACCACCACCAACAACCGCAACTTTTTGACCTTTATAGAAAAAACCATCACAGGTTGCACAGGCAGACACACCACGGCCTTGGAAGTTAGTTTCAGACTCTAGGCCCAAGTACTTAGCAGATGCACCCGTTGCAATGATCAGCGCATCACACGTGTAAGTACCTTGGTCGCCAGTTAGCGTGAAAGGGCGCTTAGTTACATCAACAGTGTGAATGTGATCAAAGACAATTTCAGTTTCAAAACGCTCGGCATGCTCTTTCATACGATCCATTAATGCAGGACCTGTTAAACCGTGAGCATCGCCCGGCCAGTTTTCAACTTCAGTCGTTGTTGTAAGTTGACCGCCTTGTTGCATACCGGTGATCAATACCGGGTTTAAATTTGCGCGTGCTGCGTAAACTGCTGCAGTGTAACCCGCAGGTCCAGATCCTAAAATTAGCAACTTACAATGTTTTACTTCACTCATGTTTTTATATCCTAAACGTTTAATAGCGTATTAATGCGCTCGATTTTAAGAGAAACAAGAGGGAAGTAAATAAAAGCGGCGATTATTTTTTTTTCTAAATCACAAAGCTGTCAAATATTGTGTACTAGAATCATGATAAGTGTACGATTTGTATGATATCTGAGCTATTAATTCAGTATTAACTCAGCATGCGACGTTAATTCATGACCAAGCTGTGTTTTTTTGATATGTTTTAACTAATTTTGATTTGTGACCCTGATTAAGGGTGACCTAAGTGAATAGGCAATTATGTTATTTTGGCAGGAAAAACCCGCGTACGGGTTGACTTCAAAAGACGTTAACGTCTTAACCAATGCACAAGAATATCGCACGCATTTACTAGCACTGATTGCGCAGGCAAAAACACGTATTTATATTACGACACTTTATCTGCAAGATGATGAAGCAGGGCGTGAAGTGTTAGCAGCGTTACATCAGGCTTCATTAGCAAACCCCGCATTAGATGTAAAAGTGTTGGTTGACTTTCATCGTGCCCAACGCGGTTTAATTGGTGCGGCAAAGTCAGATGGTAACGCCAGTTTATATTGTGAATATCAAGAAAAATATCAATCAAACGTACAAATTTTTGGCGTACCAGTAAAAGCAAAAGAACTTTTTGGGGTGCTGCATTTAAAAGGTTTTGTAATTGATGATACGCTGCTTTACAGCGGTGCGAGTTTAAATAATGTGTATTTGCAGTATCAAGAGCGCTACCGGTTAGATCGCTATTTTTTAGTCGAGCAGGCCTCACTATGTGATTCTGTGATTGACTTTATTGAACATGAATTGTTGAGTTCTGAAGCCGTTCCACGTATTGATGTGCGGCCTTTAACAAAGTTTAATGATATTAAAATCGCACAAAAACAATTGATGCGTACATTAAAGCAAGCTAACTACGCTCACAGTGTGGAGCAAAATGAGCAAGCACTTGGCGTGCGACTATTTTTAGGACTGGGACGACGTAATAACGAGCTTAATCGTGTGATCAAATCCTTATTTGATGCCACCGAGCAAGAGTTAGTGCTGTATACCCCATACTTTAATTTTCCTGCACCGTTAATGCGTTCCTTGCGCCGCTTACTAAAACAGGGCAAGCAAGTAACAATCGTAGTAGGCGATAAAACGGCGAATGATTTTTACCTGCCACCAAGTGAACCATTTAGTAAAATAGGTGCTTTGCCATACTTGTATGAAACGATTTTGCATAAATTTTTAAAATCGCAAAAGCGCCATATTATTAACGGTAATTTAAATGTGTATTTGTGGCAGCATGAAAGTAACTCATTTCATTTGAAAGGTATTTGTGCTGATCGTAAATATCATTTATTGAGTGGCCATAATTTAAATCCTCGTGCCTGGGGATTAGATATCGAAAATGGCATTTTATTAGAAGATCCTGAGCAAAGTCTCATGCCAGCAATCGACAATGAAAGAGCCGAGATATTACAACACTGTCGTCGTTTAAACGGTGCCGAAGATTTAGAAACCATGGACGATTACCCGCCAGCGGTTAAAAAATTGCTGGGGCAAGCTAAGCGTGTCAAAGTTGATTTTATTATTAAGCGTTTTATTTAACGCAAAGTTAGAGACTAAAATGTAAGTACTATAAAAGCAGCGTTTACGCTGCTTTTTGTTGATTTAGCCTCGGAGCTGTTGCCCAACTCCGCTACAATATTTTTGCAAAACTGATGATGGTTATTTTAATATTCAAAGGAACTAACAATGCTTATTAAATCCGCCGAGCAAAAAGATTACGCCTCTTTAATTGAGATCTGGGAAGCTTGCGTTTCTCATACCCATGACTTTTTAACCCAACAACACATAGATGAACTGAAACCATTGATTTTGGCACATTATTTTGATGCTGTTAGTCTTTTTTGTTGTAAAGACAACAGTGGAAAAATAATTGGGTTTATTGGCGTTGCTGGCGGCAATATTGAAATGCTGTTTGTTGAGCCGACTTTCTTTGCGAAGGGGGTTGGCACGTTCTTAATTAATTACGCGATTGATAATTTAGCGGCAACTCATGTTGATGTTAACGAGCAAAACCCTAAAGCCCATGGTTTTTATTTAAGTAGAGGGTTTGAGCAAATAGGGCGCTCTGAATTAGATGGTCAAGGAAAGCCGTTTCCGCTGCTACATATGCGTTTAGCAAAAGTAGTTGAGGCTGACTAAATGGAACTGGTGATTTCAGATTCAATAACTTTAAAGCCATTAGATATTAGTCACGCAGTTGAACTTTACCAAGTTATCGCCGATAGTCGGGAAAATCTGAGTCAATTTTTACCTTGGGTGGATTACGTAATAGATGTTAATTCAACTAAACGTTATATATATGAACGACTACACAGCGGTAAAGCAGGTTCTCAGTGGTTTGCGGTATATATAGAGGATCGCTTAAGCGGTGTATTTGGTATTAAACACATTGATCCTGACAGTAAAGGTGCTGAATGCGGTTATTGGTTAGCTGATTTTGCACGCGGGCAAAGAGCCATGAATCAAGTGCTTACTAAAATAGTGCCTTATATAAAAAATAATAGTCATGCAAAAGTGATTGAGTTTTGTTGTTTAGAGGAAAACTTAGCGAGTATAAAGGTTGTGCAACGCGCAGGCGCACAATTTAAATATTATCAAAAAGAGACATCAATCTTCCTTGCTAATCAGCAACAGCAGCGTTTAGGTGTTTATGAAATAAAGCTAACGTGATCTGTGTTCATGGTAAGTAAAAAAAGCGCAATACAATTAATATCGCGCTTTATTATTATCGCTAACTATTAAAACGTCCACTCAACATGAAATTGCGGTACCGACTCAGTGGTATCGGTCCCTAGCTTGTTGTGCCAATATTGCCACTCAAGGCCAAGTAGTAAGGTGTTTTCTTTCATGCTGATGGCATTACCCAAGTCCCAAGTAATGATAGGCTGCGCTAAGATCCACGCCTTAACATCTTCACCAAATTCATTTTCGCGCTCAGCAATATATTCAACATGGCCAGTTATATTAAATTTTTGTGAACCAATCGAAAACGGGTAACCCCATGCAACATCTAGCATCCAGCTGTTAGTTTCAATAGGCGCGCCGCCACGCGCAACACCCTCGTTATCATCTATATAGGCCGTAACTAGGGTTGATAAAAAACTAAATCCTGGCGCTTGCCAATTTACTTTAACACCGGGTAAATACTTCAATACCTTAGCATCACCTGCGGCGTTAAAGCCCGCTGTTAATCCAACGTCAGCAATAGCGCCAAACGAAAAGTCATTACCGGTTATTTTAGAAAGGCTAAAAGTTGAATACCATTCGCCATAAAAGTCACGGTCTTGATAGCCATCATCAACATTATCATTAATGTAATCTATGAAGAAAAAGTTATCACCATAGTCATAGCCAGAGGCGTGTTGCAGTGAAGCGATTGATGTACCTGCTTCTTGTTCAGTAAATGGGTTTTTAAAATCGCCGTAGTTTAAATGTAGTTGCGTTGTGCTCCAATTTGCAGCAAAGCTAGATGTACTAACTGCACAAAGGGCGAATAAAGATAATGTTGATTTTATATTCATAACTATATGTTTAATGGGGAGTAAAGTGCAAAGTATAGCAGATACGCCCAAACGTGAGCGCATCTGCTTAAGTATTTATGCCTTATTTCGGCGTAGGCAAATTACAGCTATAGCAGTAAATGCCAATATAAAGCAGTAGTAAGATGAGGTTGATACTTGCCACGGGCTAATTTTAAATGTTGCGCCAAGTAGTAACGCTTGTGCACCATAAGGGAGAGATCCTTGCGTAACACAGGCGAAAATATCCAGTAAGCTTGCTGAACGCTTACCGCTGATCTCACCATCATCGGCAAGTTTTTTGGCGATAGGACCGGCAACAATAATCGACACGGTATTATTCGCTATACATACGTTGCTGGTCATAACTAACGCGGCAATACCAAGTTGATCTGCCACTTTTCTGTGCCATTTTGCAATGACTTTAGTAATGGCTTGAATCTTTTGCGCGATATAATCAAGGCCACCGTTAATACGAATAAACTCTGATAAGCCACCAATAAACATCGACAGCAAGAATATTTCTTGCATATCAGTAAAGCCCTTATAAATGTCTTTTACAAAGCTGGCACCTTCATAACTGCCAGTAAAGCCCATCAGTGCCGCAAATATAATACCGCTGAACAGCACCACAAATACATTAAAGCCCATCACCGCTAGTACTAAAATAAATGCATAAGGTAGTACTAATAGAATATCGTAATCTTTGGTTTCTACTGCTTGAGCCGCAGGAGTTAAAAAGAATAATAAACCAATAGTGAGGATAGCTGCTGGCAATGCGATTTTTAAATTCTCACGGAATTTATCTTTCATCTCACAGCCTTGGGTACGCGTTGCAGCAATGGTGGTATCAGAAATAATTGATAAGTTATCGCCAAACATCGCACCTGACACAATCGTACCGGCCATTAATGCTGGATCAATACCGGTTTTAATAGAGACCGCATACGCAATCGGGCCAATCGCCCCGATAGTACCCATTGAAGTACCCATGGCCGTAGATACTACCGCTGCAATTAAAAATAAGCCCGGTAAAAGTAATGCTGGTGGAATAAGTGATAAACCGGCGTTAACAACCGCATCCACGCCGCCTGTAGCACCTGCGACGGCAGAAAATGCCCCAGCAAGTAAATAAATTAAGCACATGGTAATGATGTTGTTGTGACCGGCACCTTTTATAAAGGTTTCTACACTGTGGTTAATGGTGTTCTTATTTAAAATAAACGCCAGCATAATCGCCGGTAAAATAGCAACAGGGGCAGGGAGCTGATAAAAAGCGTAATCGACCCCTTGTGATTGCAGGTATAAACCCGCACCTAAAAATAAGGCCACAAAGGTTAATAGGGGGAGCAAAGATAGTTTTGCTGTTGTTTTATTAAATGATGGCTGCATCATATTCCTCGTTAGATAACTTCTTGCACAACTAACACAGCCAAAACATCCCTCTTTTAGCTGAATTTAGTTGTCATACCTACCACAATGATAAGTACCTCAACAGCGCCCGCAAGCCAAAGACCAAATCGGCGCAAAGAAAGAAGTTTAAATGTATAGATGGCTAAAGTCTATGGGTATCTGTTATTATTATTTTTTAAAAGGCTTACCTGACTATTACACGAGTTTTAGATAAAATCTAGCCAACTCAAAAAATGCATAGGTTATTAATATGAATCGAATAGGCGTATTTGGCGCAAACGGAAGAATGGGGTTGGCATTAATTGAAGCCGCTCACAAAAATAATCATACCGAGCTTAGTGCAGCCTATGTACGCAGCAGTTCTCCCTTATTAAATATTGCCGTTAATCAATTAAATAGCGCAGCACCTGCGACAATTAATTTTAGTGATGAACGCAACGTTGACAATACCGACGTACTGATTGATTTTACGCTCCCAGCGGGTATGCGTGAGCATTTAAAAACAGCTGTTGCACAAAATATCCCGATGGTGATTGGCACCACCGGTTTAAATGACGACGATATGCTGGCGTTACAAACGGCTGCCAAGCAGATTCCAATTGTGTTTGCGCGAAATTACAGCGTAGGCGTAAATTTACTGTTGAATTTAGTGCAAACCGCCGCCACTAAATTTGGTGATGATTTAGATATCGAAATTTTTGAAGCGCATCATCGCCATAAAATAGATGCGCCATCAGGCACTGCACTTGCCATTGGTGAGGCAATTGCCGATGCAAAAGGGTGGGTGCATGATGAGGTTGCGATATTTGATCGCAGCCGAGTAGAAACAGAAAAATCGCAAAATGAAATTGGTTATTCGGTGCTCCGAGGCGGAGATATAGTTGGTGAACATACCGCATATTTCGCAACTTCTGGCGAAAGGCTTGAATTAACTCATAAAGCAAGTTCTCGAATGACCTTTGCATTAGGCGCAGTAAGAGCTGCGGGCTGGTTGAAAAATAAGCCTGCAGGACTTTATGACATGCAAGATGTCCTCGACTTGAAGTAGTTTAGTTACTTTTTTGGGTGTTTGGTGGCTTTTTTGGCTTATAGGGCTTATTTTTACTGATTATTGAAATAGGGTTAGACCTAAAAGGCAAATTACTATAAAATAGCGCTAATTTGCCAAAAATTCATAATTGCGTGTTTCCAATCGCTATAAACGGGTAGTAAAGCAAATGACTTTACTCCCGTTTTTTACTGTTAGGAGGTTAACTTGACTAAATCCGCTCTGTTAGTTCTAGAAGACGGCACAGTGTTTCGCGGTACTGCAATCGGCGCTGACGGCATGTCTGTCGGTGAAGTAGTATTCAATACATCAATGACTGGTTATCAGGAAATTCTGACTGACCCTTCATACGCGGAACAAATCGTAACTTTGACGTACCCACACATAGGTAATACGGGTACTAACAGCGAAGACGAAGAAGCGAGTCACATTTGGGCTAAAGGCCTAGTGATCCGTGATTTGCCACTGCTAGCAAGTAATTTCCGTAACGAGCAATCGTTAGATGATTACTTAAAAGAACGTAATATCTTAGGTATTGCAGACATCGACACCCGTAAGCTTACCCGTATTTTGCGCGATAAAGGCGCTCAAAACGGTTGTATTATTGCAGGTGACGAATTAGATGAAAACCAAGCGCTCGCAGCTGCGCAAGCCTTCCCAGGCTTAAAAGGTATGGATTTAGCGAAAGTAGTATCAACCAAGGAAAATTTCGAGTGGCGTGAATCAAGCTGGACATTAGGCGCAGGGTTCAAAACTCTAAACGCAGCCGATGAAAAGTTTCACGTTGTTGCTTATGATTTCGGTGTGAAGCGTAATATTCTACGTATGCTTGTAGACCGTGGTTGTAAATTAACCGTTGTACCTGCACAAACCTCGGCAGCTGACGTGTTAGCACTTAACCCAGATGGTATCTTCTTATCGAATGGCCCGGGCGATCCAGAACCGTGTACTTACGCCATTGAAGCAATTAAAGCCTTTTTAGAAACTGAAATTCCTATTTTTGGTATCTGTTTAGGTCACCAATTGTTAGCACTTGCCTCGGGTGCAAAAACAGTGAAAATGAAGTTTGGTCATCACGGTGGTAACCACCCAGTGAAAGATTTAGACCGTAACGTAGTAATGATCACTGCGCAAAACCATGGTTTTGCTGCCGATGAAACAACGTTACCTGATAACCTTCGTGCTACGCATAAATCGTTATTTGACGGAACGTTGCAAGGTATTCACCGCACCGACAAACCTGCTTTTAGCTTCCAAGGTCACCCTGAAGCAAGCCCAGGTCCACACGATGCAGCCCCATTATTTGACCACTTCATCGATTTGATGCAAGCGCGTAACAACTAATTAAACCGGAGTAACAATGCCAAAACGTACCGACATAAAAAGCATTCTTATCCTAGGCGCAGGCCCGATTGTAATCGGCCAAGCCTGTGAATTTGACTACTCTGGTGCTCAAGCGTGTAAAGCACTTAGAGAAGAAGGCTATCGAGTTATTTTAGTTAACTCAAACCCTGCAACAATTATGACCGATCCTGATATGGCTGATGCGACCTACATCGAGCCAATTCATTGGGAAGTGGTAGAAAAAATCATTGAAAAAGAAAAGCCAGATGCAGTGCTACCTACAATGGGTGGTCAAACCGCATTAAACTGTGCGCTAGAACTAGACAAGCACGGTGTATTGGCAAAGCATGGTGTTGAGCTAATTGGCGCAACAGCTGATGCAATCGACAAAGCAGAAAACCGCGAACGTTTCGACATCGCAATGAGAAATATCGGTTTAGAATGCCCGCGTGCTGAAATTGCTCATTCAATGGATGAAGCAAAAGACATCATCACACGCATTGGTTTACCGTGTATTATTCGACCTTCTTTCACTATGGGCGGCACCGGCGGCGGTGTGGCGTATAACTTAGAAGAGTTTGAAGAAATTTGTGAACGCGGTTTAGACCTTTCTCCAACCAGCGAGCTATTGATTGATGAATCATTGATCGGTTGGAAAGAGTACGAAATGGAAGTTGTGCGTGACAAAAACGACAACTGCATTATCGTTTGTGCAATTGAAAACTTTGACCCAATGGGTGTTCATACTGGCGATTCAATCACCGTTGCTCCTGCGCAAACATTAACTGACAAAGAATACCAACTAATGCGTAATGCCTCTATGGCAGTACTGCGTGAAATTGGTGTTGAAACAGGTGGCTCAAACGTACAGTTTGGTGTTAATCCAGATGACGGCCGTATGGTTATTATCGAGATGAACCCACGTGTATCACGTTCATCAGCACTTGCTTCAAAAGCAACCGGTTTCCCGATTGCTAAAATCGCGGCTAAGCTAGCGGTAGGCTACACACTTGATGAGCTACAAAATGACATCACCGGTGGTAAAACACCTGCGTCGTTCGAGCCATCAATCGACTATGTAGTCACAAAAATTCCTCGCTTTAACTTTGAAAAATTTGCTGGTGCAAACGACCGTTTAACCACGCAAATGAAATCTGTAGGCGAAGTAATGGCGATTGGTCGTAACCAACAAGAGTCGTTACAAAAAGCATTACGTGGTCTGGAAGTTGGCGCAACGGGTTTCAACCCAATCGTGGCACTTGACGACCCGAAAGCGAAAGAAAAAATCATCCGTGAATTACGTGAGCCAGGCGCTGAGCGTATTTGGTATATTGCTGATGCAATGCGTCATGGCATGAGCGTTGAAGAAGTGTTTCAGTTAACGAAAGTTGACCGTTGGTACTTAGTACAGATTGAAGACATCTTAAAAGACGAAGCTAAAATTGCCGAAGTGGGCATGGCTGGCTTAAGCGCTGATTTCCTTCGTAAGTTAAAACGTAAAGGTTTTGCTGACCCTCGTATCGCTGAAATTGCCGGTGTGTCTGAAGCTGAAATTCGTAAAAAGCGTCATTTATTAAACATCGTGCCAGTATACAAGCGCGTTGATACGTGCGCTGCAGAGTTTAGCTCTGATACTGCATACATGTACTCAACGTACGACGAAGAGTGTGAAGCTAACCCATCTGATCGTGATAAAATCATGGTTATTGGTGGCGGTCCAAACCGTATCGGCCAAGGTATTGAATTTGATTACTGTTGTGTTCACGCAGCCCTTGCACTACGTGAAGACGGCTACGAAACTATCATGGTTAACTGTAACCCTGAAACGGTTTCTACCGACTACGATACGTCAGACCGTTTATACTTTGAACCAATTACCCTTGAAGACGTACTTGAAATCGTACGTGTAGAAAAGCCTGTTGGTGTAATAGTGCAATACGGTGGTCAAACACCACTTAAACTTGCCCGTGAACTTGAAGCTAACGGCGTGCCAGTAATTGGTACTTCACCAGATGCGATTGACCGTGCAGAAGACCGTGAGCGTTTCCAACAACTTGTTGAGCGTTTAAACCTGCTTCAGCCTGAAAATGCTACTGTTACTTCAACTGAAGAAGCGATTTTAAAATCAGCTGAAATTGGTTTCCCACTGGTTGTGCGTCCTTCGTATGTACTAGGTGGTCGTGCAATGGAAATAGTGTATGACGAGCAAGACTTACGTCGTTACATGACCGAAGCCGTATCTGCATCAAATGAAGCACCAGTACTACTTGACCGTTTCTTAGATAATGCGATTGAAGTTGACGTTGACGCAATTTGCGACGGCGAGCAAGTGATCATCGGCGGCATCATGGAACACATTGAACAAGCGGGTGTTCACTCAGGTGACTCAGCCTGTTCATTACCAGCCCATTCGTTATCACAAGAAGTGCAAGACGTAATGCGCAAGCAAGTAACTGACATGGCACTGGAGCTTGGCGTGGTTGGTTTGATGAACACACAGTTTGCTGTTAAAGATGGCAAAGTGTACCTAATCGAAGTAAACCCACGTGCAGCGCGTACGGTACCGTTCGTATCAAAAGCGACCGGTGTGGCACTTGCAAAAGTAGCGGCACGTTGTATGGCGGGTCAATCTTTAGCAAGCCAAGGCATTACTAAAGAAGTGATACCACCTTACTACAGCGTAAAAGAAGTGGTATTGCCATTTGCTAAGTTCCAAGGTGTGGATCCTATCCGTGGCCCTGAAATGCGCTCTACTGGTGAAGTAATGGGTGTCGGTGATACATTCGCCGAAGCCTTTGCAAAAGCACAATTAGGTGCAAGCAATACTTTACCACGCGGTGGCCGCGCGTTACTATCTGTGCGTAATAGCGATAAGCCACGTATTGTTGAACTAGCTAAAACCATGACAGACCTAGGTTTTGAACTAGATGCAACAGGTGGCACAGCCGCTGCACTTGAAGATGCTGGTATTGCAGTACGTCGTGTAAACAAAGTATTTGAAGGTCGCCCGCACATTCTTGATAGAATCAAAAATGGCGAGTATAGCTATATCGTTAATACTACCGAAGGTCGCCAAGCGATCGAAGATTCGAAGGTGTTACGTCGTGGTGCATTGCAACACAAAACTAACTATACAACGACCTTGAATGCGGCATTTGCTAACTGTACTGCTAACCAAGCAGACGACCGCAGCAAAGTGACGTCAGTTCAAGAACTACACCTGCGATTGAACTAAGGAAATGTGCCAAGGCCGTTTAGCGGCCTTGGGATTAAGTGAGAAAAGTATGCAAACAATTCCGATGACAGTTCGTGGCGCAGATTTAATGCGCAAAGAACTTAACGAATTAAAAACAGTTACCCGTCCAAAAATTGTATCTGATATTGCAGTTGCACGTGAACATGGTGACTTAAAAGAAAACGCTGAATATCACGCAGCGCGTGAGCAACAGGGTTTTTGCGAAGGCCGTATTCAAGAAATTGAAGCTAAGCTTTCAAATGTACAAATCATTGATGTGACTAAACTACCAAATACGGGTAAAGTTATTTTTGGTACCACAGTAACAATCGTTAATGTTGAGACTGATGCTGAAGTTAAATACCAAATTGTTGGTGATGATGAAGCAAGTATTAAAGATAACCGTATTTCGGTTAATTCACCGATTGCCCGTGGTTTAATTGGTAAACAAGCAGATGATGCTGTGATCATTAAAACCCCGAAAGGCGACGTGGAATACGAAATCATTGAGGTTGAGTACATTTAATTACTTTACTCATTTTCACGTTTTTAAAAACCGATGCTTGCATCGGTTTTTTTATGCCATAAACAATCTCGACATTTCTTAATAAATTGGGTACGTTAAGCTAACATATTGATAATTTGCAGATGTTGATGACAGCTATTACTTTTCCTGACGCATTAAAAAACGGCGATAAAATTGCCATTTGCGCATTTTCATCCGGTGTTGAGAGCATCTTTCACCCACGCCTGGAACGCGTACTTTCTGGCTTAACACGCCGTGGCTACCAAGTAGTCGAAGGTAAATGCTTAAGACAACAAAGTAGCCCAGCAAAACAACGCGCTGATGAGCTAATGGCGTTCTTACTTGATGACAGCATTGCCGCAATTATGCCGCCGTGGGGTGGTGAGCTTGCCATGGAAGTACTGCCATATCTGGATTTTAATGCAATTAAAAAAGCGCGGCCTAAATGGCTCGTTGGATTTTCTGACATTAGTACACTCGCTTGTACTTTAACGGCCAAATGTGGATGGACCACATTACATTGTAC
Source organism: Pseudoalteromonas sp. SG44-8 (assembly GCF_014164125.1). NCBI lineage: Bacteria > Pseudomonadati > Pseudomonadota > Gammaproteobacteria > Alteromonadales > Pseudoalteromonadaceae > Pseudoalteromonas > Pseudoalteromonas sp. SG44-8. Next base: position 156,475 of record NZ_JACJEQ010000002.1, on the reverse strand, counting down.
TAACCTAATGCAATTGCACCCAAGCGAGGAAGATACTCATTGCTTACAAGTATTTAAAACGCTTGAATTAGCCGCAGGCGGTGAGTTTACACAAACACCGGCACCATTTTATCAAAGTGATGCGATTAATTATGCCCAGACACCCGACGCACTATTTTCACTCACGCAACCGAGCCAATGGCGCTGCTTAAATGTCAAAGATAATCGCGAAGTGGAACTATCCGGGCGGTTATTTGGCGGGTGTTTAGATACGCTCGGTTTATTACTTGCGTCACCATTTTTAGCCTTGGATGAATTTAAAAAGCAATATGCATCGCATGGACTGGTTTTATATTTAGAAAATGCTGAACTTCACCCCAGTGCATTAGCACGGTTTTTAATAGCACTTAAATTGAATAATGTTTTTAGCGATATTAATGGATTGATTATCGGTAGAAGTGGGGTGATCAGCACCCCTGAGCAAACTATAGATTACTACCAAGCACTTACGCTAGCGCTCGGTGAATGTTTATTCCCAGTGATCATCGATGCTGATATCGGACATATCGCACCCAATTTATGTTTAGTGAATGGTGCAAGAGTAAGAATGCTCGCGAAGCTTGAAAATACACTGGTGTGTAAAGCGCAAATAACAACGTATTTTGGATGATTTATTTAAAACCTGAGCGGAGATTGATTTTTATAGGGTTTGGCAGTTAATTGGTCGGTATGGAGAGATTCGAACTCTCGACCCCTGCCACCCCATGACAGTGCGCTACCAAGCTGCGCTACATACCGACGTTGCAAGCAATAGTACGTATATTTTTTCAAAAATCAATAAGCTTTTGTTTGTTTGAACATTTATTGCACGTACTGAGTGAAATAAATCATTTTATGAGGATGTTTAGTTATTTATCCAGTCATTGATCGATTTATACATCACATCTCGTAGTATAGGTTGAGCAGTTTTGTTAGGGTGTATGTTGTCGTTTTGCATCAGGCTATTATCAGCAGCGACATTCAAGATAAAAAATGGCATTAAATGGCTGTTTGTGGCACCGGCAATCTCAGCAAAACTAGCGGTAAATAATCCGGTATAACGTGGACCATAGTTAGGCGGGATGTGTATTTCCATAATCGCTACTTTGGCATCAGCTTGTTTGCTCTTGCTCACTAAACTGGCTAGGTTTTCTTTTAGGCGTTTAATTGGAAAGCCACGCAGGCCGTCGTTACCACCAAGCTCTATAAGTACATGGCTCGGTTGAAACTCATTAAGTAGGGCGTCTAAACGACGCAGTGCGCCACCGGTGGTTTCGCCACTGATACTGGCATTGATAAGTTGGATTGGTGCTTGCTCGTTGTCGTACTTATCTTGTAACAGTTTAACCCAGCCTTGCTCTTGTTTTAAGCCGTAGGCGGCGCTTAAACTATCACCTAAAATTAAAATTGTGTTGTCAGCTGCCGCACTAAGTGGTTTGATTACTAATAGTAAAACGAAAATAAAACGTAGGATTGAATACATCATATGTCAGCGCTATCTCAATTAAATATCATTCAGGTTAAAGGTCTTTCTAAAACGGTTAATACCCTTGAAGGGGATTTGCCCATCCTCAGTGACATCACCTTTAATGTCAAGTCTGGAGACTCAGTTGCTGTAGTTGGTACCTCAGGTTCAGGTAAATCAACTTTATTAAGTTTGCTCGCAGGACTTGACCAATCGACTCAGGGATCAATTTATTTAGATGGTGAGCCGCTGCATGAACTTGATGAAGAAGCGCGTGCGGCATTAAGAGCTGCAAAAGTCGGTTTTGTATTTCAATCATTTATGTTGGTACAGAGTTTAACAGCACTTGAGAATGTGATGTTACCGGCAGAGCTTGCTGGTGAAAAAAATGCCAAGCAACAAGCACTCGATCTTCTGGAAAAAGTAGGTTTAAGTCATCGAATTGAGCATTATCCGTCGCAATTGTCTGGTGGTGAGCAGCAGCGTGTAGCGATTGCTCGCGCATTTATTGGCACACCAAAGATTTTATTCGCCGATGAGCCATCAGCAAATCTTGATAGCAAAAATGGTAAGTTAATTGAGTCACTGTTATTCGAGCTTAATCAGCTTCATGGCACGACGTTGATTTTAGTCACACATGACGAGGCGTTAGCAGCAAAGTGCCAGCATGTGTTACAAATTGAAGCGGGTCAATTAGTTAAAAATACCAATGAGGCTGTGGCGAATGTGGGTTAAATTAGCATTAAAATTATTTAGCCGTGAATTTCGCCGTGGTGAACTCACGGTGATTTGTGCGGCCATAGCGTTGGCAGTATTAACTGTACTAACGCTTTCTATGGTGACTGATCGCATAGGGCAAAGCATTGCACAAAAAAGCAGTGCCTTTATTGCCGCTGATCGCGTGCTGGCAAGCAACCATGAATTACCGGGTGAATATTTAACAACAGCAGGCGAATACAACTTACAAACCGCACAGCTCACTTACTTTGATACTATGTTGTTTGCTAATGACGAAATGCAATTAAGCTCAGTAAAAGCGGTGTCTGAGCATTACCCACTTAAGGGCGAACTAAAAGTTAAAAGCAGCTTAACCGGCGAGGTTGAAGTGGCTACGCAAGGGCCAACTGTTGGTAATGTGTGGTTTAGTGAATCGGTATTTTATGCACTAAATGTAAGAGTAGGTGATACGGTTGAGCTTGGCGCTGCGCAATTTAATATTGAAAAAGTATTGGTGGAAGAGCCAGATGCACCATTTAATATTTTTTCAAGTAGTCGTCGTGTGTTGTTAAATAACCAAGACGTAGACAAAACTGAAGTGATCCAGCCGGGCAGCCGTGTTTTTTACCGTCAGTTGTATGCAGGGGATGAGAGTAACCTTACTGACTTTTATAGCTGGCTAAAACCACAAATGAAAGAAAATCAGCAATGGTATGGTGTTAAAGACAGACAGTCGCCGATTGCAAATAGCTTAAACCGCGCTGAAAGCTTTTTATTATTAGCGGGGTTATTGGGCATTATTTTAGCGGCGGTGGCTATTGCCGTGTCTGCAAAGCGTTATTGCGAACGCCAATATGACCCAGTTGCGATGATGAAAACCTTAGGTGGTAGCCGATCGACAATTCGCAAAATTTACTTACTGCATTTATCACTGGTGTGTGCTTTGTCGGTCATACTTGGCTTAGCCATTGGCTATGGTTTACAAGAGATAGCTACTAGTTATTTAGCTAAATCAATGAACAATACTCTTCCTGCTGCGGGTATAAAACCGTGGTTTGTGGCGATTAGTACTGGCGTTATCTGTGCGGTGATGTTTTCAATCAAGCCGTTATTAGATTTATTTGATATTCCACCGCTTAGGGTATTACGCCGTAACTTAGGCGATAAGCTATTAGTAAGTAAAGTGCATTTAGCTATGTCGGGCTTAACAGTCTTTTTATTAATGTGGTTGTTTAGTAATAACCTTAAAATTACCGCTATTTTGTTTGTCTCCACTTTAATTTTGATTGCAATACTGTTTGTATTATCGCGGTTAATCTTTGGCAGCGGACGTAAACTAGGATTGCGCCCGGGGAATAGTTGGTCATTAGCGATTGCTTCGTTGCAAAAACGTGCCAATGCTAATGCGGTACAGTTGATCAGTTTTTCGTTGGCAATAAAGCTATTGTTATTTTTAGTGGTGCTGAAAAACGATATGATCGCAGATTGGCAATCGCAACTTCCAAGCGACGCGCCGAATGCTTTTTTAGTCAATATAACCGAAACTGAATTGCCAGACGTAACAAGCTTTTTAGAGCAAAAAAATATTCAAGTATCTGAGTTCTATCCGACTATTCGTGGTCGCGTAAACGCTGTTAACGGTGAATTAGTTGCTCGCGAAGTCTCATTGCAAGACAACGAGAAGAAAGACGAAGAAGCACGCGCAGGTATTGGCCGTGAGCTAAATCTTACATGGTTAGAGCAAGTCCCTGTGCAAAATGAGATCATAGACGGGCAGTGGTTTGGCGACAATGCCACCGCTGAGGTATCCATCGAAGAATCTATGCTAGAACGTTTAGATGTGAAACTGGGTGATACGCTAACATTTTTGATTGGCGCCCAGTCATTTGATGCCAAAATCACCAGTGTTCGTAAAGTTAATTGGGCTACTTTAAAGCCTAATTTCTTTATTATATTAAGCCCTGATGTACTGGCTGATTTTCCTGCGACGTATATTTCATCAGTGCGTATCGAAGCCGAGCAAAAACGCGATTTTAGTGAGCTACTACGTGCCTACCCGACAATCAACGCCATCGACGTTGACAGCTTTGTCAAACAAATACGTTCTACTATTTCGCAAGTATCGCTGGCAATTGGATTTGTACTGGCGATAGTGGTGATGTGTGGTGGCTTGGTTTTAATTTCGCAAGTGCAAGCAAGCCTTGGTGAACGGATGCAGGAAATTGTCATATTGCGTACCTTAGGCGCCAAAGGGCGGCTAATAAAAAATGCCACTTTATATGAGTTTTTATTGCTGGGCAGCGCTGCTGGTTTTGTCGCTGCGTTGGTCAGTGATGTGGCTTTATTAATAGTGCAACGTGAGATGTTTGACTTAGCAGGTAAGCTGCACCCGCATATTTGGCTTATTGGACCATTAGTGGGTGGTGTGTTTGTGGCATCACTGGGCTACTTTATGATAGCTACAACCATGCGTAAAAATACCCAAGGGTTACTACGCTCTTTAGCCTAAAAGGTTAGCAATTAAACAAGCCCGTTTTTACGGGCTTTTTTATGCCAATAATGCACTGGTAATTTATACAGTGCTCTGGCATTATTAGCGTACTTAACTATTTACACTGATTGGGCAAGTATTGGCTATTATTTTAGGGATTGATCCTGGCTCACGATTAACCGGTTATGGGGTGATTGCCCATCAAGGTGCTAAATTTACTTATTTAGGCAGCGGTTGTATAAAACTGGCCGATCACGAGTTTCCTATTCGATTAAAAATGATTTATCAGGGGATCAGTCAACTAATCGAACAATTCTCTCCCGATCATTTTGCCATTGAAAAAGTATTTATGGCGCATAATCCTGATTCAGCTCTTAAATTAGGCCAAGCCAGAGGAGCTGCAATTGTTGGTGCGGCAATGGCTGAGTTACCGGTGTTTGAATACTCGGCACGGCAAATTAAACAAGCGGTGGTAGGGCACGGTGGTGCCGATAAATCGCAAGTGCAGCATATGGTTAAAAATATTTTAAAATTGCCAGGCACACCGCAAGCGGATGCAGCCGATGCATTAGCCATTGCGATATGCCATGCTCATTCCGATCAAAATTTAATAAAACTAGCGGGCAGTGCCAGTAAAACCGTTAGAGGACGATTAAGGAAATAACATGATAGGTCGCTTAAATGGCATCTTAGTAGAAAAACAACCGCCAGAAATTTTGCTTGAAGTAAGCGGTGTTGGTTACGAAGTTAACATGCCGATGACGTGTTTTTATGATTTACCAAACATTGGCGAAAATGCCATTGTGTATACTCATTTTGTAGTAAGAGAAGACGCCCAGTTATTATTTGGCTTTAATAATAAAATTGAGCGAGCATTATTTAGAGAGCTATTAAAAGCCAATGGCGTTGGGCCAAAGCTCGGATTAGCAATACTTTCAGGGATGTCGGCTAAGCAATTTGTTAGCTGTGTGAATAACGAAGATGCCACCAGTTTAGTGAAACTGCCAGGTGTAGGTAAAAAAACCGCAGAGCGCCTGGTACTTGAAATGAAAGACCGATTAAAAGATTGGGGTAATGACTTATTCACGCCATTTAGTGATAATGCAGTTATAGAGCCCGCCTCTGACGCACTTATTGCTAATAATGCGGCAGATGATGCAATCTCTGCGTTAGTGTCATTAGGTTATAAATTGGCGCAAGCACAAAAAACAGTAAAATCAGTGGCCAAGCCTGGTATGTCTACAGAGGTTCTGATCAAAGAATCTCTAAAATCAATGTTGTGAGTAAACTATGATTGAAGCGGATCGTTTAATAGATGCGACTGAACAAAGTAATGAAGATGTAGTCGATCGCGCGATTAGACCAAAACTATTAGCCGATTATACTGGTCAGCCCCATGTTAAACAGCAAATGGAAATATTTATAGAAGCTGCACGGAGTCGGGGTGAAGCGCTTGATCATTTATTAATATTTGGTCCGCCGGGTTTGGGGAAAACCACACTAGCAAACATTGTTGCCAATGAGCTGAATGTCAGTATTAAAACAACCTCGGGCCCAGTGCTTGAAAAAGCCGGTGATTTAGCCGCACTACTGACCAATTTAGAAGAAGGCGATGTACTTTTTATTGATGAAATACATAGGCTAAGCCCGCAAGTTGAAGAAATACTCTATCCTGCAATGGAAGATTATCAACTCGATTTAATGATTGGTGAAGGGCCTGCAGCTCGTTCCATTAAGCTCGATTTACCCGCTTTTACCTTAATTGGCGCAACCACTCGCGCAGGCTCGTTAACTTCACCACTTAGAGACCGTTTTGGTATTGTGCAGCGTTTAGAGTTTTATTCGGTGGCAGATTTATCAACTATAGTGGGGCGATCTGCTCATTATTTAAATTTAGCCATGTGTGATGAAGGTGCCATTGAAATTGCTAAACGCTCTCGTGGTACGCCACGTATCGCTAATCGATTATTACGCCGGGTACGAGATTACACGCAAGTTAAATCAGACGGTACTGTAAATGCCGAAGTGGCAGAGCTGGCACTTAATATGATTGATGTAGATAAAAGCGGCTTTGATTATATGGACCGTAAATATTTACTCGCGATCATTGAAAAGTTTATGGGGGGTCCGGTAGGGTTAGACAACTTAGCCGCCGCTATCGGTGAAGAAAAAGAAACCATTGAAGATGTGATCGAGCCTTACCTCATCCAGCAAGGATTTATCCAACGTACGCCAAGAGGGCGTATTGTGTCTGATAACGCCTATCATCACTTTGGCTTATTACCCAAACAAGAATAAAGTACATTTATTGTAGCTGTATGCGTGCGTATGGCTGCAAACCCACCTCACACATCTTCTATACTGTTCTTTTAGCCACTATTCAAATGTCTATTTTGCTGTGTTTAAGTTAATCGCGTGATTAGCATATTACTTAAAGTTTAGATTATTTAGTTATTTGGGCTAATACAATTCACATGCTGTTAAGTTTGTAAACGATATTGTATGCGCCATAGCGAGGTAGTGCTGTGCGTGATTTGCAGGCAAAAAAAAGCCCGCATAAAATGCGGGCAAACAACAAGTTGAAGGAAGTAATCTAAGCATAGCAATACGAAAAATCAGAATCATATTGCAAAGAACTGGGCTGAATGAAGTATTCATTGCTGCGCTAGCTCGGTATGGGAGAATAATACGCAATAGTTGGTTTTTGTTCAAACTAGAAAAATTTAATTTTCAGATAAAAAAAACTAATAGCAAGATTTTTATGAACGCTTTATTTTTGTTCATAAAATTCACGGTAATATATTAATTTGTTGAATTTGTGATGTTTTATTTGTTTGAGTGTTTTTTTTATAGATTAGTTAAACTGTTGCATTGACCATGCTTACAGTCAATTATGCTTGTTTATTCATTAAGAGTGAATAAACGGGGTGTTTTACACAGTTTTTGTTTATAAATAAGCACCGCAGCATGTATTTACCTTAACAGCCGAGTCTTAAATAGTTGCGTTAAGATTGGCTAATAAGGTTATAAAAATGATGTCAGCCTGCTCTTCAACGTTTTTTGTTGCTAATTCACAGCAATAGCGTTGTCAGTACTGAGCTGAATCGATACACTAGTTGCAACTTTTGGCCATTTTTTCGGTCATATACCTAGCGTATAATGAAATGTTATTTATACAAGAAATCTTATTAGGAGTTTAATGTGGGTTCAGGGCTTAATTTTTTAGATTTAATTCTAGAAGCAAGTTTTCTTGTGCAATTAGTTATGCTGGCATTAGTAGGTATGTCAGTGATGTCATGGGCAATTATTTTTCAGCGCAAAAAAGCAATTTCAGATGCATTATCCAATACTAAGCGATTTGAGCAAAAATTTTGGTCAGGCATTGATTTAAGTAAACTCTACAATGAGATCTCATCGCGTAGCGGTAGCTCAACCGGCGTTGAAGCATTATTTATAGCAGGCTTTAAAGAGTTTGCTCGCCATAAGAAAAACTCTTTTCAAAGTGCTAGCATTGTAATGGAAGGGACGCATCGTTCAATGCGAGTTGCGTTATCTCGTGAAATCGAAAAATTAGAATCAAGTTTATCGTTTTTAGCAACAGTGGGGTCTATCAGTCCTTACATTGGTTTGTTTGGGACTGTGTGGGGCATTATGAATGCCTTTATCGCGTTAGGCGAAGTTAAGCAAGCAACCTTGCAAATGGTTGCCCCAGGTATAGCTGAAGCGCTTATTGCAACAGCTATGGGGTTATTTGCAGCTATTCCTGCGGTTATTGCTTACAACCGTTTTGCTAATAGAGTTGAAAAGCTAGAATCTAACTACATTAACTTTATGGAAGAGTTTGCAAATATTTTACACCGTCAAGCAGCTACCCAAATAGAGGCAAAAGCGAATGTATCAGCGTAAGAAGCGTCGTCCTGTTGCAGAGATAAACGTAGTTCCTTACATTGATGTAATGCTGGTGCTACTGATTATTTTTATGGCTACTGCGCCTTTGATCACTCATGGTGTTAAAGTTGATTTGCCAAAAATGGAAGAATCAGATTTAGTCGATACTAAAGATACGCCACCGATCATTGCTTCAATTGATGCACAAGGTAAGTACTATGTCAGTATTGGTACTGATCCAGAAGAACCGATGGAAGCATTAGATGTTGCCGCTGTTATTAAGTTGCAACTGATGAAAAACCCAGAAACTCCAGTGATGATCAAAGGCTCAGGTAAAGTATCGTATCAAGAAGTATTATTATTGATGGATTTCTTAAAAAATGCCGGTGTACCTTCAGTTGGATTAATGACTGAGTCGTTTGAAGGGAATAAAAACTAATATGGGTGCTTCAGTATTAAAATCAGTGTTATTGCACCTCGCTATAATAGGCGTTCTGGTAGGAACCGCGAGTTTTCATACTTCACCGCCTAAAGTAATGGAAGTCACCTTGAACAAGGCTATGCCTGATGCTGAAAATGCTGTTTCAGCAGTGACTGTTGACCAGAAAATGGTTGAACAAAAAATTGCTGAGTTGAAACGCAAAGAAGATGATAAAAAACGTGCTGAAGATAAACGCATTCGTGATTTAGAGCGCCGAGCATCTGATGCACGTAAACAACGTGAAGCTGAAGATCGTCGAATTAAGAAGCTAGAGCAAGAGCGCCGAGCAAAAGAGAAAGAAACTGCACAAGCGCAAGCACAGGCTAAAAAAGCGCGTGAAATAGAGCAAAAAGAACGTGAAAAAGCGCAGCAGGCTGAAAAGCAAAAAGAAGCGTCTGAGTTAGCTGCAAAAGCGGCAGCTGAGAAACGTAAACAGGCAGAAGAGGCATTAAAAAAAGCCGAAGACGACCGTAAACGTGAAGAGTTAGCCGCTAAAAAACGCGCAGAAGCTGCTGAAGAGGCGCGTCAAAAAGCATTACAAGAGCAAATGCTGCAAGAGCAGTTAGCCACAGAGCAAGCCGCGCGAAATAAATTGCGTCAGCAACAGGTCGGCACTGAGGTTGATAAATACAAAGCATTAATTATGGCGCGTATTCAGCAAAATTTATTAATTGATGAAAAAATGAAAAACCAACAATGCCGTGTGAATATTCGCTTAGGTTTTAATGGTCTGGTCACACAAGTGAAATCTTTAGGTGGTGATAAGTTAGTATGCGAAGCGGCGCTAAGGGCGGTTCGTATGGCTGAAACACTGCCGGTATCTAAAGATCAAGACGTGTTTGAGCAATTAAAAAATATTAACTTAACGATCAAGCCACAATTTTAAAGGAATTATATGTTCAATCAGTTGAAAACAGTTTGTTTAATTTTAGTTCTTGGCTTTACCAGTGTTGCAAATGCTGCGCTTGAAATAGTCATAACAGAAGGAGTTGATAGTGCACGCCCTATAGCCATCATCCCTTTTAAATATAAAGGTGTTGGGCCAATTCCACAAAAGCTCAGTGATGTTATTGCTGCCGATTTGATGCGCAGTGGTAAATTTAAACCAATTAGTGTTGACGAAATGCCACAGCTGCCAAGCAAAAATGCAGATATAGATTATGGTGCGTGGGTAAATAAGGGTGTTGAAGCAATTTTAGTTGGTGAAGTTGAACAGCAAACAGATGGCCGTTATTTGGTACGTTATGAGCTTGTTGATGTTATCCGCGGCCAAATCACCGGCGGTGAAACGCAAATGATGAGCAATGGTAAATTAGTTAAAAATCAAGATCATGTTCAAGAAGCACGCGAAAGTGTGATAAGCGAATCTGGGTTTAGACGCTACGCTCATCGTATTAGTGATGTTATTTATGAAAAACTTACCGGTGAGCGCGGTGCCTTTTTAACAAAAATTGCTTACGTCATTGTGCGTGATGACGAACCAAAACCTTATCAGCTTGTTGTTGCTGATTACGATGGGTTTAATGAACAAGTTTTATTACGCTCACAAGAGCCGTTAATGTCTCCAGCATGGTCACCTGATGGTACTAAATTAGCTTATGTAACGTTTGAAAATCGTCAAAGCCAAATCTATATGCAAGATTTATACACTGGTAAACGTGAAATCATTACCAGCCATCAAGGTATCAATGGTGCGCCACAGTTTTCACCTGACGGTAAAAAACTATTATTAGTACTGTCAAAAGACAGAAACGGTGCCACAGAAGTGTATATGTTAGATTTAGCTACACGTAAAGAAACACGCCTTACTCGCCACCGTAGTATAGATACTGAACCGTCTTGGCATCCGAATGGTCAAGATATCGTGTTTACCTCGGAAAGGGGTGGTAATGCTCAGATTTATAAGTTAAATTTACAAACAGGTAGGTCACAACGAATGACCTTTGATGGTGATATGAATCTAGCAGGTTCTATTACCCCTGATGGCAAAGAATTAGTGATGGTTAACCGTACTAACGGGCAGTACCATCTTGCTAAGAAAGAGCTGGCTACTGGAGCGTTTCAAGTATTAACTCGAACGCGTCTAGATGAATCACCGAGTATAGCACCTAATGGCTCGATGATTATTTATAGCACGCTACATAATAATAAGCAGGTACTAGCGCTGGTATCAATGGACGGTCGTTTTAAAGCACGTTTACCTGTGCTAAATGGACAAGTAAAGGCACCCGCGTGGTCGCCTTATTTACAGTAATATTTGCTGGTTTACTCAATATAGGAATCTACTCAATGCAACTTAATAAAATACTTAAAGGCCTGCTAATTGCTGTGCCTGTTATGACTCTAGCAGCTTGTAGCTCATCTTCAGATATCGACGAAGGTGCAGCAAATCAATCAAATCAAGCGACAGTTGAGCAAACAGCTAATAATGACACTGTTGAAGTGGCAACATTAACACCTGATCAAAAAGCACAAGAAGAACTCACTCAAAAATACGAAGCATTACGTGAAAAGCAAGTAATTTACTTTGATTTTGATAAAGCGACGATTCAAGGTCAGTACGGTGAATTACTTCGAGCTCATGCTGAGTTTTTAGTAAAGAATCCATCAGTTAAAGTACTAATTGAAGGTCATGCAGATGAGCGTGGTACACCTGAGTACAATATCGCATTGGGTGAGCATCGTGGTCAAGCAGTTGAAAAATACCTTCAAAGTTTAGGTGTTTCTGCAAGCCAAATGTCAGTAGTGAGCTACGGTGAAGAAAAGCCGATGGTTAAATCACGCACTGAATCTGCTTTCGCTAAAAACCGCCGTGCGGTACTAGTTTACTAAATTAGAGACATTATGAAGCCGAAAATTATTTTGGCAGCCATGATATTGAGCGGGAGCACCCAAGTTTGGGCTGCTCCCGCTCCTGTTTCAGAAGCTGCGAGTTCACAATCGAGTATAGAAAAACGCCTTGCTGCCCTTGAAAGTATGATGCAGTCGAGAAATTTATTACAAGTTGAGTTACAGCAACAGCTAAATATGCTGCAAGATGAAGTGAGTCAAGTTCGCGGGATCACCGAAGAACAGACCTATAAGCTTGAGAAAGTACTGCAACGCCAACGTGAGCTGTATCAAGAAATTGAAAATCGCGTGAGCCAAGCTTACTCGCAACCCAGTACAGAGCAATATGCAGAGCCTGTTGCATCGCAAGCTATTAGTTCGGATCTGTCTGAGAATGAGGCTTACGAGCGTGCAGTAGCATTAATTATGAAGGACAAGCGCTACGATCAGGCAATTCCAGAGTTTCAAACGTTTTTAACAACGTATCCAAATTCTGTTTATGCGTCCAACGCTCATTATTGGTTAGGGCAATTGCTGACAATTAAAAATGATGCAGTAAAAGCATCGGAACATTTTAAAGTTGTTGTAAATGAATTTCCAAATTCAAATAAGCGTCCAGATGCAATGTTAAAGCTTGGAACTTTATTGCAAGAGCAAGGTTTAGCCGATCAAGCATCAAAAACCTTTCAGGATCTGCTTAACCAATACCCAAGTACAACTGCTGCAAAATTGGCCACTGATCGCCTTTCAAAAATGTAGAATCAGCTTGATTAGACTGCTTTTTGTCATAAGCGGTCTAAAATTGGTCAGCTAGACATAAAAACTTAAAAAAAGAGACATTTTCTGTTGCACTCATTTTTTAAATAAGTATTATAAGCGCCCGCAGCAAACGAATGGTTCAACCACTCAAATTGCGGCAAAAAGAGCGGGTCATTAGCTCAGTTGGTAGAGCAGTGGACTTTTAATCCATTGGTCGATGGTTCAAGTCCATCATGACCCACCATTCATTAGTAAGTTATAGAATGGTCTTTTATCGGCGGATTTACGTATTAGTGTTTGGTTGCATTTAGTTGCAACAGCAGAGCGGGTCATTAGCTCAGTTGGTAGAGCAGTGGACTTTTAATCCATTGGTCGATGGTTCAAGTCCATCATGACCCACCATTCTTTATTCGTAGAATAGTAGAGTGGTTATAATCGGCGGATTTACGCAGCGTGCTTAGGCACATCAGAGCGGGTCATTAGCTCAGTTGGTAGAGCAGTGGACTTTTAATCCATTGGTCGATGGTTCAAGTCCATCATGACCCACCATTCTTTATTCGTAGAATAGTAGAGTGGTTATAATCGGCGGATTTACGCAGCGTGCTTAGGCACATCAGAGCGGGTCATTAGCTCAGTTGGTAGAGCAGTGGACTTTTAATCCATTGGTCGATGGTTCAAGTCCATCATGACCCACCATTCTTTATTCGTAGAATAGTAGAGTGGTTATAATCGGCGGATCTACGCAGCGTGCTTAGGCACATCAGAGCGGGTCATTAGCTCAGTTGGTAGAGCAGTGGACTTTTAATCCATTGGTCGATGGTTCAAGTCCATCATGACCCACCATTCTGGTTTATTCAATTACAGTTTATCTTACCCCTATTCAGTAAATTCACATCACTTTACATCAAAAGAAAAAAACACTTACAAAAATCATTGTCAAGCTAAATACAAATGCGTTAATCAAATTGCTATTATATCAATCGTGTTAAGTTACTGACCATTTATAGCGACAGATAAATACAGTGATAACAAGGCTTAAATTTTGACATGTAGTTGTTCTCGGCAATTGCTCCTGCATTGCTCTACCTCCTGCATCCATGCAGTCGTACATAAAAAATAACTAACGCAGTTAACGCTTTATTTAGCCTGCTAGAATGATTAAATATTTAAGTAGATTGGTATTTATGACCACTACTGTTATTTAGTTTTATATTCTCGTATAATCCGCCCCATAAATGCACTGTAGATTAAGTGGTCGAGAAATGAGTTTAGCTCAAACTATTATGCCTGAAGGTTATATCTTTCCTCCTAAACCAGCTCCATTGAATAATGATGAGCAGGCGCAATACAAAGCACGTATCAAGCAATTATTGATTGATAAAAATGCCGTATTGGTTGCCCATTATTATACTGATCCTGAAATTCAAGCGCTTGCTGAAGAAACTGGCGGTTGTGTTGCTGATTCGCTAGAAATGGCTCGCTTTGGTGCCAAGCACGATGCTGACATGATTATCGTTGCCGGCGTACGTTTTATGGGTGAAACAGCAAAAATACTGACACCGAATAAAACCGTGGTTATGCCAACACTAGAAGCAACTTGTTCGCTTGATATTGGTTGCCCAATTGATGAGTTCTCAGCGTTTTGTGATCAGCACCCTGATCGTAAAGTGGTTGTATACGCAAATACATCAACTGCCGTTAAAGCTCGCGCTGATTGGATTGTTACCTCATCGTGTGCCCTTGAGATTGTTGAGCACCTAGATGAAATGGGTGAAAAAATCATTTGGGGCCCAGACAAACATTTAGGTGCCTATATTCAAAAGAATACTGGCGCTGATATGATCATGTGGAATGGCGCATGTATCGTGCATGACGAATTTAAAACCAAAGCGTTAAAAGACATGAAAGCGCTTTACCCTGACGCTGGCGTTTTGGTTCATCCAGAATCACCAGCAGAAATTGTAGCGTTAGCTGATGCAGTAGGTTCAACCAGTCAATTGATCAAAGCGGCACAAACTATGAGCAATCAAAAGTTTATTGTTGCCACTGATCGCGGCATTTTTTATAAAATGCAGCAGTTATGCCCTGATAAAGAATTTGTTGCCGCACCAACGGCTGGCGAAGGCGCAACCTGTAAGAGTTGTGCGCACTGCCCGTGGATGGCAATGAACGGCCTCAAAGCGATTGAGGAAGCGTTATTAGATGCAACTGGCAAAGAAGTGTTTGTAGATATGGACCTTCGTGAAGGCGCACTCAAGTCGCTTAATCGTATGCTCGATTTCTCAGCGTCACTCCAACGCTAAACTAGGCTATAAAGATAAGGCCGCTGGTATTGTTATCAGCGGCCTTTTTTGTTTGTTTACTAGGCAGTTAACAGGCAAAAGGGAAAAACACCTTGCACCGCCGCGCGCTATTTCATACTATTACGCCGCGTTACCAAATGGTAACCTGCGGAGGGATGGCTGAGTGGCTGAAGGCGCACGCCTGGAAAGTGTGTTTAGGTTAATCCCTAACGAGGGTTCGAATCCCTCTTCCTCCGCCATTATTCAATATTAGGACGCCTCATGGCGTCCTTTTTTATGCCTATAAAAAAGTGAAGTAAATAACTCAAATTCTAACTATTTTTTACTTTTTATTAGGTATTGGTGTTTAGTTGCTTGCAATAATAAATATAAAATGAGCAGCGCCAAAGTTGTAGTTAAACTTAAAACGACCGTTATTTAGTTATTTTGTTTGCTAGGTTAGTTAATAAATCAACGGCTTTAAAGCTCGCCGCTTCCATTTGCGATATATGATCAATCATTTTATCCGAATGGCCATCTGCAAAGGCTTGCAATGCTTGTATGCCATGGTTGTGAATCTCGGCGTGCGGGGCTTCTAAGTTTTTAAATTCAATATGGGAGGCGTATTTAGCTGCACCATCACCTTTATAGTACCATTTACCTAAACGACACATTGTGTGATCGGCAAATTCATCTGTGGTTTTATCAGATAAACCAAGTAGTACCTTATAAACTTCCAGTTTCCAAACGATATGATCCATTTTTACCGTCTGAATAAATGCGTTTTCAGTTGAGTCGGTAATAACTGAATACATGTTTTGTGAGAACGTAACAATTTTATTAGCGGTATCTTCGATAGCCGCTGAACTTTCACTGATCTCATTACTTTGTTTCCCGACGTCGGTAATGTTGCCAACAACGTGGTCCATTTGTTGGTTTACTTGTTCAATTAAGCCTGAAATTTCATTCGATGCATCAGCTGAGCGTTGTGCTAATGTGCGAACTTCATCTGCAACTACGGCAAAGCCTCTACCTTGTTCTCCAGCTCTGGCGGCCTCAATAGCAGCATTAAGGGCTAGTAAGTTAGTTTGGTCAGAGATGCCTTTGATAATGTTTACAAAGTCATTAATCCCTGCTGTGACTGTTTGTAATTGCTTTACAGATTCAGAGGCTGTTTTAGTGTCTCTGGATATCACAGAAGTTG
The DNA here is from genome assembly GCF_014164125.1 of Pseudoalteromonas sp. SG44-8. Classification (NCBI taxonomy): domain Bacteria; kingdom Pseudomonadati; phylum Pseudomonadota; class Gammaproteobacteria; order Alteromonadales; family Pseudoalteromonadaceae; genus Pseudoalteromonas; species Pseudoalteromonas sp. SG44-8. Next base: position 140,341 of record NZ_JACJEQ010000002.1, on the reverse strand, counting down.
ATTGCAAAGTGGCGGATAGCATTACAATAATGTTATCAAGCAATTGCTGTGATGATTGAAAGCCATCTCTGTGCATTACAAGTTCACTTGAATTTGCTGCTAGGCTCTCCCTGATTTGCTCTATTAAAATTGAAGACTGTAGCCACAAGCGGTTTAATTCGTCTTGTTGTTTGGCAGTTTTATCAGTTTGATTTATTTGCGCTACTAACTGACTTTTAGCATTCTTAACTTGTTCCAGTTCATCATGCAGTGCTTCATTTTGGTTACGAATATCTACAATTTCATTTTTTAGTTTTGCAATTTCTTTTTTATACTTAGAATTAAATATCACGTATTTGTCCAACTGTTTCTGTAAATGTGCCCAGAGTAAATCTCAGCGTTGTGCTAGCACACTTAATCTAATAGGTTATTAGGTTAGTTTAGCAAACTATGTCGTAATTTTTTTGAGCAAGCGCAATAAAACAGTGTGCCATTGCTATTTTTAGGTCAACAGAGCAGCCTTAATGCGAGGAAATAACATCGCTTTATTAGTAAACTATATGCTTAGTGAGCAACTACATTCAATTACATGATAATGAAGATAGTTGCGCGCAAGAACATTTGTTAGTTTAACTGAGACAGACGACTTTATTCCGCCCTGTTTCTTTAGCTTTATAAAGACCAAGATCGGCTTGTTTAACCATGTCTTTATATTCACCTTGTTGATTATATTCACAGACACCTAAAGAAACAGTGACCTGAAGTAGCTTATCTTGGTAAGTCAATTCAATGTTACTTACAGCTAAGCGTAACTTTTCTGCAAGATGCGATGCTTGCTCTTTATTGGTTTCAGGTAAAAACACCAGAAATTCTTCACCTCCCCAGCGAGCAACTTTATCCATACTTCTAATTGAATCTTGCAATGCGCTAGCCACTTTTTGCAATACAATGTCACCATAGTCATGTCCATAGGTGTCGTTGAGTACTTTAAAATGATCTATATCCAGCAAAATAATACTAAAAGTTTTTTTATTGCGATTAACCCGGCTCATTTCTAATTCAAAGATATCGTGCAATGCGCGGCGATTAAATAGTCCCGTGAGCTGATCGCGCAACGCAAGCTCTTTAACTTGCAGGTAGGCAGAGTGTTTTAGTCTATAGGCAATATAAATAAATAGGATAATTAAAAGACTGAATGCAACGATCCCATAGAGTCGTAGAATTGCATTTTCATTGCTTGTTTGCGCTAGTTTAGCTTCGATTAATGACTTTTCTTTAGAGGCAATATCATAGGCTGCTTGTGATTGATCAAATTTTTCTTTTGCAGCTAATGAGGTACTTTCATCATCTAATTCTTTGTATTCAATCATAAGTTCTAATGCGCGTTGGTAATTTCCTAATGATTGATAATTTTCGATCATTGGCGGATAGTTTTCTAAACGTTTGATGAGTTGACTCTCGCTTGAAAATATAGCGAGGGCTTGCTCAAAATAGTCGGCAGCAAGTTTATAATTACCTAAACTTTGATTGCTTTGTGCCAGATTACTTAAAACAGTAGGCTTATGTATTAAATCATTGTTTTTATTTACAATATCTAACGCTTTTAAATAATAATCAATGGCTTTTTGGTGCTCATTTAGCTCAGCATAAATAGTGCCTTTATTAATAATTATAGGAACTCGGTCAAATATATTATGGAAGTGGGCTACTTTTTCGGCTTGATTAATGGCAATTAATGCCTCTTGGTATTGGGCTTTATCAACGTACATTGCAGCTAAGTTTGCATACAGCTCAGTGAGCAGTATGTCATTTTCAGGGTATGCTGCTATTGCCTGTTGAGTGTATTCAATCGCTTTGTCGTAGTTTTTCATATAATAATTGGTAAACCCTAAACCAATTAATATCTTCGGTGAAGCATATCCTTGAATGTTTATTTGTAAATCGTGAGCATGTAAGATTTTATCGAGTCCATCTACCATTTTTCCTTGTCTAACAGAGTTAATTCCATACAAATAGTAAGTCATACTCGTAGCAAGCTGTGTGTCATCAGCAAAAGACACTGCTTTTGATAAATAAGAATCGGCTTCGGCAAACTTACCTAAGCGATATTTCATTAGTCCGAGGTTGTCATAAAGTGCGTATTTAGTTTCTATATCGACTTCGCTATCGAGTAACTGTGATACATCGTCTTTGAGCAAGTCGAATTCATGCCAGTTCTTGTCTTCATTCATAAATGCAAGCCAAACAACCATTAACTCAGCTTGTTGTGTGGTTGATTGTGCCGAGGAATATGTTGCTCTTAATTGTTGATAAGCTTGTGCGGATTCACCATCACTTTTGAGCTGTTTTATTTCACTGAGTGTGGATTCTACTGAGTCAATTTGCTCTGTGGCATAGCCACTATTAATAAACGTTAGCAGTAGTAATATTAAAATACCTTGTCGTACCATTATAAAGTCCAAAGAGTAAGGGGCGTGTTGAAGTCAACTAATGCCAAAGTTTTTGCAGTGGGAGCTGTGTTTATTTCACTGAACAGTGTGAATAAGCATAAATTAATTATCGCTAAAAGCGACATTATTGCCGTTATATTTTAATTTTTATAGGTATTAATTTTGTATCTTTGTCTTAAATCGTTGCGCGTAAAAAATTTAAAGTTTGCGTGGATAAGTCGCAGAACAACACGTCTGCGACTCAATTATAGCGAAGTGTAATTAGTAACGTTTTTTAGGTGCTTTTAGTTGTGAATCAAATTCATCAGGAAATAGAATTGTGCCGTCGTCTTCTTCAGTTGGAAAAACGGCGATAAGTAAGTCATCTTGTTCAAGACCGGGTGTCCATCGGGTTGTCCAATCTTTCAATGGAATTGCTTTAGCTGTGCAATTTTCCCACTCACCGGTAGCCCATGCTTCGGCATAAATACGTTCAGGCCATACCGGTACACAATCATCATCTTCGTTGGCGAGCATAACACAGCCATCGTCGTCATTTAATATCCACACTTGTTTGAACTCTTGGACGGTCTCAAACATAAAAGCCAATCTTTTTTTGGCTCCTAAATTTAAGATTGTCTCGAATTTTTCAGATGCGGTTGCAGTTGCATTACTCATTAATAGACTCTCTCTAGAATGGCTTAGGTATAGTATATTGACTAATATGACAAAATGTCGATTAGTTAAAAATTAATTACACATTGCGTGGTATAAATCGTCGGCGAGTTGGCTTAGATCTTGTTCGCAGCGGTTAGTCAGTGCATAGGTTCGCAAGCCGTAAAGGCCCATTGCTAAAAAACGAGCTAGATGCTCAGCTGTGCGTGTGTTTGGTATTTCACCTTCTTTTATCGCGCGCTCAAATTGTTCGGCGAGGGCGTTTTCGTAGGCGTTTAAATTTGTCATCAGTACGTGGCTGATCTGTGAATCTTGCCCTTCAACTTCACTAATACTTTTAGTAAGTAAACATACTTTCATCGCATCACCACTGATACACTCGTTGACTATTGAGTCTAAGTATTGGCGTAGGCTTGGTAAAACGGGTTTATGTTGACAAAAAAGTGCCGTAAATTGCTGATTTCTATCAGCCTGATATTGCTCAATAGCCGCTAAAAAAATACCTTTTTTATTGCCAAACGCAGCATATAAAGATCCCGGATGAAGCGCTGTAACTTGCGTTAATTTTTGCATACTCGTTTTAGCATAACCGTGTTGCATAAAAGCCAGCATCGCTTGGCGAAGTACAAATTCACGGTCAAATTCGGCTATTCTCATAGGGCGCTCTGTTGCATTCTATTTGACTTATAAGGTGTATGTGGGGTTAGTTTACTTAATCTTGAACAAATATTCAAAAATAGACTTGAATGTTTTATTGTTCGCCCTTATCTTGAATGTACACTCAAGATAAGGATTGATAAGAATGACCACTGATCTACTGCAACCGTTTAAGCTTAATGGCACGATTGAATTACAAAACCGTATACTTATGGCACCGCTAACGCGTTGTATGGCTGACGATAACTTAGTGCCAACCCAAGCGATGGTTGATTACTACGCACGCCGTGCTGAAGCCGGTTTAATAATTAGTGAAGCCACGATTATTCGCCCTGATGCGCAAGGTTACCCGAATACGCCAGGTTTATTTACCAGCGCACAAATTCAAGGCTGGAAAAAAGTAACCGATGCTGTGCATGAGCAGGGCGGTAAAATGTTTGCACAACTTTGGCATGTTGGTCGGGTTGCACATCCACACTTTTTTGATGGCGACGTTTTAGCCCCATCTGCGATTGGTGTTGAAGGCTCTGTACCACGTATGCGTGAGCTTACTTATATTACCCCAAAAGCAGCAACCACTGCCGATATTAAGTCATTAATTGCAGATTATGCAAAGGCTGCAGAGAATGCGCTTGAAGCTGGGTTTGATGGCGTTGAGATCCATGGTGCGAATGGTTACTTAATCGATCAGTTTTTACATTATGCAGCCAATGAGCGTGATGATGAATACGGGCAAACCCCAGAGAATATGTCGCGTTTTGCACTTGAAGTTGTTGATGCGGTAATTAACGTCATCGGCGCAGATAAAACTGGGCTACGTTTATCTCCTGGCGCTTACTTTAATATGAGCGAAGATAGCCGCGATAAAGCGGTATTTGATTACCTCTTAAACGAGTTGAATAGCCGAGCACTCGCTTACTTACATGGCGGTATTTTTGACGATAGCATGCGCTTTGCAAGCCTTGCAGATAAAACGACGTCAGAATATTTACGTGCGGCTTATTCAGGTACTTTAGTGGGTGTTGGTAGCTATGATTTTGACACGGCTAAAGCTGCTATTAACGCCAATAAGTTTGATTTAATTGCTATTGGTCGCCCGTTTATTGCAAACCCAGATTACATCAGTAAAATCAAAAATGCTGAAGAAGTGGTTCCATATAGTGATGAAATGCTGGCTGAACTAATTTAAACGTAGTTTGTTTTAGTCACTAAACCACCTACGTCTGTAGGTGGTTGCATTAACGCCATACATGTTGATTGCAAACTTGTTTTAGGTATTTATTTGCGATTAGCAATATTGCTTTTTAATCGTTACTAATGCTGTGAAAAATACTCTTTCGTATTGATTTAACTCCCTCTCTATTTCCTACAAATATTACCGCGATAGACTGTTATTTAAATTATAATCTTTATTTTGTTAATTGGTTAAGCTGCATTGTTGCCATAAATAATCAATATTTTTGTCACTGTTACGTCAATTTTTTCGAGCTTTTTTGTCATATATTCCCTCCATACTTTGCCCGTATACAAAACAATAATTGCAAATGGGACAACAATGCGTACTTTTACTAAAAGATCGACTTTAAGCTTAGCAATCGCTTTAGCGTTTTCAACTAATAGCTTTGCAAATACCAACGAAATAGAAGAAGTCACGGTAGTGGCAAAACCAACGAGCTATGCAAATAGTGTGATTGAGCAATCAATGATTGAACAGCAGAGTTCGGTATCAAGTGTATTATCGGTGATGGATAACCTACCTGGAATTAGTATTAACGAAGGCGACGCATTTGGCGGCGACGATTGGTCAACAACCATTACTATGCGTGGTTTTAGTATTGACTCTAACCAACAACAATTAGGTATGACGATAGACGGCATTCCTAATGGTGGCTCTAATTATGGCGGTGGTGCAAAAGCTAATCGCTACCTAGACAGCGAAAACTTAGCCACGGTTGAAGTGGGACAAGGTACCTCAGATATCGCCTCAGCATCACTTGAAGCACTCGGTGGTACGTTTAATTTTGTTAGTAAAGATCCTAGCCTTGAGCGAGAAACTACATTTGCTTACACCAATGGTGACCATGATGCGACCCGTTATTATTTTAAGCATGAAACTGGCACTCTCTTTGATAACACGCAAGCTTATGTGAGTTATTCACAAACCAATACTAGCCGCTGGATAGGTGATGGCAGTAATGGCGGTAAAGATAATCAACATGCTGAGGCTAAATTTGTATCTAACTTTAATGCGCTGACTGTAACAGGGCGTTTATCGTATGATGATGTAAGTGAGACCAACTATAACAGTGTGAGCTTGCAGCAATTTGCGCAAACACCAAATTGGGATCAACTAACTTGGAATTGGACTGGCGTGCCACACTTTGACCAAATGTTTGCAGAAGGTTGGGGTACATTGCGTGAAAATGCGTTAGGTTACGTAAAGTTTGAATATGCAATCTCACCTTCATCATTATTAACAATCAGCCCTTATTACCATAAAAACTCAGGGCGTGGTGATTGGATCCCACCTTATTTAACATCACCTGTCGATAAAGACGGTAATCCAACAACCGAAGGCGGCACAAATGCTGGCTCATATGGTTTTGCAGATAGCCAAGGTAAGCCATTAACGCCTAACGCAAATTGTACAGACACACTCAGTTGGCCATGGGATTCAGGCACAGGGTTGAATCCGGCGTGTTACCCAGATTCGGCAATACCGGTAATGTCATATCGCCATACACACTATGACAAGGACCGTTTAGGTTTAACCGCCGATTATAAATTAACCTTAGGGATGCACGATATTGAAGCAGGTATTTGGCTTGAACAAACTGATCGTGACGAATCTCGTGATTGGCATAAAGTTATTGACGCTCGCGTGTATCATCACTTTGATAGCACCCCATACTGGACGCAATATAAAAATACTTTTGAAACAGATACCTTTAAGTGGTACGTACAAGATTCTATCAGCCTAGGCGATTTTACAGTTAATCTTGGCGCTAAACAGTATTTAGTTGAATTACAAAAATACGATCATTTTGCAGATCTACGCTCTGATAAAATAAACAGTGATTCAGATGTGTTATTTAGTGCAGGTGCTTTGTACCAGCTAACTAGCAGTACAGAGTTATTCGCCAGTTTCAGTGAAAATTTCTCAGCAATTAAAGATGGAGTGCTGGAGCGTGATAGTTCTACACTCACAGAAATTGAACCAGAAACAGCTGAAAATATCGACTTTGGTGTACGTTATAAAGCAGACCGCTTGAGCCTAACTGCGACCGCTTATTCTATTGCCTTTGATAACCGTATTACTTTTATCGCACCTGGCAGTGATACCGGCGGGATTGATTATACGATAGGTACAAATGGCTCTTACATCAATGTAGGTGGTATTGACTCGCAAGGTATTGAACTATCAGCAAGTTATATGCTTACAAATGAATGGAATATTTATACTTCATATACTAATAACAGCTCTGAATACGCATCGCACGATCCAAGTGCCTACGATGCCGATGGTGTTATCCTCAAAGATGAAGACGGAAAAGCGCTACCGCCAAGCTTTAAAAAAGGCGATGACGTAATCGATTCACCAAGCGATATGTTTGTGCTTTCGACCGATTATTACAGTGGCGACTTCCGCTTTGGTATATCCGCTAAATATACCGGTGAACGCTTAGGTGCATTTTTAGATGAGCAAACTCGTACACGTAATAAAGTTGATGGTTATACCGTGCTTGATATCAATGCCGGTTATGCCGCAGACGTCAATGCCGGCCCATTTAAATCAATCGATATTGCTTTTGCTGTCACTAACGTAACAGATAAACAGTATTTAGCGGGTGGGACAGGTAATGGCAGCACTTATTTTATTGGTGCACCACGAACTGCAGCACTTACATTTACTGCTAATTTTTAAGCCCTAATTATAAAAATAATAACCAAAACCCATCCTTGTTGATGGGTTTTTATTGATAGGAATACTATGAAAGCAATAGCTAAACTGGCCGTAATAGGCTGTACATTAATGGTAAGTCATATTGTCAAAGCCAGTGATAATGTCGTGCTTGTGACGCTTGATGGTGTGCGCTGGCAAGAGGTATTTAACGGCGCCGATCAAAAATTGTTAGCAAATCCCGATTTTGTTAAACAGCCAGAGCAATTGAAACAACAGTTTTGGCGCGATGACAAACACGCCCGACAAGCTCAGTTAATGCCATTTATTAGCAATACGATTGCTCAACACGGTGTGTTAATTGGCGATAGAGAGAATGGTTCAACAATGTCGGTGAGTAACCCGTGGTATTTTTCATACCCAGGCTACAGTGAGATCTTAACTGGCAGTGTTGATGAGGCAATTAACAGTAATGATAAAACGCCAAATCCAAATAAAACTATTTTAGAGCGATTAGAGCAACGCGCTGACTATAAAAATAAAACCGCCTTATTTGGCAGTTGGGATGTATTTCCGTTTATTGTTAATACCAAACGCAGCGACGTATATGTAAATGCGGGTTTTATGCCAATTGAGGCAGACTTATTTGCCGATGCGCCACTATTAAATGCTTTACAACAGGAGATCCCAAGTCCTTGGCATAATGTGCGTTTAGACAGTTTTACATATCGTTTTGCCAAAGCTTATATGCTGGCAAAAAAGCCTAAGTTATTAGTGATCAGCTTAGGTGAAACCGATGATTTTGCCCATGATGGTCATTACGATCACTATTTGCAGTCGGCTAAACAAAGTGACGCTTTTATCAAAGACTTATGGCAAACCATTCAGACTACACCTGGCTATAAAAATAACACAACGCTTATTATCACCACGGATCATGGCCGTGGCAGTAACGCTAATGATTGGCAGCATCATAGTTCAAAACAAGCAATGGCAAAATCGGAGCAAGGTCGTAAAGCTTTTCCTGAGGGAATTATTGGCTCTGAGCATATTTGGTTAGCTGCAATTGGCCCAGATATTAAACCGCAAGGTTTATTAAAAACAACAACAGAGCTCAAACAAGCACAAGTTGCGGCAACGATTTTAACCGTACTTGGCGAAAACCCTAAGCAGCTTAATCCCGCTATGGCGGATGCAATTGATGAGATTTTAAAATGAAGCATTTAATTAAAGCGGCCGCATTGGTAAGCATTGTTGCGAGTTTTTCAGTATTAAGTACACCGCAAAAACTAACGCCGCAAAAAATACTGTTTGGCTCATGTGGGCATCAAGATAAAGATATTCCGATTTTTGACGCGATCAATAAAGAGCAGGCAGATTTGTTTATCTTTTTGGGTGATAACATCTACGGCGACACCAACGATATGCGCGTACTTGCCGATAAATATCAGCGCTTAGGCGCTAAGCCCGGCTTTAAAACGTTAAAAGCACAGACTCCCCTTATTGCCATGTGGGATGATCATGATTTTGGCCAAAATGATGCAGGTAAAGAGTACCCACATAAAGAACAGTCTCGGAAAATTATGCTCGACTTTTGGCAAGAGCCAACGGGTTCAGTGCGTCGCACACGTGCCGATGGGATTTATACCTCGTATATGTATGGCGAAGGTGAGCACACGATACAAGTGATCATGCCTGATCTGCGTTGGAACCGCGATGCACTTAACCACGTTAGTGAAACACAATACAAGACTGAGCGTAAAGCGAATAATCAAGGGCCTTATAGCCCAAGTGAAGTAAAAGGCGCATCGATGTTAGGTGAAGCGCAGTGGCAATGGCTTGAACAAGAGCTTAAAAAGCCTGCTGCAATTAAACTGATTGCTTCGAGCTTACAGTTACTGCCTGACTTTACCGGCTGGGAGTCGTGGGCTAATTTTCCGGAGGATAGAAACCGTTTATTTGCGTTAATTAAAAAACACAAAGTAAACGGCGTGGTAATTATCAGTGGTGACACACACTGGGGAGAGATATCAAGGTATGAACAGAACCTTGATTATCCACTGATTGAAATGACCAGCTCAGGCCTTACTGAAAAATGGAAAAACGTCAGTCCTAATAAACACCGCGTGGGGAAGTTCACACATGACGTTAATTACGGTGATTTAAGCATTGATTGGCAACAAACAGATCCAGCTATTTCACTCCAGCTAAAAGGCATTGATGGCGATATGATCATGCAAAGCCAATTTAGCTTATCAAGTATTAGCCCATATAAATAATGACTCCTTCAGAAAATAAAACGCACAGTAGCTATACTGTGCGTATAAAAAGTGAGTTAATTATTGTGCTAACTCGCTGATTTATTAATGCCAATTAGCGACAATGGCTACCCCTATAATTGAAAATATCTTACACTGTTTTTATCTCAAGCAAGAACAGTGTCGCAATGCTCAATATTATTCAATCTAACCGCATGGAAGCCCTGCAAGCGCAGTTTCATCAGCTTTTAAAAGTAAACCCATTAAGCAGCCCATTTGATAAAGAAGTGGTGTTGGTGCAATCTCCGGGTATGTCGCAGTGGCTGAAAATTGGTTTAAGTGAAAGTTTGGGGGTGGCAGCACAGGTAGATTTTCCACTGCCGTCGAGTTTCATTTGGCAGTTATACCAGCAGCTATTACCGAATGTACCCAAGGAGTCGGCGTTTAATAAACCTAATCTTGCTTGGAAATTATTTGCTATTTTACCAAACTGCATTGATGAACCGTTATATTTACCCCTTAAAACCTACTTAGCAGGTGACACAGACGGTCAAAAAACCTTTGCTTTATGTGAAAAAATAGCCGATGTATATGACCAATATTTAATGTACCGTCCGCACTGGATAGCCACATGGGACAGCGGCACTGATAAATTAGATGATGTAGATATTAGTATCGCGCCGTGGCAGCCTGATCTGTGGCGAAAAATAGTAGCGCATAGTCAAGTGCTTGGGCAAAGTCAGTTTCATCGCGCCAATATGCAAGGGCAGTTATTAGCCGCGCTTGATAAAATGGACAGTAGCTTATTACCAAAGCGGATCAGTTTATTTGGTATTTCAGCCATTGCCAGTTCGCAACTTGATGTGTTTGATGCATTGAGTAAAAAAACCGAGGTATTTTTATTCTTTTTTAATCCCAGCGAACATTATTGGGGGGATTTAATTGATGAAAAAACGGCAGCTAAAATAACGGCTAAATACGCCAAAATGCCATTGTTGGAAGCGCAGCAAAAAAAGCAAAGTGAGCCAGAGCAAGACTACTATTTTATTGGTAATCCGTTGTTATCATCGTGGGGTAAATTAGGCCGTGATTACTTTGAACAACTGGTACAGCGTGATGCAAGCTGGATTGATGGCTTTATTGATGTGTTTGACGACAGTTTACTTGGTCAAATTCAAAGCGAAATTTACCAGTTAGCGTTTAAAGGTGAATCCCTTACTGACAATAAAGAATGGTTTATAAACGATGAAGGTAAGCTTGCAATAAGCACTACCGATACCAGCATTGCTCTAAGTGATTGCCATACTCCACTTAGAGAAGTTGAGCGTTTGCACGATTACTTACTTAATTTATTTAATCAAAACCCCGCACTCACCCCAAAAGATATTATAGTAATGATGCCGGATGTTGGCACTTATAGCCCTTACATAGAAGCGGTATTTGGCGGTGCGCAGGGTAACCGTTTTATTCCCTATGCGTTAGCCGATCTAGCCATTGAGCAAGAAAAACCGGTACTGAGTTCGTTTGCAAGTTTAGCGGATCTGCCGTTTTCGCGCTTTGGTGTGTCAGATATCCTTGATTTACTGCAAGTGACGCAAATAGCTGAAAAGTTTAGTGTTGAAGCGCACGAATATGAGCAAATTCAATATTGGCTTGAGCGTGTTGGCGTCAAGTGGGGAATAAACGCCGAGCATAAGCATAGCTTTGATTTACCCGCGATAGAATTAAATACCTGGCAACATGGCTTAAACCGCTTATTGTTAGGTATCGCCCAACGTGATGAACAATGCCCGTTTAATGGCATATATAGCGCTGATGAAGTGGAAGGGATGGCACTTGATACACTCAATAAATTAGTGCATTTTATTGATGTATTGCAACACTTTAAACACAGGCTCACCCCAGACGACACGCTAACTAATAAAACCCTTATCCTGAGTGAACTATTAACGGCTATTTACGAGAGCGAAAGCGACGATAGCTGGGATTTACTGGTACTGCAAAAGGTGCTCGAAGAGCTGCAAAAGCACCATGATAATGGCGATTACACGCAAGTAGTGTCGCAGCGTATTGTGAGTTATTTAATTAAACAAGGCATTCAAGAAAAAGGTGTAGGGCAACGCTTTTTAGTCGGCCAAGTGAACTTTTGTACGCTAATGCCAATGCGTGCTGTGCCATTTAAAGTGGTGTGTATGTTAGGGCTTAACGATGCCGATTACCCACGAACGGTGCAGCCGATTGGTTTTGATTTAGTGCCTTATTCGAAAAAGCAAAAAGGTGACCGATCGCGCAAATTAGATGACCGTTACTTATTTTTAGAAGCGCTGCTCAGCGCCCGTGATAACTTATACATGAGCTATATTGGCCGTTCATGTTTTGATAATCAACCGCGTATGCCATCAACCTTAGTGAGTGAATTACTAGAATACATTGGCCGCAGTTTCAAATTTGCTGAGCCAAGTGAGCAAACCTTGCCTGAGTGTTTGATCAATAAACAGCATTTACAGCCTTTTAATAGCCTAAATTATCAGGCAGATACCACTAATACGCTGCAATCCAATCACAGTTATAATCCAATTTGGTTACCCGCTCAGGCGATAATCCCAGAGCCACTGACAGCGCTTGAGGTCAGCGCACCTGAACATCTTGAGCTGGATATGTTTATCCGCAGCGTATGCAATGCACAAGAGAGTTTTTATCAGCAAAGTTTAGGGTTGCGTTTAGCACAATTTAACGAAGTAGCTAAAGATGAAGAGCCATTTAGTTTAGACGCACTGCACCGTTATTTTTATCTCGACGAAATACTCGAAGCGGCTATTTTTGAGCAGCCCCTTAGTCGTGAGCAAATACTGCAACGAGGCGAGTTACCGCAGGCGCATGTTGGAGATTTGATCTTTGAGAAAATGCAGCACCGGGTTGATGCACTGGCAGGGCAAGTTAAAGAGCACATCAAGGGCGGCAAAAATGAACCGATTGAAGTTGCGCTAACACTTCACAGTGATAACAACAGTACTGAGCTTGAAGGCTGGTTAAATCATCTTTATCAGCACAAACAAGTGTTTTATCGTAGTGCCAGTATCAAGGCAAAAGATCTCATCAAGGGCTTTATATATCACCTTGTTGCGCAGTGCGTGGATCAACATGTAGAAACTGTATTACTTGGGCTTGATAAACAAATCACTTTTGCAGCTTTGGATAAAGCAGATGCCCAAGCACTGTTGCAAGATTGGTTTACTTTATATAACGCGCTACTTAAAGAACCAGTGGCGTTTTTTCCTGTGAGTGGCTATGAGTACGTAAAAAGTGGTGGCGATATTGGCAAAGCAATGAGCAAATTTAGCCCACAATATATTGGCCGAGGCGAGGGCGAGAACCCCTATATTCGCTTAACAACGCAATCGTTGAATGAGTGCCAAGAGGAATTTATACGCTGGAGCGATATGCTACTTGCGCCGTTATTTGCACATGCAAAGGAGAGTGACCATGCAAGCGCTTAATCCACTTACGATGCCGCTTATTGGGCAAAGTCTCATTGAAGCCAGTGCAGGCACCGGTAAAACTTATACTATTACAGGTTTATATTTACGTTATTTACTCGGCATGCAAATCGCGCAACAACACTCATCGCCCGTAAATACTCCGTTGAGTGTTGAACAAATATTGGTCGTTACCTTTACCGATGCCGCCACCCAAGAAATTAAAGACCGTGTGCGCACTCGTATTATAGCAGCACGTGATGCACTGCTTGGCCAAGCAACAGAGGATGAGCTGATCAATGCTGTGATCGCCACAATCGATGATAAACACCGTGCATTTGATTTGCTCGATGCCGCCGCTAAATCGATGGATGAAGCAGCAATATTCACCATTCATGGTTTTTGCCAACGAATGTTAAAACAGCATGCGTTTGAGTCTGGTGTGGCGTTTAATTTGGAGTTTATTTTAGATCAGCGGGAGATCTTGCTTGAAACCATTAAAGATTTTTGGCGAGTGTTTGTATATCCACTCAATAAAGAAAAAACTGATGCAATTTTAGAGGTATTTGCTGCCCCTGAAGCGTTATTTAGTAAAGTGGCGAACATACTTAATAAAGGCAATGCGCTGGTTACTCCGCAAATAAAACTAGATGATGTGTGGCAAGCACGCGAGCTATATCTTGGTAAAGTCGCGAGCTTTAAAAAAGCCTGCCTTGATAGCGAATTTATTGCAGCTGTAAAAAGCTCTGGCTTAAGTGGTGCCAAAACACCTGCACGTAAAGGTAGCCTTGCAGCGCTTGAGGCATTTTGTAAAGGTGATGAGCTGTTTTTTGAGTTTGGTACAAACAAGTACTCTTATGAAATATGGAGTACTGAAAACCTCAGTGACGAAGCTAATTATAAAAAAAATCAGCCTTTGTTTAGTCATGTAATGCTTAGCCAGTTTGATGAAATGGCGAAGCTTGTTAACACCGTTAATCAAGGCTTGGCAATCGCTATTGTGCAACATGCGGCAAGTTGGGTTAAACAAGCCATTGTAAAACGCAAGCAAGAGCAAAGCGTTATAACTCCTGATGATTTATTAACTAATTTGCACAGTGCACTCAATACAGAGCAAGGCGCAGCACTGGCAGAAAAAATAGCGCAGTTGTTCCCGGTAGCGATGATTGATGAGTTTCAAGATACTGATCCCATTCAGTACGGTATTTTTAGTAAAATTTATAGCCAAGAAAACACCACGCTTGCCATGATAGGCGACCCTAAACAAGCTATTTACGGTTTTAGGGGCGCGGATATTTTTACGTACATTGGTGCTAAACACGAAGTGGCAAAGGAGCAGCAATTTACCCTTGGTACTAACTTTCGTTCCAGTAGCGATGTGGTTGCAAGCGTCAATGCACTGTTTAGTAAACACGATAACAGCTTTATTTATAACGATGCGATCCCGTTTAATCGCGTGGCGGCACAAGGTAAAAAAGCCGATAAATCGTTTTTAATTGATGGCCAACCTGCCACCGCCTTTGAGTTTTGTGTGTTTGCAGATAGCGCCGCAGATGAAAAAAATAAACCAACTAATAAAGGCATTGGCCAGCAACATTTAGCTAGCTATTTTGCCAATAAAATAGTGACCTTACTTGAGCAAGCACAGCAAGGGCGTGCGTGTATTGGGAATAAGCCAGTCACGGCGGCAGATATTTGTATTTTGGTGCGTGATCGGGTTGAAGCGCAAATTATGAAAAAAGCCCTCAGTGATGCCAAAATTGCGAGCGTGTACTTATCCCGTGAGAGTGTATTTAGCCAAGAGCTGAGCCATCATTTACTTAATTTTTTATCGGCTTTACATGGCCAATACAACGAATCACTGTTGCGCGGCGTGTTAGCTGGGCCACTATTTTGCTTAAGTTATAATGACATTTATGCCTTGGCTGATGATGAAGCACAGTGGCAAGAGCATCTTAACTTTTTTGCTTACCTGAGCTCTATTTGGTACAAACAAGGTGCTATGGCAATGCTTGAGCACTTACTCAGTCACAATCAATTAAGCGCGAAATGGCAAGGGTTGGGTTACAACGTTGAACGTTGGCTGACCGATTTTCGTCATTTAGGCGAGATCCTACAGCAAAAACAAATCGAGCTAGAGGGTACTTTACGGTTATTACGTTGGTTTGCGCAGCAAGTAAGTCAACAAGATGGTGAAACCGTGCAAGTACGCCTTGAGAGTGATGCCAATTTGGTAAAAATAGTCACTATGCATGCTTCAAAAGGGCTTGAATACCCGCTGGTATTTATGCCATTTGCCAGCGGGTATCGTGAAACGAAAGATGCGTTGTATCATCAAGATGGCCAGCTGATTTACGATCTCAGTAAAAATGACGATGCGTTACAAAAAGCGGAGCAAGAACGCCTAGCTGAAGATTTACGGTTATTGTATGTTGCACTCACTCGCGCCGTTCATTACTGCGCAATTGGTATGTATAACCTAGGCCAAGGACAAAGTAGTCGGTTGGCAATTCAAAGTAGCTCCTTAGGGCATGTATTATTTGCAGGACTTGATATCACCAGTAGTTTAGTGTGGCGCACGCATTTACAAGAGTTTTGTGCTGACAAACCAGCCATGAGCTATCAACAGTTTACTAGCGAAGAGTTATCTCAGCAGGGTGCATTATCACTGCAATCAAGCCAAACACAAAGTCACAGTGTGAGTGTTAATAAGGTTAAAGTTAAAATTGAACGTGATTGGCGCACCACCAGTTTTAGTGCGCTGAGTTTTAAAAGTCATAGCGAGCATTTAGAACCTGGGCGCAGCGACGAAGATCATCAAAAAGATGAGTTTGCCACGCAACAAGACGATATTCGCTCACCTTATAGCTTTCCCAAGGGGGCAAAACCGGGTAGTTGTTTACACGAGATTTTTGAGCAACTGGATTTCACCAGCCCAGAGCAGCACCCCACAAACCATGAGCAAAACCTAAGCGTGGTAGTTGAGCGTAGCTTGAACAAATACCACATTAGTGACCAATGGCAAGAAACAACTGAGCAATGGGTGCTTGCCGCGTTAAACTGCCCATTGAATGAAAACGGTTTAAGTTTAAGTAAATTAACGCCACGGGATTGTTTGGTTGAAATGGAGTTTAATCTGCCAATTACCAGTTTAACGGCAAAAGGCTTGAATGAAACATTGATTAAGCACTTTGGTTTTAATCAAAGTAGGCTCGATTTTTATGATGTAAAAGGCTTATTAAAAGGGTTTGTCGATTTAATATTTTGTCATAACGAGCAGTATTTTATTTTGGATTATAAGTCTAACTTTTTAGGCAACCAGCCAACTGATTATGAGCAAGAGCATTTAGAGCAAGCTATGAGTAGCCACCAGTACCATTTACAGTATCTAATTTACACCGTGGCATTGCATCGGTTATTAAAACAACGGATCAACAATTACAGCATTGAGCAGCATTTAGGTGGCGTATATTACACCTTTTTACGTGGTATGGCAGATGGAAAAGGTGTGTACTTTAAAAAGTTGACCGCCGAGCAAGTTATTATTTTAGATGGGCTTTTTAGTCAAGGCAGTGTTGCCCAAAGCATAGATGAGGCAACCGAAAATAGCCAAGGAGCAATGCTATGAGCGTGTTAGATACCAATACAGCCATTGCAACAGCAGCGACGAACGACGTACAAATAGTGCCATTGTTTGATTACCTACTTAGCGAAAACCGGCTACGAATGGTTGATATAAAACTGGCAGAATTACTGTGTAGCAGTGAGCAAACTCAACAACCAAACGACGTTTATTCACTGCTTTTATTACTCTGTTTATCGCAGCAAAGTCAGCACAGCTGTTTAGATTTAGCGCAGGTAGATTGGCGTAATCCGTTTAATTTACGCCAAAGTGATTTTACCAAACTAGCGGGCATAATTCCTGACACACTCAGCCCGTTTAGCGACACATTTACCACCGCAGAGGCAATTAATTGCTTGCAAAACCATCCTAGTGTCGGGGAGACTAAACCGTTACAGTTACTTGAACAACGACTTTATTTTGCACGTCTAAGCGGTTATGAGCAAACACTGGCATCACGATTGTTGTTAATGAGTGAGCGTAAGCTTGATATTGATAGCGATAAGTTAACTCAGTTACTTTGTGACTATTTCCCCGAACAAGATGCACCAGAGCAAGGGCTCGATTGGCAAAAGGTCGCCTGTGCGATGGCAGCAACCAAAGGCTTTAGCGTTATTACCGGTGGACCAGGTACAGGTAAAACCACGACCGTGACTAAGCTACTAGCAATTTTACAATCGCTTTATCAAAATGCCCCACTGAGTATTAAGTTGGTGGCACCGACAGGCAAAGCCGCTGCGCGATTAAGTGAATCAATCCTTGGGGCAAAACAACAGTTAAAAGATAAAATAAGCGCAGCTATTACGCCGTTGATCCCAGAAAGCGCGCAAACGATTCACCGGTTACTGGGGGTAAAACCGTTTACTAATAAGTTTAGGCATAACCGCAGTAATCCATTGCATTTAGATGTATTGATCATTGATGAAGCGTCGATGGTTGATTTATCGCTGATGGCTAAACTAATTGAGGCCTTACCAGAGCATGCGCGACTTATATTACTCGGTGACAAAGACCAGCTTGCCTCGGTTGATACCGGCAGTGTAATGAGCGATTTATGCCAAGGTTTAGTGCTTGGCCAAACACCAAGTTATTCAGAGGCGCGTTGCGCTGAACTAAACAGCTTATGCTTTAATAACCAGCGCAAATTAGTCGCAGGTAATAGTCAATTCAAACTGGCCGACTGTATCGCGTTTTTACAGCACAGTTACCGTTTCACAGCCGACAGCGGCATAGGTCAATTAGCATTAGCGGTTAATACCAATAACAGCGGCAAGCTCAATTATGTAGAGCAAGAGCTGAGCAGCGGCCAATTTAAAGACGTTATTTTAGACTATGACATTGTAAGTAAACCGATTGATAAACTAGTACAAAGCGCCGCCAGTAAATACGCTCAGTATCTTAATTTAATTAAACAACACGCGAGCGTACAAGACATACATAAAGCTTTTGCCAGTTACCAGTTGTTAGCCGCAGTACGAGAAGGCGATTATGGCGTTCATAGTTTAAATAAACGCATTGAAACGCAATTAAGCCAGCAAGGATTGATTAATGTAAACTCAAATCAGCGGCATTATTTGGGCATGCCGATTATGATTGCGCAAAACGATTATCAGCTAAAACTATTTAATGGAGATATTGGGATTTTAATGCACGACGACAGTGCCCAGCTCAAAGCCATATTTATTGACGAGCAGGGCAATCAACGGGCATTTTCACCAGCCAGACTACCAGCCCATGACACTGTTTATGTAATGACTATTCATAAATCACAAGGCTCCGAGTTTGCCTATACGGCTATGGTACTGCCACCACAAAACCAAGCAACTGCCGGCATCAACCGCCAGTTAGTCTACACCGGCATTACCCGCGCTAAAAACACTTTCGAGCTGGTGGCTGATAAAAAAGTGTTGTTAATGGCAATGAATAAATCAGTCAGCAGGGCATCAGGATTGTATGAGAGGTTGGTGGAGCTTTGAAAGGGAAAGCTTTAAGTTTTAAGCTGCTTGATCTGACCCCGTTAAATTTATCATGTAGGTCAAGCTTTAGCTTTTTTGTTGTCACAGATGCTTTTATATAAAATGCTGGTTAATCAGAATCATGGGATTAAATAGATGAATTCTTTATTGGTTATTTTGCTTTTAATACCATTTGTGGCATTTTCACATAGCCCAAAATTTCAACAAGTGGAGCAAGAAGCTAGGTTAATCGAAGTGACGCTTTCGGGCCGGATAGGGGTAACGGTTCTTGATACTAAAAATGGAGAATACTGGGATTACAAAGGTGATGAACGCTTCCCTTTGACAAGTACTTTTAAAACAATTGCTTGTGCAAAGTTATTGTATGACTCTGAGCAAGGGGATATTAATCTTAATAGTACAGTCAAAATTAAAAAGACAGATCTTGTGACGTATTCTCCGGTTATAGAAAAGTATGTAGGACAAGCAATAACCCTCGATGATGTGTGCTCTGCAACCATGAAAACAAGTGATAATACCGCGGCAAACATCATCATAAATGCAGTAGGGGGCACAGAAAGCATAACTGATTTTGTAAGGCACACAGGGGATGAAAAAACTCGCTTAGACCGTTTTGAGCCCGAGTTAAATGAAGGAATACCAGGAGACTTAAGGGATACAACGACTCCTAAATCAATAGCAAACACTTTAAATGAACTATTATTCGGCTCAACACTTTCTCCAATGAGCCAAGAAAAGTTAAAAGCATGGATGGTCAATAACCAAGTAACTGGTAACTTGTTGCGCTCAGTGTTGCCTGAAGGTTGGAACATAGCCGATCGTTCCGGGGCTGGTGGCTTTGGTGCTCGAAGCATTACAGCGGTAGTATGGAGTGAACATCAATCACCGATCATAATTAGCATCTACATAGCGCAAACTGAGGTCTCAATGAAAGAACGCAATGAGGTGATCGCTAAACTAGGGAACTCCATTTTTAAAGTTTATACATCGCAGTCTCGTTGATAAAGCTAACGTTGAGGTCTTTCATGGATAAAGAGTAAAGTCTGATGATCCTGCCAGAACAGCTAAACCATTGAATCAAAATAGCAACTCGGCTATGGTTGATGGATTAAAAGATAAATAAAACGAGTCACTTTTAAGGCTCGTTATAGAGGGAGTAGGTACAGGTGGATATTGAAGTTGCTTTGGTAAGCGCGTTTACAGTAAATGGCAAAGGTGGCAACCCTGCTGGTGTTGTGTTTAATGCTGACAGGCTCACAGATGCTGAAAAATTAAAAATTGCTCAAGTTGTCGGGTATTCAGAAACGGCTTTTGTTGCTAGTGATAATGAAGCTGATTTTGAGGTGTCTTTTTTTACGACAACAGCAGAAGTTGATTTTTGTGGCCATGCTACGTTAGCTACTTTTTCTACTATGTTCCAAGAAGGTGTGCTTACTGCGGGCACTTATGTTCAGCGCACCAAGGCTGGCATGTTATCAGTGAGTATTGAACCAAATGGTAAGGTTGTCATGGAGCAGCAATTACCTGAAAAAATAGCTGGTTTTTCATATCAAGAAATTGCCCATATGATAGGTATTGAAAGTAATATACTTGAAAGCACAAACTTACCTATTGAAGCTATCTCAACAGGACTAGCCGATGTCATAATTGCTGTTCCTCATGGATATTTAGATGCAATAGAGCCAAACGATGAACGTATCACTGATTTTTGCAAACAGCATAACCTTGTTGGCTTTCATGTTTTTGAGCTTTGTGAAGTGCAAAGTAAACATACAGCCAGCTGCCGTAATTTTGCTCCTTTGTTTGGTATTTCTGAAGAGTCAGCAACAGGAAGCTCTTGTGGGGCTTTAGCATGTTACCTTACCGAGCATCTTGCTGAGTTAGGGAGTGAATATGTTTTTGAACAAGGTAGGGCTATGAATTGCCATTCAATAATTACAGCATCTGTTGAGTCTAACAATTCAATAATAAACAGCGTAAAGGTGGGTGGTTTTGCCAATAGTATAGGCTCAGTAATAGTCGCCGTATAACAGCTAATCTCTTAAGCCTAGTAATTGACAATAGCGTACAATTGACTGTTTTTATTCTATGTTGAAGAAGCTTGTTTTAGCGAAGGTTAGATTACTCTAAAGGACTCAGTGTGAAATGAATACTATATTTTTGCCCATGTTCGCACACGTGATTTTGTGTGTTGTGCTATATGGTTTGCTCACTATTGCCAGAGCCCCAAGTGTATGGGGGCTTGGTAAAAGAGCGGATGGCTCTAATCCATTTCAATCTATACAGCCAAAACTCAGCGCTAATTTGAGCAACCAATTCGAGTGGCCGGTATTTTTTCATCTGGTTTGTGTGCTTTTAATTTCTACTGATTCAACAATTAGTTCAGCTTATTATTTGCTGGCTTGGGTCTTTATCGCTGGGCGAGTGTTGCACAGTGGTGTTCAAATATTCACTTCAAACATCAGGCTGCGAGGAAGTATTTTTACAATTAACTTCATCGCAGTACTCGCAATGTGGGTGATGTATAGCATTGAAAAAATGAGCAGTTAACAAGGTGGAAAGACTCGCAAACGTATCAAAAAATCAAACTAAAAAGCTTGTAACCACTTAGGCCAAAAATAAGCACTAACACCGGTAAAGTAACTAAGTTTACCAGCATTGAGTTGGTGTATTTGCCCATTACTGTTTTTTGGTTAACCAGCCACACTAGGTAGGTGGTTACAATAGGCAGTAATAAGCCATTAGCGGCTTGGGCAAAAATTATCACGGCTACAGGGTCTAAACCCAGAGACGCCACCGCCGCACCAAATAATAAAATAATAATCGCGACACTTTTAAAGCGAGTGTTATCCATTTTATTTGACCAACCTAACATGCCACATACTGCATACGCACCGGCAAGGGGGGCTGTAATTGCGCTGGTTAAACCTGCTGCAAATAAGCCAATAGCAAAAAAGTAATGGGCAGCATCGCCAAGTAATGGCTCAAGTTGTACCGCCATGTTGGCAGCGCTAATTTGCCCTGCATCTGTGCCATAAAAAGCCACTGACGCGGTTGATAAAATAGCCAGGGTGATCACGCCACCTAAGGTGATAGATACGCCAGTGTCTACATTAGTTTGCTTGATGACTTTTTGCTTATCACTTTTGCTGTCGTGCCTTGCAGCTAAAACACCTGAGTGTAAAAATAAGTTATACGGCACTATGGTGGTGCCCACTAATGCCAGTATCGTGGTAATTGAACCCTCAGGCATACTAGGAATAAACCCTGCTAACACATCACTCAGCGAGGGAGCAGCCATAACTAACGTAGAGATAAACACTAGGCTCATTAAAATCACTAATAAAATAAGCGCGTTTTCAACGACTTTGTGTTTACCGCTGTAAAGTAACACCGCACTTAAAAATGCAATGAGTGGCGTCCAAAGCTGGGCATTAACATGAGGAAATATTTCAATTAATCCCATGCTGGCACCGCTAAGGTTGCCAGCTTCATAGGCGGCACTGCCTACTCCAATGGCGCTGATCACTAAAAATATAGCGAGCGATTTAAATAGGGGCGTTTCAATGTGGGCTCTTAGCGCTTGCGCTAAATCTTTCCCGGTGGCTACGCCAAGGCGCGCCGCCATAGATTGTAATAATATGGTGGCAATTACTGAAAACAGTAATGTCCATATTAGTGCAAAACCAAAGTTTGCACCTGCCACGCTGGCAGTCGTAATAGTCCCTGGTCCAATGAAGGCAGCGGTGACGAGTAGTCCTGGTCCTAATCGCATAATTGACCTTAATAGTACTTTTGCATATTGCTATTTAAAGTTACATCTAACGTTTTATAACGCGATGCCTGTATTATTGCTGCCACTTATATTAAGTGCCTTGCAGCGATAGCCGCCCCTTGGCAAACCCTTTTTTGATGATAATCATATGTTAAAAAAGGTCGCGTAGCATACCAACTTATATATAAATTTAAAGGGGGTGCGGCTCGTTTGCACAAAATTAATACAATCAATAAATAACAGTAATAACCGCTTACCTCAGTTTAGGGCTTATTTAACGACTTAGAGAATGACTGAATAACCTTAAATTGTTCACAGGTTTATGCCAATAACTATAGGCACTATAAACACTTTTCACGCATTTTATTCAAGCAAAGGGTTCGAATGCTCTACACAATATCACCCCCATTCATGCCATCACGGCTTTAATAGCCTCTAAGCCTTTTCGCAAAGTGCTGGCATCGGTTGCATAATTAATGCGAATGCACTGGTGTTTGTGTGCCCAAGCATCATCAATACCAATAAAAAAATTATGCCCGGGAATAATATAAACGTCCTGCTCTTTGAGCTTTTGGTAAAGTTGTTCGCTGGTTATTTTTGCCTCTTTAAACCACAGCCACATAAAAAATGCGCCTTCTACTTTGTGTAAGTAAACGGGGAGGTGGGCAAATATTTCATCAAACAAGTTCATTGCTGTTTGTGCTTTTTCTCGATAAAAAGGCAGCACTGAATTTTTACACAGCGGGAGGAGTTCATCTTCATTAATTAGGCGTGTTACTAAACTTGGGCCAAAACTGTTTGGCGATAAAATCATACTGCCATTTACACGGCCAATGGCTTTAATTATGTCATTGTTAGCCACTACAATACCGGTTCGCAAACCCGGTAGGCCAAGCTTTGAAAGCGACATGCATAAAATAATGTTTGAGTTCCAGGTTAAGTTTGCGTCGGTATAAATACACCCAGGGAATGGGTCGCCGTAGGCGTTATCAATGATCAGTGGGATATTATATTGCTTAGCTAATAAATCGAGATGATGTACTTCTTCATCAGTAATGACATTGCCTGTAGGGTTAGTAGGGCGAGACACACACAGTGCGCTAATGCTGCTGTCGCTTGCTAATACTTGCTCAACAGCTTTAAAGTCAATGATATATTTAAATTGGTTTGATCCACTTTCAGTATTTAAAATTTCGATATCGGGCTTTATTGCTACAAACATATCGTCAGTTAAGCCCTGATCTGCATAGCCTACATATTCAGGTGCCAGCGGAAATAAAACCTTTTTATGGCTACCATCAGGCATACTGCCAGCTAACAGATTAAATAACACAAAAAAATTGGCTTGGCTGCCATTACCAAGCGCTATATTATTTGCGGTTAAATCCCATGAGTATTCACTTTTTAGTTGCTTGGCCAGAGCTGCACGAAATGCATCATTACCCGCAGGGCCATCGTAAAGTCCAAATACGTTGGAAAGTGTATTATTAGCAACAAGCTTTTGTAACTCATTGATAAAAATATCATTAACCTCAGGCACTAAGGCCGGATTACCACCACCGAGCATAACAATATTTGGATTGTTACTGTTTTTAGCATCGCCTAAATCTTCCATTAACTGAGTAATACCATTAGGTTGAGTAAATTTAGTGCCGAAGTTTGAGTAATCCATAATGACCGTGTGCCTTAAAAAATGATAAGTTAGTGTAAATTAACACTATGAATTTGATATTGAAAAATTTTCACCGCTTAGATTAATATAGCCATAACCCGCTATAATCGTTTTTCTTATTTTAAGTAGGGCAGCCTTATCAGCAACCTTGAATCACACACTAAAACACCTTTAAACACCACTGCAGACGATTCGGTTATTACTAATACGACCCTTAAAATTGCCACTTTTAATTTGTTTAATTACCTTGAGCCGCCTAATGCCTATTATGAATTTGAACGCATATACACCGCAGAGCAGTGGGCTAAAAAGCAGCGTTGGCTTATTAATTACTTAACCGAGCATCAGCCTGATGTGATTGGCTTTCAAGAAGTATTTAGTATTGAGTCGCTTAAAGAATTAGTTAAAGAGCAAGGTTATGCGTACTTTGCCGTGGTAGATGAGCCCCAGGTAATCGACGACTTTATTTATAAACGTCCTGTTGTGGCAATAGCCGCAAAATACCCTATTGCTGAAGTGGCAAGTGTTGAGCATGACCATGAGCTTGTTAAAACCCTTGGTTTAACTGAGGATTTTACATTTAGCCGAAAGGTGCTTAGAGCTACAATAACCTTACCGCATATCGGCAACACGGATTGTTATGTGGTGCATTTTAAGTCTAAGCGCTCCATGATAGAGCTTGATGAGCAAAACAAAGACCTCACACCCGAAAAAAATATTATCGAGCTATTAAAAGCCGATATAGCAGGGAGTTGGGGCTCAACTATTCAGCGCGGCAGTGAAGCCACATTACTGATGATAGACATCATTGCGCGCCGTGAATCTGCACAAAACCCAATGGTTTTAATGGGCGATTTTAATAACGACTTAGCCGATGGCGTTTTAAGCCATTTACTAACAAATACGCTGCGTTTTGCCCCCACGTTTGACAGTAAAACTTACCTTGTAAAATATTGCCTTAACGACGCGTGGCAGTTATTTGCAAAGTCGCAATTAAACTCGGCTAATCAAAATAATGAAAATACAGTGGATTTAAAGCGAAAGCCTACCCATTATTTTGGCGCGAGCAGCTCAGTGCTTGACTACATTTTGTTATCTTGCGAGTTTGACTCAAGTTACGACGACAGCTTTTTTGAGGTGAGCCAGTACCATACTTACGATCGTCATTTAATTAACCCTGAATTTGAGCGTGATGATTTAAGCACCGATCATGGCGTGGTATTGATTAGCTTAGCATTAAGGTCTTGACGGGTTTTGTTACTATAAATTGTAAGCGGATCTGCCGCTGACATAATTAATATTAAGGCGCTCAGTAGGTGCCTTGATGTTCTCCCTTTCTTTTATCCTGTTGTTTTAAAAAATCACCAATAATTAGTGCATTAACTCTAATTTATATTGATCCACATCATCTTTTTTAACGGTGATAGTGGTAGATTAGTGATGCTGGATTTTTAAGTTCGTTTAAATCGCTTATTACAACTACCCTTGTTGTACTTACAAAGCAGGGTTGCTTTCATATAACAATTAGCGTGCTGTATCCTAAAAATTTTTACCTTATTACTACCCCACTTACATTACTTTTTACATACATGGAGTTTTAGCACATGACAATTAAATCAACGTTCAAATCTTTGAGTAAACTCGCTGTTTTGGTCATTGTGGGCGGGGCTGGCTGGTATGCTTGGCAAACCTTGCAACCTACATCATTTGCTGAACAACTCCCTGATAGTGTTGCCTATGGAAATGGGCGAATTGAAGCGACCGAGTACGATATTGCTACAAAATTACCGGGCCGCTTAGTTGACGTTATGGTGCAAGAAGGCGATATGGTCAAAGCGGGTCAAACGTTAGCGGTTATTGACACTGATGATTTAAACGCACAGTTACGTGAAGCTGAGGCGGGGCTTCGTGTTGCCAATGAGTCTCGTAAATACGCATTAGCGATTGTAGAGCAGCATAAAAGTGAGCTTAATTTTGCACAAAGTGAATTGCGCCGCTCTGCAAAATTATTGGAAAAAGGCCATATTTCAAAAGAAGTGGTTGATCAACAACGAACCACCTCTGCTATTGCGCAAGCTGCTTTAACCGCGGCAAACGTAAAAGTTGTGCAGTCGGATGCTGAAATAGAAGCAGCGCAGGCACGTATTGAGCGATTACAAAGCAACATAGCCGACAGCACGCTAACAGCACCAATCAATGGACGCATATTGTATCGATTAGCTGAGCCTGGCGAAGTGCTTGGCAGTGGTGGCAAGGTTTTATCTTTATTAGATTTAACCGATGTTTATATGAGTATATATTTACCAACAGCGCAAGCGGGCAAGGTAACAATAGGCTCACAAGCGCGCATTGTTATTGATGCTGTTGCCGAGTATACATTGCCGGCTAAAGTGACGTTTGTATCTGCACAGGCGCAATTTACCCCTAAATCGGTAGAAACCCGAAACGAGCGCGATAAACTGATGTTTAGGGTTAAGGTAAAGCTCGACTCGCAGTTATTAAAAGATCATATCAAACAAGTAAAAACAGGGGTGCCAGGGCTTGCTTATGTGTTGCTAGCACCTGAAAAAAATTGGCCTACGTCGTTACAGGTACGAGTACCTGAATAATGGATAACGCTAATAATAACACCGATAAAAACGCGCAACAGCCACCTCTTGAAAGTGTAGTTACGCTTACTAAGGTGAGTCATCGCTATGCTAATAATCGCGTGCTGGACAACATTAGCATTTCATTACCTGCCGGGAAAATGGTTGGTTTTATAGGCCCTGATGGCGTAGGAAAATCAAGCTTGCTGGCACTTATAGCGGGGGCAAGGGCGATTCAAGAGGGGGAGGTTGAGGTATTAAACGGCAATATGCGTAGCAGTGGTTTTCGTAATACGGTGTCGCCACGCATTGCTTACATGCCTCAAGGGCTTGGCAAAAATGTGTACCCAACACTTTCTGTGTTTGAAAATATAGATTTTTTTGGTCGCCTTTTTTCTCAAAATAAAGCAGAGCGCAAACAACGAATTAATAACCTTTTAAAAAGTACAGGCTTAGAGGCATTTGCCGATCGCCCCGCAGAAAAGCTCTCTGGCGGGATGAAACAAAAACTCGGTTTGTGCTGCGCACTGATCCATGACCCTCAATTATTGATTTTAGATGAGCCAACAACCGGGGTTGATCCGCTATCGCGTCGTCAATTTTGGCAATTAATAAACAGTATTCGCGCTGAAAATACACAGATGAGCGTACTGGTTGCGACCGCCTACATGGAAGAAGCCGATGATTTTGATTGGCTAGTCGCTATGGACGATGGAAAAGTAATCGGTACGGGCAGCCCACAAAACCTAAAAACGCAAACTAATAAAGAATCGCTTGATGAGGCGTTTATAGCATTACTTCCTGAAGAAAAACGTCATGATCATCAGCGGTTAGTTGTGCCACCTCGTAAACAAGACTTAAACACAACCCAGTTCGCTATAGAAGCAAATGGATTATGTAAAACATTTGGTGATTTTACCGCTGTTAACAAGGTGAGCTTGAGTATTGAACAAGGTGAAATTTTTGGCTTTTTAGGCTCAAATGGCTGTGGAAAAACTACCACAATGAAAATGCTTACCGGGTTACAACCCACAACCAGTGGCGAAGCAAAATTGTTTGGTGAAAAGGTCGATGCCAATAACATCGAAAGCCGCAAACGCGTTGGTTTTATGTCGCAAGCGTTTTCGCTTTATAACGAGCTTACAGTGAAGCAAAACTTGGTATTACATGCTCGTTTATTTCACTTACCCGCAGAGAAAATAGAGCCGCGCGTTAAAGATTTAATTACTCGGTTTAACCTTAAAAAATACAGTGACGATTTTCCTACCGATTTGCCCCTAGGTATTCGCCAGCGTTTATCGCTTGCTGTTGCGGTAGTACATAGCCCTGAAATGCTCATACTTGATGAGCCCACATCGGGTGTAGACCCCGTTGCAAGGGATGACTTTTGGCAGTTACTCATTGAGCTTTCGCGCGAACAAGGCGTGACTATTTTTATTTCGACTCACTTTATGGATGAAGCGGCTCGTTGCGATAGAATTTCGTTAATGCATGCAGGTAAAATACTTGCCAGCGATACGCCAGCTGCACTGTGCCGAGCGCGTAATACCGACACATTAGAAGCTGCTTTTATTGCATATTTAGAAGAAGCGGTAAATGCAGCCGGAGCAAGCTCGGCGTTACAAGCATCGATAACTGATAAACCCAAAGCATTGGCTAAAGCGCCCGCTACTCGTAAAAATAACACCAACCCCGCATTTAGTTTGTTGCGGCTATTTGGTTATGCGCATCGCGAAACGCTAGAGTTATGGCGCGATCCTATTCGCCTAACGTTTGCTTTACTGGGCTCAATAATTTTACTGTTTATTTTAGGTTACGGCATTACATTTGATGTTGAAGATTTAAGTTTTGCGGTACTAGATCAAGACCAATCGCCCGAGAGCCGCAACTACATTCAAAATATGGCAGGTTCACGTTACTTTATTCAAAAAGTAGATATTAAAAGCCCGCAAGAACTTAATAAACGAATGCGCAGTGGTGAGTTAAGCGTGGCCGTTGAAATTCCACCTAACTTTGGTCAGCAATTTAAACGCGGCCGTAAGCCTGAAATTGTAGTGTGGATTGATGGTTCTATGCCGTTTAGGGCAGAAACGATTAATGGTTATATGAGCGGCGTGTATTACAGCTATTTAACCAACTTATCTTTGCGCACTTATGCGCAGATACCCAACTTAGTGCCAGCTAATATTGAATCTCGCTATCGTTATAACCAAGATTTTAAAAGCATTGAGGCCATGGTGCCGGCGGTTATTCCACTACTATTGGTATTTATTCCTGCGATATTGATGGCGCTTGGCGTAGTACGAGAAAAAGAGTTGGGTTCAATCATAAACTTATATGTAACACCGGTTAATCGGCTGGAATTTATTATTGGCAAACAGCTGCCTTACATTTTAGTGAGTATGATCAGCTTTTTTGGCCTAGTCGCACTTGCTATTACTGTGTTTGGTGTGGCGCTAAAAGGCAGCTTTTGGGCGCTTAGTTTGGCTGCATTATTATACGTTACAGCGACTACCGGAGTTGGGCTGTTAATTTCGGCTTTTACAAAAACACAAATTTCAGCACTGGCAGCCACTACGGTGGTTGTGTTGATGATTGCCGTTAACTTTTGTGGGCTAATTGACCCTGTTTCTTCCTTAGAAGGGTTTGGCGCTATTATTGGTAAACTGTTTCCGACCACCTACTTTTTAGAGGCGTGTCGGGGAGTCTTTAATAAAGCGCTTAATTTTTCTGATTTATCAGCCCAGCTACTGCCTTTATTCGCTTTTATACCCGTGCTGACTCTGGCCAGTGTATTTTTACTTCCAAAGCAGGACAAATAGCCATGCAACGTCGCGGAAACATTGTTAATTTAGGTATTAAAGAGTTGCGTAGTTTATGGCGTGATAAGGTTTTGTTGCTATTCGTTTTTTTTGCTTTTACTGGATTGATTTATGTGGTGGCTTCAGCCACGTCGATAGAGTTAAATAATGCGCCGATTGCAGTTGTTGATCACGACCAATCGCAATTATCTAAGCGTATTATTAATGCCTTTTATGAGCCTTACTTTAAAACGCCAGACAGTATTTCATCAAGCGATGTTGACTCAGCTATGGATAATGGCCGTTATACTTTTGTGCTTAATATCCCGCCTTATTTTGAGCGTGATGTACTTGCAGCTAAGCAACCTACGATTCAAGTAAATATAGATGCTACGCGTATGTCGCAAGCATTTATTGGTGATAACTATATTCAAACCATCATTAACGGCGAAGTAAATGAGTTTGTGCAAGGTTATCGAACCGTTTATTCACTGCCAATAAAGCAATCGGCGCACATTATGTTTAACCCAAATATGACAAGTGTATGGTTTGGTAGCGTGATGGAATTAATGAACGTGATCACAATGATTTCGATTATTTTAACTGGCGCCGCGGTGATCCGTGAACGCGAACACGGCACATTAGAGCATTTATTAGTTATGCCATTAAGCCCCTTTGAAATAGTGATGGCGAAAATTTGGGCCAATGGGTTAGTGATTTTATTACTGACTACGTTTTCATTATTTATTGTGATCGAAGGTTTGTTACAAGTGCCTATTCATGGCTCGGCGGGCTTATTTTTATTTGGCGTTGCTATTCATTTATTTGCGACCACATCGCTGGGTATATTGTTAGGAACGCAGGCGCGCACCATGCCGCAACTCGGGTTACTGATGATCTTAATTTTATTACCATTACAAATGCTCTCTGGCGGTGTTACGCCGCGTGAAAGTATGCCTGAGGTAGTGCAAAATATTATGTTATTGGCGCCAACAACGCATTTTGTAAAATTTGCTCAAGCTATTTTATACCGAGGGGCAGGGTGGGATGTAGTTTGGCCTTACTTTTTAGCATTAACTGTTATTGGCAGTGTGTTTTTTACTGTTGCATTAATGCGCTTTCGTAAATCAGTGGCGCAAGGTTAGGGTATTAAAATATAACGCGTGTTTTCAAAAAAGTGGCTGTTTAAGATAAAGCCACCCGTTAACGTTAAAGCGCTAATGGGTGGCTACTGAAGATACCATCCGCAATAATAATTAAGCGAATGGGGATGACTTAGTTTAGTCTTGGGTTAATTTCTAAAGGAGACAGCGTAATGGTCGCATTACTGCTTGCTCCTTTATATTCTTGATAGTCTTTGTTTTCAAACAGCGTGTAAAAAACATCAACATAATCGTCATTATTAGTAAACCATTCATCCGGCATTGCTTTTAGTAGTTCATTGGTCAGCTTAGGGATAATGGCATAACCTTGCGCTTGTAAATCAGGAATGCTCGCCATTACTTGCTCTGATATTTCTAATAATTTTATTGCTAGAGTTTTATAGTTGGTGTTGTCATCTTGTTCCATTAAGAGTAAATCGACCGCTTGCCAACGATAACGCTGCCAATGAATTAAAACCTGATTAGGGCTGTAATCGGTTTTGTCATGATCTAAATAAGGTAAATCAACGATATCTAATATTGGTTCATCTCGGGTGGGGTCGATACCCGTTACAATGGCATAAATTTCAGCACCACCTGAGATCCAAGGTTCTTTGTCATCTTCTAAGCGTATTTTTTTCAATACACTGGTTTGCAGGGGTTGTTCATTGCTTAACTGGTTTTGTGGACTAACCGTGGTTTTACTGAATTTGTTAGCAGATAAAATTCCTCTCATTACTGCAATACCCGCATCTTGTACTTTTTGTTGATCTAATTCGACAATAAATACAGGTTGGGTCGGCATTTGATCAACACTAAGATAGTGAATGTCACCAAACTGATCGAAGGCTTCAATCTCGCTCCATTGCGAATCGTCACCAGCAGGTGCAAATGCAAATAAAGGGCGTTCGCCTTGCTGCCAAGCGCTAAGCATTGTGTCACTTGCCAAACGCACTTGTAACAAACTACCGGTGTTTTGTGGTAAACCTTTAAGTTGTTGTAACGCGCTGTTTGCTAAACGAGTATTTTGTTGTGTGTGCATGCCTAAAGACGGTAGCTGGTCCGCATTCAAAACCAGTTTATATTGGCTTAGCGTTTGTTTAAGATCAGCGTTTAATACACTGTAATTAAGCGCTATTTGTTTTGCGAAATTGCGTTTAATGGTGGTTACGTCTTTGTATTGCGCCAACTTAGAAAAGTTTTCACCTTTTTCGATTTCATATTGAGCTGAAAAAGCGGGCGCTGATACACAGTTCAATAGAGCTAAGGTTGCCAAGCATTTGGTTATTTTATTCATCATATTTATTTTACCGTTCCGTTATCAGTAACGATATAAAACAATACTTAGAATAAATAATCAAACAAAATTTATAAAGTAAGTAATTAGTATTGTTTTTGTGGTTGCGCTTAGGCTGCAAAAAATACCAAGCCGCTGTTATAGAGTAAGTTTTATATAAAGAATGAATCTATTACAAAAAATCATTTTACTAAAAAGTAATTTCTATATATATCAGTGGCTTATATGTGGCTTGATAGTTGCTATAACTACTACTCTAATACCAACACAAAGGATTAAGCAATGACCGATATAGCACATTCAGCGTTTATAGCATTTTATTTATATTTAATTATGGTGTTAGTACAGTGGGCAGTGGCGACGTTTAGTAAAGCCAAACAGCCTGGCGCTGTGCCAGGAAAAATTGATAAAGACCTATCTCATGAGAGTTTTATATTTAGAGCGCATCGCACCTTTCATAACACATTAGAAAACAGCGCGTTATTTATAGGAACGGTTTTATTTGCCTTTGTGATTAATTACCACAGTTCGGTTTTTGCAATCTGTATTTGGGTTTACGTCATTGCACGTTTAAATCATATGGTACTGTATTACGCAATTGCCACAGAGAAAAACCCCAGCCCGCGTAGCTACTTCTTTTTGATTGGCGTAATTGCGAATCTAGTTATGCTGGTGATGCTAGGGCTAAGATTAGCCAACTAATAAAACCTGATAAAGCGAAAAGCGTTATTTGCTTTTCGCTTTTACATTTAGTTATCTACTACAGGTTTTTTTGTGCGGGTAACCCAAAAGCAAATTAACGACCCAATAGTCACGAGTACAACACCTTGTAAAAAATAGTCAGCTAAAGCAACGGATAAGTTAATAGAGGCAAACACAGTGGAGAAAATAGGGGTAAAATAAGACAAGGTGCCTAAAAGTATCATATTTCCACCTATAAATGGCTGACTTCACAAAGCAAATCCTGACCCAATAACAAGAGTATCGAGACTGGAAATACGATGATCTACTTATGGAGCTTGAATTTAAGGCAAACGATATACTCTTGCTTATTTCAGCTTAAATAACTATGAATTTTATGGTGTAACCTGGTACGAAAAATGGACATTGGGATGTAAGATTCAGTTTAATACGTCATCATCGATGAAAAAGGTACGTACAAAAGTTCGGCGTTTTAATCGGAACTTCACATAGCAAACTATTGTTTTCTAACCGACCTTTTTCTAAATATATTTGGTTGCCATCCCCAGTGTAGGGAACCGAGCCGTAAAAATACGGTAATAAAGAGTGCGCCTAAAATACACCAAACATAAGGTACTTCTAATAGAAACAGTGTGGCATAAGTTAAGCCACCAGATAGGCACGCGGTGGAGTAGAGCTCTTCGCGCATGACAAGGGGGACTTCACGGCATATTACATCGCGCATTAGACCACCAAAGATGCCTGTGGTCATGCCCATAGTAATAGCCACAATCATCGTAGTGCCTTCGATTAAGGACTTTTCAATGCCAACAATATTAAAAATTGCCATGCCCAAAGCATCGACCAGCAACATGTAATAGTTTGATACGTGAGGTAAATGACGAATAAATATTACGGCGATAAATATGGCGCTGTATGTTGCGTATAAATAATCCGGTTCGGCTATCCAAAATACTGGGTGGTTTAATAATACGTCGCGCAGTGTGCCGCCGCCGAGCGCTGTCACTGACGCGACAACCACAACACCAAAACCTCCTATGTTTTTTTCATGGCCCATTAGAGTACCTGAGATGGCAAAAAACGCTACCCCGATCAAATTTAACAAATGAAAATAGTCAGATGCCATTGTGGTCTCCATACCATTACCAAAAAAGTAGCCTATTAGAATAGCGTACTGATGATTTATTTAGCCTGAACATAGGTATTGTGCATGATTAAGTTTTAAAACAGTGCTTGCAGCGCTCTTATATTCTCAGTACAAGAATGCAAATAAGCGCTGATACAGCTAAATTCGGCACTATAAATTGACTTAAAGCGCAAATAAATTGAACGCATTAAATGGTTGTTCGTCCATAAATCATTGCTATTAGCTGTTGTTATAGTTATAACGGATGTTGATTGTTTCAGAAATTTCTGAAATTAAAGGGAGGTTGCCGAGTGTTTTGCACTCAAATTACTAGGACAATACCAATCTAATGCGCGTGCTTTGCGCCTCTCTAATTGGAGAAGTAAGTGAATAAACATGTTTTTGCTGCTGCCCTCAGCTCTGTTATGGGCTTTATGCTTCCAGCGTTTGCTGATGTTCCAAATCCGACTGATACCCCATATTCCGGCACTATAAAAATAGCGGTTGATGCCACAGATCTAGCTCATCGTATTTTTAAAATAAACGAAACTATCCCTGTTAATGCTGGTGAAATGACTTTGCTTTATCCGCAATGGATACCTGGACATCACTCACCAGTTGGACCAATAAGTCAGTTGGCTGGATTGAAAATGTCAGCAAAAGGTAAAGTGATCGAATGGCAACGAGATCCTGGCAACGTATATGCTTTTAATCTTAAAGTTCCTAAAGGTGTACGTGAGTTGCATGTTGAATATCAATTCTTGTCACCACAAAGTTCAGAGCAAGGGCGCGTTATGATGACGCCAGAAATGCTCAATTTACAATGGGATACAGTAGCGCTTTACCCTGCTGGGCACTATAGCCGTAAAATTAAATTTCAACCGAGTGTAACGTTACCAAAAGGGTGGCAGTTTGCTACTGCACTTGAAAAGTCTTCGCAAAAAGGCAATACAGTTACCTTTGAGGGAATTGATTTTGAAAACCTTGTAGACTCGCCAATGTTTGCCGGTAGCCACTATAAGCGTGTTGATTTAAACCCAAATGCAGATACTCCGGTGTTCTTAAATGTCTTTGCCGATAAAGAAAAAGATCTTGAGATCAGTGCAGAAGGGTTAACAGCACACCGTGAGCTTATTCAACAAATGTATGCGCTTTATGGTGCACATCACTTTGATCATTATGACTTTTTACTTGCCCTGACAGATAAGTTAGGCGGTATCGGCATGGAACATCATCGCTCAAGTGAAAATAGCGCGAAAGAAAATTATTTTACTGACTGGGATAAGTCATGGGTCGGTCGCGATTTATTAGCACACGAATTTAATCATTCATGGAATGGTAAGTATCGTCGCCCTGACGCATTATGGACACCGACCTATAACCAAGTTAAAGAAGCTAATGGTTTATGGGTATATGAAGGGCAAACACAGTTTTGGGGGCAAGTCATTGCGGCTCGTTCAGGACTTTGGAGCCAAGAAAATGCGATGGATATGCTAGCTCGTTTAGGTGCAACCTACGACCAAGGCCGACCTGGCATGGCATGGCGTAATATTTTAGATACAACCAACGATCCAACTATCGCTCAGCGTTCATCTTTGCCTTATCGTAGTTATCAAATGAGCGAAGACTATTACTCTGGTGGAGAATTAATTTGGTTTGCGGTTGATGCAAAATTACGTGAATTGAGTAACAACAGTCATTCATTAGATGATTTTGCCCACAACTTTTTTGGCGTAAACCCGGGTGATTGGAATGTGTTGACCTACAAATTTGATGATGTGATTAACACGCTTAATGGTATTGAAAAGTATCAATGGGATGACTTTATTAATTCGCGTTTAAAAGGCCATGTTAACTTATCTAAATCACTGGAAGACCAAGGTTGGAAATTGACCTATAACGATAAAGCCTCTGAGGGCATTAAAGCAATTGAAAGCCGCTATAAATCAACTGATTTAATTTATTCTCTGGGCTTCTCGGTAAATAAAGAAGGCAAAATGCGTGACGTATTATGGGATAGCCCTGCATTTAATGCGGGTCTTGCGCCAAGTATGCAAATTGTTGCCGTTAATAATACTCAGTTTAGTGCTGATGCACTCAAAGATGCAGTGACGGATGCTAAAGGCTCAAAAGCGCCAATTAAGCTCTTGGTGAAAAACTTTGATCAGTACAGTGAAATCCAGATCGATTATCATGATGGCCTTAAATATCCTCACCTTGAACGTATTGAAGGTAAGCCTGACTATTTATCACAGCTACTAACCGCACGATAAAATAAATCCGCGTAGGTTTATCAATACTTTTAAATATACCCACAGAGTGTGGGTATATTTATTTTATGCTAACCGATTATGATTTAGCATGTACGTTGAAGTTCTGGTTATTTTTTCATTGCAAAGTAATCCACAACTAACTGCGTCATCGCATTCACGCCTAATTGCAGTGCTTGCTCGTCAGCGAAAAACTGTGGTGAATGATTACTTGCTGCCGTTTTTGCATCTTGACCTTGTGGGGTAACACCTAAAAAGAAAAACAATCCAGGAGTTTCTAAAGCGTAATAGCTGAAATCTTCAGCGCCGGTGATCAAATCAGTGGTAATGATATTCTCAGCCCCAGCAACTTTAGTTAGTGTTGGCGTCATTTTTTGCGTGAGTTTTACATCGTTTACGGTGACAGGGTAGCCGTGGTCGATATGTACATCAGCTTTAGCACCACCGGATTCAGCGACCATTTCAGCTGTTTTCACTAAACGCTTTTTGATATCAGCGCGCATTGCTTGGTCAAAGGTGCGAATAGTGCCAATTAACTCGACACTATCCGGAATGATATTGGAACGTACGCCGCCATTAATAGCACCAAACGAAATAACTGACGGCGCTTTAGTAACATCAACTTGGCGAGATGAAATTGTTTGTGTGGCCATAATTATTTGTGATGATGCCACAATCGGATCAACACCATTCCATGGTCGTGAACCATGAGTTTGGCGGCCTTGTACATTAATTGTAAATGAATCTTCACTGGCCATAAGCGGGCCTTCACGGAAGCCAATTTGGCCTGTGTTTAATGAACTGGTTACATGTAAACCAAACACGGCGTCAGGTTTTTCTTTAAATAAGCCTTCTTTTAGCATGAGTTCAGCACCGCCTTCTTCACCTTCTGGGGCACCTTCTTCAGCTGGTTGAAAGACAAATAATACATCACCCGCTAAGTCATCTTGAATTTTAGCCAACGATTCAGCTACAGCCATTAGAATAGCGACATGGTTATCATGGCCGCAGGCGTGCATAACACCGACTTCATTACCACGGTAGGTTGAGGTCTGAGTTGAAGCAAACGGTAAATCAACTTGCTCAGTGACAGGCAAGGCGTCCATATCGGCACGCAGCGCCACTAAAGGGCCTTTTTTACCACCTTTGAGTTTAGCAACTACACCCGTATGGGCTATCCCAGTTTGTACTTCGAGCCCCAGTGCTTTTAAATGTTTAGTAATGTATTTAGCCGTTTCAAATTCGCGGTTACTAAGCTCTGGGTATTGGTGAAGATGGCGTCGCCAAGTGATCACTTTTTCACTTACACTGTGGTTAGCTTTTTTTAGATTCTTGTTGAGCTGTTGATCAGGAGCTGCTGCAAAACTTGGTGCAGATAACGTACTTAGCAATAAGCCGCTGTAAATAACTTTGTGTAACATAATGATCCCTTTTATTATTTGATTATTAAAACTAATGTAGAGTAAACCGATATGAATGAACAGGACCGTGCGATAGTTAACCAAGGAAATTGGTTTAGTAGCCGCTCTAAAGAATTTCAACACCAGCTATTGTTACATGCAAAAGTAATTAAACTCGATGCGGGTGAAGCATTATTTTTAAGAGGAGATGAAAATGCGGGTTTATACGCTGTTGTTAATGGAGTTATGCGAGTTAGTGGAGTAAATGGAGAAGGTAAAGAAGCGGTACTGAGTTTTATAGATCCCGCTATTTGGTTTGGTGAAGTTGCTTTATTTGATGGTGGTTTGCGTACCCACGATGTTTATGCACAAACACCCGCTCGATTGCTACATGTACCGCATCGGGCACTGATACAATTATTGTCAATCACGCCTATTTACTGGCATGATTTTGGTGTTTTACTTTCACAAAAAATGCGGCTGCTGTTCACTTCATTAGAAGATCATGCTTTATTAACTGCCCAGCAAAAAGTCTGCAAACGGCTGGTTATGATGGCAACCATGTCGCTGCCCAGTAATACCGCTACTATTATGTTATCGCAGCAACAACTCGCAGATATGACCTATTTAACTCGTCAAACTATTAATCAAATCTTGCAGTTATTAAGTGAAAAAAAGCTTATTTCCCTGCATTACCAGCGTATAGAAATTCTTGATAAACAACAGCTGGCTTTACTTGTACATTAGCTGCGTTATTATTTTTACCTGATATAAGTACATTGGCCTTAAATTTGCTTTATAAAATAAAACTATCAATGGATTTGAAGCAATGAGCTCACTAATATTTAATAATCAGTACCGGACAGAACCTTATAACCCTCCTGTGCAAGCGAAAAGCATAAGCCATCCTAAAGCGGCAACCGAATTGCCAGAAACGGCAATAAATAGCCAAGCTAATACTGTTAGCAGCCCTAAAAACCCTTTATATGGAAAAGACTTTTTAGAAAAAGCAAATGAAGCGCTTATTTATCAACGATTAGGTGTTGATAAAGATAAAATAGCTGAACTTAAGGCCGCGATTGAAAAGCTGACAGAAAAAATACAAGAGCAGGGAGGGGGGAATGACGAATTAGCAAAACAAATGGAATCGTTACAAAAAATGCTTGGACAAGAATATCAAAAAGGCCGTGAGTTACAATCTAAAACTCCGGATCACGATAAAGGTAAAATCATAAGCGCATTTGTATAAGTGGATTTTACAAATGTCGGCTAGAAGACATTGTTACGTTGTGTTAACTGCTAAAGTAAATAATAAGATAATTATATAAAGTAAAGAAAATGAAAACACTGCAACAACAACTGGGCAATTATGGCCTATATCACCGTTCAAAACGCAATGTACTCACACACTTTTTTGGTATTCCACTCATTGTATACGCTGTATTGTGTTTATTAGCGCGTATTTATTTACCGGTTGCTGATCATGTTATCAATGGCGCTCATGTTTTTGTGTTAGCTACTGTGATTTATTATT
Organism: Pseudoalteromonas sp. SG44-8; assembly: GCF_014164125.1. Classification (NCBI taxonomy): domain Bacteria; kingdom Pseudomonadati; phylum Pseudomonadota; class Gammaproteobacteria; order Alteromonadales; family Pseudoalteromonadaceae; genus Pseudoalteromonas; species Pseudoalteromonas sp. SG44-8. The sequence goes on along the minus strand of NZ_JACJEQ010000002.1, from coordinate 101,061 downwards.
TACTGCTTAATGTCTCACTAGGTTTGATAATGGCTGTTATTTTAGTAGTAATGAGTATAGCGGCTGCGCCAATTGCATCACTTAGTTTTACTAGCTGGTTAGCTGTTAGTATAGGTGTTTTTATTTTTGGCTGGGTTTTACAGTTTATTGGGCATTATTTTGAAGGTAAAAAACCAGCTTTTGTTGATGACTTAATTGGGCTTATCATTGGGCCATTATTTGTGCTTGTTGAGGCGCTTTTTTTACTCGGACTATATAAACAACTCGAGCAACAGATCACAGACATTGCGGGTCCTACAAAGCCTTAATAATAATCATAGGTAGAGCATGAACTTTAATAATAAAACGGTGTGGATCACCGGGGCATCATCAGGTATTGGTAAAGAGTTAGCGATACAGTTAGCACACTTAGGCGCTAATATTATTTTATCAGCCAGAAGTGCAGATAAACTAAATCAACTTTGTAGCGAGTTACCGGCTGGACAACACAAAGTAATACCTCTTGATTTATCACAACCTGAGCGGGTACTTGAGTATGTTGCAAATAGTATGGCTACGATTGGTAACGTTGATATTTTAATTAATAATGGTGGCGTGTCGCAGCGTAGTTTGTTTTTAGAAAATGACTTTATTGTGTATCGTCAACTTATGGAAGTTAACTATTTTGGTTTGATTGCGCTAACTAAAGCGGTATTACCGAGTATGGTTAAAAATGGCGGCGGCTGTGTAGTATCAATCAGTAGTGTCGCAGGTAAAGTTGGCTCTAAATTCAGAACCGGTTACTCAGGCTCTAAATATGCAGTCGTTGGTTTTATGGATTGTTTGCGAGCTGAAGTGGCCGATAAAAACATTCATTGTTTGACTATCTGCCCAGGCTCTATAAAAACGGCTATTGCTCATAATTCACTTAATGAACATGGTATTGCGCAAAATAAGGCTGAACACTCCATTGAAAATGGTATGGATGTAACGGCTGCTGTGAAGCAAATGGTCAGTGCAATAGCTAAACGTAAAGATGAAGTGGTGGTTGGCGAGGGGATCAGTGGCTGGGCTCCGACTATAAAACGTTTCTTTCCTAGTTTTTTTAATCGTATGACAGCGAAAAAGAATTATCGTTAAACAAACGATGAATAATACCGTGCTGGTATGCATTAACAGCGGCTTTATAGTTTATAAATTAGCTATAAATTGATTTTTTTGCAGTATTAGTAAACAGTTGTGCGTAGAACGATGGGTTAGAATGTAGAAAAAACAGGCGATCGCTTATGATCTCGCTGGAATTGGTCTTTTATACTTGCACCGATAATTATATGCACTTAAAGTAGCTAAAATGATGTAAACGAGTGATGAATACTGTGGAACAAAAACAACTTAAAGAATTAACACCAGAAGAACAAGAACAAGCAAAGCAGCAAAGTATTGCATGGCAACGTGAGTGTTTTCAAAATGCACAAAAGCATTTAGCAGAGAAGGGCGTAATGCCAAAAACTTTGCTAGAAAAAGAAAGCCGCTTTATCGCTCCGTTATGTGCCCTATGGAAGTTTAAAGGCCAAGACGGTAAAAGTTATTGGGTTATCACCGGTCGCTTACCAACTGATCATGCGTTAGCATCAGTTGCCGAAAATGCGCGTGATGCGCTGCGATATTTTTCTCTGCAATGGCAGTTAAAAGCAGATCAAATTATGCAAACCGGTGGACACGATAAAACTAAAGTTGATTTTGCAAACCTACTAATTAATCGTGCGCATGGTATTTATGAAATGTACGAAAAAGAAGAGCTGTGGGCAAACGAAGTTAATTGACCTGAAAGCTTATTTATAATTTTAACTTAAAGATTTTAATATAAAGAACAGCTTTAAAAATTAAAAAAGCGAACGTGTTATGTGGAGTTACACATTAATATGTTCGCTTTTTTAATGCCCATTGCGTTAAATTGGTGGTTTTTAACTCGCTAGGATGGCCATTTTTAATAAATTTTTATCAATGCACCAGTGTAAATGGTTTCGTATTGAATTTATTAATGGGGCATTGCATACGAAGCCGTGGAATACCTGCTTCCATAAACACACAACCTTGTTGTTCAAAGCCATTACGTTTAAATCGTTCTACCTCATTTAAAATACAATTAATGCTGACGCAATCACAACCCTGCTGTTGTGCAAGCTCAACAATATAATTCAGCAATGAACGATAGACGGAGCGATTACGGTGCTCTGGCAGCACCGCAATACGGCCAATAAGGCCATCGCTACATAATCGGCCTGTTGCAACTGGGCCTTGGCTGTCATCTGTTACCAGTATATGATGAGCATATCTATCAAGATTATCAAACTCGATATGTTTGGGAATATGTAGTTCACATACAAATACCCGCTCTCTGATCTGTTGTAGTAACTCCTTGCCTATATCCCATTCTACCTTGTTGATATGATAGCCCATACAAACACACTCCTAGCAAAACCAAATCCCCTCATTAATTAGTGTAGTAAAGGTTTGTATAAAAACTAAACTATTTTTTGAACTATTTAGTTGCTCTGCTGTCACCATAGTATGGTCAGTGAGTAATTTAACCGCAGTTAAGTCACTAACAGGGAGTGGGTAGTTTTCACCATTTACGCTGAGAAGTATTTCATTTTCAAAAACTTGATACAATGCACGGGTGCCACCGAGGCGCTCAAAAATCACATCATCATCATTCAATAGCTCAGCTATTTGTTCACTATTAAATAAATCTTCTGGCGGCATTAAATCCATTTCATGCTTAGGTTGACTAAGTGTATTACCTAACCAAGATTTAAGTAATGCGTCGTCATTTAGGGCCGCTTGCATTAATAGTTTAATGTTTTCGACTTCGCAAGCTTGGATCTCACCTTTAGAATCGCGCAGTGTTATTGCAGGGTCTTGATAACGGCTATTTCCCGCTTCTTTATCAATAATGTGATCAGCAAAGTTTGATAATAAATCGCGTTGATTTGGTGCACGAAATCCGATCGAGTAGTTTAATGCGTTTTCTACAGCATAACCTTCATGTGGGCAGCCCGGCGGGATGTATAAAATATCGCCAGGTTCTAGGATGCAATCAATCACGGCTGGAAATTGTTCAACTTGTAATAAACTTTTATTTTGTGCAAATTGTTTTAGTTTATTATCTGGCATACCGACACGCCAATGACGCTTGCCTTCACCTTGAATAATAAATACGTCGTATTGATCTAAATGCGGACCGACTCCACCCCCAGGCGTTGAAAAGCTGATCATTAGGTCATCAATACGCCAATTAGGAATAAACCGAAATGGTTCCAGCAGCTGCGCAGCATTAGGATGCCAATGATCGACTGCTTGTACGAGTAGGGTAGAATGTTGCTCGGTTAGTAATTCAAAATCTTCAAATGGGCCATGATGCGCTTGCCAGTCATTATCATGATTAGTGATAATACGCGATTCAATGCTCTCTTCCATGGCAAGACCGGCAAGCTCATTAGCATCAAGCGGGTCGGCAAAGTCTGTAAACCCTTGCTTGATCAAGAGCGGTTTTTTTTGCCAATACTGTGTTAGAAAGTCTTGCTCGGATAAGTCGTTAATCGTTAATTGATACATGCTGCGCCCATTAAAATGAAAAAAGCGAAAGGCAAGAGCCTTTCGCTTTATAGTGTATATAAAATAAGTTGTCGCAGAAAGCTTAAACTAGGTTGTCGATAAACTCGACAGCACGACCAATATAGTTAGCCGGTGTTAGTTTTTTCATTTCTACTTTTGCTTCTTCCGGTAACTCTAAACCATCGATGAAGTCAGCCATGATCTCTTGATTTACACGTTTACCACGGGTTAAATCTTTTAGCTTTTCGTATGGTTTTTCGATACCGTATTTACGCATTACCGTCTGAATTGGCTCTGCTAGCAGTTCCCAGTTCTGATCTAACTCGTCAAGTAAACGTTGCTCGTTTACTTCTAACTTGCTTACACCTTTTAGGGTTGATTGGTATGCAATTAGCGCATAACCCATACCAACACCTAAGTTACGCAGTACTGTTGAGTCAGTAAGGTCACGTTGCCAGCGAGATACCGGCAGCTTTTGCGCTAGGTGAGCGAAAATAGCATTTGCTAGACCTAAGTTACCTTCTGAGTTTTCAAAATCAATCGGGTTAACTTTATGTGGCATAGTTGATGAACCAATTTCACCCGCAATGGTTTTTTGTTTAAAGTGATTTAGCGCTATATAGCCCCATGCATCACGGTCAAAATCTAACAAGATAGTGTTAAAGCGAGCAATCGCATCAAATAACTCGGCAATGTAGTCATGCGGTTCAATTTGCGTTGTAAATGGGTTGAATGTTAACCCTAGGCTAGTTACAAATTGCTCAGCATGATTGTGCCAATCGTAATCAGGGTAGGCACTGAGGTGAGCATTGTAGTTACCTACAGCACCGTTGATTTTACCTAGCATTTCAACTTGTGCAATTTGGTCACGTTGACGCTTTAAACGCATATATACGTTGGCAAATTCTTTGCCCATAGTTGAAGGTGTTGCAGGTTGACCGTGAGTACGTGTCATCATTGGTACTGCTTTGTACTCAATGGCTTTTTCTTTAATTGCATTAAGTAGTTGATCACAGTAAGGAAGTAATACTTCGTTACGTGCTTCAGTGAGCATTAAACCGTGAGACAGGTTATTGATGTCTTCTGATGTACATGCAAAGTGAATAAATTCATTAATTGCATGTAACTCGGCGTTGTCAGCTACTTTTTCTTTTAATAAGTATTCAACGGCTTTAACATCGTGGTTTGTAGTACGCTCGATATCTTTTACACGTTGCGCATCGGCTTCGCTGAAGTTATCAACAATCGCGTTAAGTAAAGCATTGGCTTCGTCGCTAAATGCCGGTACTTCTTTGATCGCATCAGCTGCTGCAAGGGCTTGTAACCAACGAACTTCGACTGTTACACGGTATTTTATCAAGCCAAATTCGCTGAAAATACTGCGTAGTTCAGTGGTTTTGCTGCCGTAGCGACCATCCACCGGAGAGATAGCTGTTAACGCTGAAAGCTCCATAATAACTCCTAAATTTTAGTTTTGAACGATAATTAAATATGGTTTTTAGCAATGGCGATAATTCTTCTTTTCGCAAAGAAAAAGTGACGGCGTTTACCGCCCATTTGTCGCCATAATACTGCACTGCGAATACCTGCTAATAATAATGCACGTATTTTGTGTTGTACTAATTGCTGTTTTAGTAAGTCAGGCTTGCCATAAACCTGAATTCGGTGCCCTAGGGGGCTAAGCACCTTTGAATAAATATCGGCAAGAGCCGTAATAACAGTGTCATCAGTAATAGCAAAGTGATCAAGACGTCGCTTGATATCATCAATGCTTTTACCAAGCTCTGCTAAGCTACTTGCTTTTGCGCTCAGTGCACGCTCAAGTTGCATTAAACCGCCAACGTATTTGACGATTTCAACATCTTTCTTTTCACCTGCACTGAGTTGATCAAGTAAGATTTTATAACCATCTCTTAGATTCTCAGTGCCTTGATACACATCACTGGGTGAATCAGGGGAGGTTTGTACAATACTGGTTAATAGTTTTTCTAATTCGTAATCGTTGCTACTGCCGTACTGCGCTATTTTTTGAACTTGTTTAGCAACTTGGCACATGGCTGCTAATGCCATGACTTGGTGTTCATTCATTATTTGATCACCGAATCAATAATACCGCCACCTAAACATATTTCGTTGGCATAAAATACCGCAGATTGTCCTGGGGTTACTGCTTTTTGTGGTTCATCAAATAATACTCGGGCAAAACCATCATCGCCAACGAGCAGCGTACAGTTTAGGTCTTCTTGACGATAGCGAGTTTTTACCGTGCAGCGGGTGGTACCTTTTGGCCCAACACGATCAACCCAGTGTAATTGGTTGGCATTTAGTCCATTGCTGTAAAGACGCGGATGGTCTTTACCTTGACCAACAATCAATACGTTGCGTTCTAAGTCTTTATCTACTACATACCATGGTTCGCCAGAGCCTTCTTTCATGCCACCAATTAGCAAACCTTTACGTTGACCGAGAGTGTGATACATCAAGCCTTCGTGTTCACCAACGTTGTTACCGTCTGTGTCTTCAATAACACCCGGTTGTGCAGGTAAGAATTTTTGTAGGAAGTCTTTAAACTTACGCTCACCGATAAAGCAAATACCGGTACTGTCTTTTTTATCGTGGGTAATTAAGTCTTGTTCTTCAGCAATGCGGCGCACTTCAGGTTTGGCAATATCACCAACTGGGAACAGCGTTTGTGCAATATGTTCATGACTTAATGTGTATAAAAAGTAGCTTTGATCTTTGTTATCATCAAGACCACGACACATAACGTATTTATCATCGCGTAATTCACGGCGTACATAATGGCCCGTGGCTATAAAGTCAGCGCCAAGCGCCGTTGCTGCAAATTCTAAAAAAGCTTTGAATTTGATTTCTTTATTACACATGATGTCAGGATTTGGCGTACGGCCTGCTTTATATTCAGCAAGAAAGTACTCAAATACGTTATCCCAATATTCTGCGGCAAAATTAACTGTGTGTAGTTCAATCCCCAGCTTGTCACAGACTGCTTGCGCGTCTTTTAAATCGTCGGCAGCAGCGCAATATTCATCATTATCATCTTCTTCCCAGTTTTTCATAAACAGGCCTTCAACTTGATAGCCTTGTTGTTTTAATAAATAAGCTGATACAGAAGAATCAACACCGCCGGACATGCCAACGATGACTTTAATGTGACTATTTTCGCTCATGGATAATTTCGCTTATACAGGTTGCTGTCATTTAAACTACTAGCGCATACGCGTATTATAGAGCTAAAAGGAGACACTCTGACAAATTACGCAGGCTATGAAAGGCCGCGATTATAGCAGTATACCCAAACCACCTCAAGATGCAGAATTCAGCGTTTCACAGGTGCTTAATATCAAGGCGTTACTTTGCAACAATGGCAGTCCCTTTTAATAAGTAACAACGCTGAGAGTAAGTGCCTGTGAAACGCCCAACGGGTTGGTTTAAAAGCGATTTATACTGCGTTATTGATTTTAACAATAGAACCACTATTACTTGCAATCAATGCCTTTACTAAATCGCTTTTAATTCCAACTGAAACTCGCATCTTGAGGTGGTTTGGGTATATAGACAGCCAAGCCACCCAAGATATGAGTTTTGTAGGGAACAGTTTCGTAGCCAAATTGGCAGGGAAGGTGTGGTTTTTAAGTTGTATTAAAAACGATGAAGTTTTTTGTAATGACACTTGGCTGGTTAAGTTTCAAAAAACAGCGCTTGGATTTTGAAACTTAACTAGGGCGTTATGGCTAGGTAAAAATTATTCTACACCAATAAACCCACCGGTTTGGTGTGTCCACAACGCGGCATAAATACCATTTTGTGCCAGCAGTTCTTCATGGCTACCTTGCTCTACAATGCCGCCCTCATCAAGTACGATGAGCCGGTCCATTTGTGCAATAGTGGATAGTCGATGCGCGATGGCAATGACGGTTTTACCGGTCATTAAATCATCAAGACTAGCTTGAATAGCCGCTTCAACTTCAGAATCGAGCGCGCTGGTGGCTTCATCTAAAATTAATATCGGGGCGTTTTTCAGCAGCACCCGAGCAATGGCGATACGTTGGCGTTGACCTCCAGAGAGTTTTACGCCGCGCTCACCCACTTGGGCTGCAAAACCTTTGTTGCCTTTGCTATCTTCAAGGTCATCAATAAACTCTAGCGCTTTGGCTTGTTTAGCCGCTTTCATCATTTCTTCATCGCTGGCATCTGGGCGGCCATAAAGGATATTTTCTTTGACTGTCCGATGCAGTAAAGAAGTATCTTGGGTAACCATCGCAATGTACTTACGCAGGCTTTCTTGACTCACTTTTGAGATATCTTGGCCGTCGATGTTGATACTACCGCTATCAATATCGTAAAAACGTAGCAACAAATTAACGAGTGTTGACTTACCAGCGCCAGAGCGACCAACAAGACCTATTTTCTCTCCGGCTTTGATATTGAGATTTAAGCCATTGATAACAGCGCCGCGATTCGTTTCGTTTGCGGCTTTACCGTAGTTAAAATGCACATTATTAAAGTCAATTGCACCTGTGGTTACACTTAATGTGCTGGCATCAGGCAGATCATCGACTTCAATTGGGTTTGATAACGTTTTCATACCATCAGCGACAGTGCCGATGTTTTCAAACAAGCCACTAATTTCCCACATGATCCACTGTGCCATGCCATTTAAACGCAGTGCTAAGCTTACCGCAATTGCAATTGCGCCGGCACTAATGGCGCTCAGAGTCCATAAATACAAAGATAATGCCGCAACACTAAATACTAAAAAGTAGTTAAGCGTTTGAATGGCAAAATTTAAACTGGTAACTAAGCGCATTTGCTTATACACAGGTTGTAAAAAAACATCCATGCTGTCTTTTGCGTACTGCTCTTCACGTTGGGTATATGAGAACAATTTAATAGTCGAAATATTAGTGTAACTGTCAACTATTCGGCCGGTCATCTCAGAGCGAGCGTCTGCTTGCGAGCTAGCCACTTTTTTGAGCTTAGGTACATAGTACATTTGGATCAAAATATACAGAGCTAACCATACAAGCAAAGGAAGCATTAAGCGCCAATCGGCTTCGGCTACTAAAAACACCATAGCGCCAAAATAAACCACGATATACATTAATACATCAAGTAGTTTCATCACGGTTTCACGCACCGCGAGGGATGTTTGCATTACTTTGGTGGCGATGCGCCCTGCAAATTCATTTTGGTAAAAGCTCACACTTTGGCGAAGCAAATAGCGATGTGCTAACCAACGAATTGACATCGGGTAATTACCTAACAAGGCTTGGTGCAATATCGCAGAATGAAAAAACACCACGATAGGTAGGACAACAAGTAGCACTATCGCCATTTTTATGAGTTCAGATTTTTGCTCAACAAATAATGTTTCAGGGGTGTAGATACTTAGCCAATCAACAAGCTGGCCCATATAGCTAAACAGTGATACTTCTAAAATCGCGAGCAATGCTGCGCTTAGCGACATAAAAAATAGCGAGACTTCCATACCTTTAGTGTAGTGACGACAAAATGCAAATAGCGTCGCAGGAGGCTGGGTTGGCTTTTGTTCGGGAAACGGCTTGATCATCCGCTCAAATAATCGATACATTTTAATATCTTGAATAGCAAAAATGGCGTTAACTATATCACTGAAAAGCGACAAAAACAGGTTTGCATAATGATCTTTTTGTTTGTTTGTCGGTTATTACAAAACAACAGTGACTACCATTTTATTTTGCCAATCAGCATATCTTTAAACATCACCCAGTCTGCCCATAAGCTATAAAACGGGTATTTGAACGTAGCAGGGCGGTTTTTCTCAAAGAAGAAATGACCAACCCAGGCAAAACCATAACCAATAATGGGTAGCAACCACAACAGCATAAATTGTTGGCTATACAGCACATACAAAACGATAATAAGCACCAAAGAGCTACCAAAAAAATGTAACCGTTTGCAGGTAATATTTTTATGTTCTTGTAAGTAGTATGGGTAAAACTTTTTAAAGCTAGTAAATTCTGGTGTATTTTTCATATCACATATCTTGTTAATGCTATTGACTGGTTTTAAATATTTAGTTTTACATTTCTTTACAGATATTAGGCGCTTTGATCTCATACTACTAGACATACTTACGACAAATTTATACCGTTATGAGTCTAACAAATAATTAAAAGATCATAATCATGTTAAAAAAAGCCATTACTTGCGCGGTGTTAGTTGCGCTTTGGGGTTGTTCTGAATCGACATCAATATCAACAAACAATCAAAATAATGCAGCAGCACCGATAACTGCTAACCAATCTATCACTTACCCAGAAACAAAAAAAGGGACTGTGGTTGATCAGTACTTTGACGAGAAAGTGGCTGATCCATACCGTTGGTTAGAAGATGATATGAGCAGTGATACAGCTAAGTGGGTTAAAACACAAAATGAACTGACTTTTTCATATCTTGAAAATATCCCGTACCGGGATAAATTAAAAGCCAGCCTTGAAAAGCTAATGAATTACGAAAAAGTAACGGCTCCATTTACTGAAGGTGAATACACCTACTTTTATAAAAATGATGGCCTACAGAACCAATATGTACTTTATCGTAGTAAAGGCAAGGGCGAAGCAGAGGTTTTCCTCGATCCAAATAAGTTTAGCGAAGATGGTACAACTTCAATGTCTGGTCTGACTTTCTCTGAAGATGGTTCGCTAGCAGCTTATCAGATCTCTGAAGGTGGCAGTGATTGGCGTAAAGTCATTATTATTGATACGCAAAGTAAAGAGCAAATTGAAAGTGCATTAATCGATATAAAGTTCAGTGGTATTGCTTGGGTTGGCAACGATGGTTTTTATTACTCAAGCTACGATAAACCTAAAGGCAGTGAACTCTCGGCAAAAACTGATCAACACAAAGTGTATTACCATAAATTAGGAACTGCACAAACAACCGATGAACTTATATATGGCGGCTCTGAGGAACAAAAACATCGCTATATTGGTGCCTCGGTAACGCGTGATAATCGCTACTTATTGATTTCTGCTAGTGTTTCAACATCTGGTAATAAACTGTTTATTAAAGATTTAACCAAGCCAGACAGCAAACTTGTCACAGTGCTTGATAATACAGATTCAGACACTTACGTTTTAGATAACGACGGCAGTAAGTTATTTTTAGTAACAAACTTAAATGCGCCGAATAAGAAAGTAGTGACGGTAGACGCCACAAACCCAACTGTTGAGTATTGGCAAGATTTGATCCCAGAAACAGATAATGTATTGAGTATGTCTAAAGGGGGGGATTTCTTTTTTGCAAAATACATGGTTGATGCCATTTCTAAAGTGCAACAATATGACAAAGCTGGCAAGTTAGTTCGTGAAATTAGTTTACCCGGTGTGGGTACCGCTCGTGGTTTCAGTGGTAAAAAAGAAAGTAGTACGCTTTATTATTCATTCGCTAATTACACAACGCCGGGCAATACCTATGCGTTTGATGTAAATACTGGTAACTCAGACGTTTACCGTAAATCTGGGGCGCAGTTTGATTCTGCTGCATATACTTCTGAACAAGTATTTTATAGTTCAAAAGATGGTACTAAAGTACCGATGATCATCTCCTATAGAAAAGATTTAAAACGTGATGGTACTAACCCAACTATTCTATATGGTTATGGCGGTTTTAATGCCAGCATGACGCCAAGCTTTAGTTCAACCATTGCTGCGTGGCTTGAGCAAGGGGGTGTCTACGCCGTGGCTAATATTCGTGGTGGCGGTGAATACGGTAAACAGTGGCATGATGCGGGTACACAACTTAAAAAGCAAAATGTATTTGATGATTTTATAGCTGCTGCTGAGTATTTAAACGCAGAGAAATACACATCAAGTGATTACCTAGCCGTTCGCGGTGGTTCAAATGGCGGTTTATTAGTTGGCGCGGTCATGACTCAGCGCCCTGAGTTATTTAAAGTCGCACTACCTGCAGTAGGCGTACTTGATATGTTACGGTATCACACTTTTACCGCCGGAGCTGGCTGGGCATATGACTATGGTACGAGTGAGCAAAGTAAAGAAATGTTTGATTACTTAAAAGGCTACTCGCCAGTTCATAATGTAAAAGCTGGGGTTAAATACCCAGCGACCTTGATCACCACAGGCGATCACGATGACCGTGTGGTGCCAGCTCACTCTTATAAGTTTGCAGCGGAGCTACAAGCCAAAGGTGCAGGGAACAATCCATACCTTATCCGTATTGAAACTAATGCGGGTCATGGTGCAGGTACACCAACCAGTAAAATTATTGATCAATATGCAGATATTTACGGTTTCACCCTTTATAACATGGGTATCAAATCACTGTAATTGAATAATATAAATAAAACACCGAAGCGATTGTTTCGGTGTTTTTAAGGTTGCGCAGTGGAACTTTGCAACGCAAGAGTATTAATTAGCTATTACTTGAAAAAAGGCGTTGGTGTGTTTTAAACGCATATTCGTCAGTCATACCACTTAAATAATCACAAATTACTCTGTGTGTATTACCATTTTGTTGTTGTGCTAGGCGAAACACATTTGCTGTGGTTTCAGGTAATAGTCGTAATGGTTCGCAGGCAAATGCTTCAAATAATTCAATAATTAATTTTTGTCCTTTAAACTCAATTTGCTGCATATGTGAAGCACGAATGAGTCGTTGATAAATAAATGACTTTAACGTCTCAAGTAAATGCTGATAACTGTGCGGTAATTCAACGGTGTAATTTAAAATTGGATTTTCAAACTCAAGTTCTGTGTGCACAATGGATGATTGAGTAATAAATAAGTTTACTAATTCCCCAATCACATCTTTACGTTGTGCTTCGCTACCTAAAAATAGCCGCTCGGTTAAGTTACTGTCGCTAAGCCACTCACATTGCACAAGCTCAAGTGCGGGTAAGGCATGATTTTGCCACTCTTTTAGGGTGATTTGCTCTGTTGCAATTGCGTCTTCAAGGTCATGTACGGCATAAGCGATATCGTCGGCAAGTTCCATAATGGCCGCATCAAGGGATTTAAAACTGGTTTTAGATCTAAACTCATCGACGGCCTTAAAATCGCCTAAGCGTTGTTTATCAGCGTCAGATAAAGGCGCTACAATCCAGTCAAAGGTCGCTTTATCATCCTTGTATAAACCTTTTGCTGGGCGCCAGTCGTCAGCTTTTATAAATGCACGTTGCGGATCATGATGTGGGATGGTGTGCCACAAGTCATCAATAAAAGCCGGGTATTTTATAAAGCCAAGCAAAGTACGGCGCGTTAAGTTCATACCATGACCATCACTGTATGGTTCAAGTCTTGAAACAATGCGCAGTGTTTGTGCATTGCCTTCAAAACCACCATGTTCACGCATCATGTAGTTAAGGGCAATTTCACCGCCATGACCATAAGGAGGATGGCCTATATCATGGGCCAAACAAAGCGTCTCAAGCAAACTAGGGTCGGGAAAATGTGTGAAGTCAGGGTGTTGTTTCTCTAAATGACGAAGTAAACCACTGCCAATTTGCGATACCTCTAAAGAATGGGTTAATCGTGTACGATGAAAATCATTTAGGCCAATCCCCATTATCTGAGTTTTAGCTTGTAAACGTCTAAATGCAGCTGCATGGATTATCCGGGAGCGGTCTACTTGCCATGCTGAGCGATTGTCATTAGGGCGAAACTTGTTTTGATTTATTATGCGGCTTTGCCAGTCTAATTTCATTAATGGGTATCCGGTAACTTCTTTAGCGTTTTTATGCGCTTAATTGTAGCCGATTTTTATAGATTATAAATCCTTCAAATGGGTATATTCGCCTTTATTGGAGTGCTTAGGTATAATGAATGGTCAGATGCGTGTGGATATACCATGCATAAACATTAGTTTTTTTGAGAGAATACATGCTTAAGTATCTATTTCGTTTAATCGTTAGCCTATTTTTTATTTGGGCATTGAGTTACCCATTTATAGAAAGGTCGAATTCAACTATTGAGGGCGAAACAGCCTTAATCAAGCCACCAGTCAAAAAGAAAGAAAAGCCATTACATAACGTTAAGCTTCCTGATTTTAACGGCTTTAGTGATGTAAAAGAAAAAAAACATGCTTTTTTTAACTTTATTCGGCCGCATGTTGAGGCTGAAAATAAAAAAATCCTGCAGCAACGGGCAACGCTGGAGATTGCATTGATGACGGTGCAATACGATAAGCCATTAAGTCGCACGCAAACTAAGCAAGTTAAAACGATTTTAAATAGCTATAAATTACCAGAAACGATTGATAGTTTGTCTTTGCGTCAGGCATTACGTCGAGTTGATATTATTCCTAAAGAGCTAGCGCTGATGCAAGCGGCAAACGAATCAGCATGGGGAACGTCTCGATTTGCTCGAATAGGATTAAACTTTTTTGGTCAGTGGTGTTATAGCAAAGGCTGCGGTATGGTGCCTAATCGTCGTAATACTGGTGCAGACCATGAAGTGGCGGCATTTAAATCTGTGCGAGCAGCCGTGACTTCTTATTTTAAAAATATTAATACCCATGCAGCTTATAAAGAGTTACGTAGTATCCGCGCCGATTTGCGTTTACAAGAAAAGCCAATTTCAGCGACTAAGCTAAGTTACGGATTAATCTCCTATTCCGAGCGTGGTGAAGCGTATATCGAAGAATTAAATCAAATGATCAACCAAAATAGAGCTTACTTTGATGAATAACCCAGTACGTAGTATCAGTCATATTATGGCATTAGCCGTTGTACTAATAGCAACGTTTACTGTGCAAGCAAAAGAGTTTGTGGTTTCCTATGATGGCTTTTATGATCGTTTAAAAGTCGTCAATAAAGGTGATTTTCAATTTGCTCAGGTCAATTTTTACATCACCGACATTGCCAGTAATGACGAATGTTTAATTAAAACCGGGCGCATTATTACTGAGCGAGAGGAATTTTCACTTAATTATACTGAGCATGCTCAGCTTTTACTTCCTTTTGATAAACAACTTGATACAAATAAAGCTGTGGTGGTTATCGAGCCTCAAAATGAAAACCATGATTGCCAGTTAAAACTGCAAATTGAGGCGCGTGAGTTTAATAATAGTAATTTAAATAAACACCAGTTGTATCAGCTTAATGATGAGTTTGATGAATTATTATCGGATCTGTCGGGATTTTTTGTTAGCAAACTGATGAGCTTTTTATTGCCTGAACAACAAGGTGTGGTGCTGACTTTTGCAGAGCCAGTGACGATTGCCGATCCTGCTTTTGATTGCCAAGGAGCAATTTGTCATGTCAGTGTTACTGAGCAGTGGGAAGACGATAAAACAGCATTTACTGTGCCGGTGCCATTACTAAAAGTAACGCCATGGATTGCTAAGTAGTAAAAAACAGTTGAGTAAGCGCTGTTAACAGCAGCGCTTGATTTATGTTATTACTAATCAAGAGTAATCAAGAGTAATTAAAAAATATCCTTCCATATTTACTAATCAATGCCTATGAATAACCTTGTTTTTAGCCAATTGAGTTACACGCAGCCCAAAGCACGTTAAAATACAGTCATTATAGATTTAAAATAATTCCTTAGATATGAATAAAACCCATGTGATTGAATGCCTGCGTTTTGCTTTAGAGGCGCAACTTAGTACCGCGCAGGCTGCTGCAAAGACAGCCCATGACACCGCCACTCATGAAGAAAATATTGCTGAAAATAAATACGATACATTAGGCCTAGAAGCTGCCTATTTAGCGCAAGGGCAAGCACAGCGTGTGAATGACTGCCATTTGAGTATTATCGAGTTTGAAAAGGCATTTAAAATCGCTGTATCAAGTAAAGTTGCCATTGGTTCGCTGGTCTGTATCTGCGATGAAGACGAAAATCTAAAATGGTATTTTTTAGGGCCACTTTCTGGTGGTTTAAGCATTAAAATAAAAGACACTACAGTGTATGTTCTCACACCACTGTCACCATTAGGTCAATTACTGATGGATAAGCAACAAGGTGATGAGTTTAGTTTTACAATAGCGAATAAATCCACGTTATTAGAAATTATTTCAATAAGTTAGTGATGCTGAAAGGAGCTTTAACCAGCTTTTTTTGATCTTACTGTGGTTGATTAAATTTACTTATCTTAACGCTAAAAATTACTCGTTGGAAAGGTAGCGAAAAACCCTTTATAAATCACCTGTAGATTAAGCAGTAGCTGAATCTAAAGCACCCATCCTGTTAAGTACACGTGTTGCACAACGATGACTTAGCAGTATGGGTGTTTCTATTTATATTCACTCTTACATTTGTATTTTGACTTATTTTAGGAAAAGTCGTGTTTAAAACCTTGATTGTGGTTGATAACAACGAGCAGGCACTTGCTCACTCATTCGAAAACGTAATTACCTTCAATACCTACTTACGAGATTATCCAAAGCATAATGAGCCAAAAACGCGCATTATTAATCTATGCGACTCAAGCCAATACTTGAGTAAAGGCTATTATTGCTCATTACTTGCTGAGGCACGTAAACATCAAGTATTGCCAAGCGTAAAAACGATTAATGCGCTACGTAATGGCCAAACTTTGATGCTTAATGTTGGCCATCTCGATGATGCCTTATACTTTGGGCATGCAGTAAATGAACTACAAAACAAAGCAGCAAAAGCGGTATTTAAACAATATCCAGCGCCTATTTTATTTGTAGATGAAGCCGGGCTGTTACAGCAAGGTTCATTGGCGTCGCTTAATACTCAGCAGCATCAAGACTTTGTTGCTAAATTAACTGAGTTTACGCAAACACAGTGGCGTATAAGCAGTTCGCAAAAACGTTACCGCTGGGATATGGCTATTTTAGTTGATCACAATGAAAAAGTGCCACCAAGCGATAAAGATGCAATAGCCCGTTTTATTAAAGCGGCAGCTAAACATGGTATCTATGCTCAAGCGCTCAGTTTTGAAGAAATAGACAATATCGCTCAGTTTGATGCGCTATTTATTCGCCAAACAACTGCAATTGACCACCCAACTTACCGTCTGGCAAGTAAGGCGCAGAGCCTAGGATTAGTGGTGATTGATGATGCTGAGTCTATTTTACGCTGTTGTAATAAAGTGTATTTACATGATGCGTTTAATTATCAAAAAGTACCGAGCTTAAAAACCTTGGTAGTAGCTGATCAAAGTGATGAAACCATCAGTCAGCTTGAAGAGGCATTTACTTACCCATTAGTGCTTAAAATGCCTGAAGGGTCGTTTTCAAAAGGTGTCTACAAAGTAACTGATCGCAATGAGCTGGCAGCAAAATTGGCTGAGTTATTTGAATTTAGCGCTTTAGTTCTAGCCCAAGAATATATGTACACAGAATACGATTGGCGAGTAGGAGTTTTAAATGGTCGTGCTATCTATGCATGCCGTTATTTAATGGCTCGCAATCATTGGCAAATTTATAATCATGATGCAAAACGGTTTTTCTCTGGTGGTTTTGAAACACTGCCTACTTTTGAGTTGCCAAAAGCAGTTTTAGATGCGGCATTAAAAGCATGTAAAACTGTGGGCAAAGGGCTCTATGGTGTGGATGTTAAAGAACATCAAGGCCGTGCATATGTGCTTGAAGTAAACGATAACCCAAGTATTGACCATAAAGTAGAAGATGGTTACTTAGGTGATGAACTTTATATGATCATTATGGAAGAATTTAAACAACGCCTCGAAGCACGAGGTCGAAGTTAATGACCGAGCATAGTGTGGCAGTTCGCGCTGCCACAGATAGCGATTTAAAAGCGTTACTTGAGATAGAGCAGCAAAGTTTTAATCAAGATAGATTAAGTGCGCGTAGCTTTAAGCGCTGGATTGCAGCCAAGCATGGTATTTTAATGGTTGCAGAGTCAGAACAACAGTTACTCGGCTATGGCTTAGTGTGGTGCCATAAAGGCACTCGTTTAGCACGTTTATATTCGCTAGCAGTTGCACCAAATGCACAAGGAAAAGGCGTTGCTCAGCAGCTTTTGAAAGCGCTAGAAAGAGCAACGGCTGAACGCGGACGGTTATTTATGCGTCTTGAAGTGGCGGTAAATAATAAAGCTGCAATCGCACTTTATGAAAAGCTTGGCTATCGGGTATTTGGGCAATACAGTGACTATTATGATGATCATAGTGATGCCTTGCGGATGCAAAAAAACATTCGTAAAACCAATGAGCTTGAGTTTTCGCGTGAAACGCCTTGGTATCAGCAAACAACCGAATTTACTTGCGGGCCAGCGGCATTATTAATGGCAATGTCATCAATAAAAAAAGCGATTATTTCACAAGTGAATGAGCTTGATATTTGGCGTGAAGCAACCACTATTTTTATGACCTCTGGTCATGGTGGTTGTCATCCATTAGGACTTGCTTTAGCTGCCAATAAACGCGGTTTTACAGCCGATGTGATTATTAATACACGTGATACATTGTTTGTTGATGGCGTAAGAAGTGATAAGAAGAAAGCAATTTTACACACGGTTCATAATCAATTTGTGGTTGAGGCAATTAATCACAAACTAGATGTGAAGTATCAAGACTTAACCCTTGAGCACATAGAGCGCTGGTTAGCAGCCAAAATGGCCGTGGTGCTATTGATCAGTACGTATCGCTTTGATGGTAAAAAGTCACCGCATTGGGTGTGTGTAACGCATTTAGATGAGCATTGTCTATATGTCCATGACCCTTTTTGTGAAAGCGATAAACAGCTGGCGATTGATTGTCAACACGTACCCATCGCTAAGAGTGACTTTTTAAAAATGGCCAGTTTCGGTAGTTCTCGTTTGAGTACGGCACTGGCTATACACATGCAGTAATTTTAGGATTTTGAGTGACTTTTTTTGAATTAGTAGATATCGCCCCCTATTCGTGGTCGGCAATAGGAAGTGCTGCATTTTGTGGCGCTTTGATTGGTATGGAACGCCAGTTACGTGGCAAACCAGTAGGAATAAGAACCTCAGTACTGATTATATTAGGTACTTATTTGTTTTTAGCCACGGCGTTTATGCTCCATGGTGATGTGATTGACCACTCGCGCGTGGTTGGTCAAATTATTACTGGCATCGGCTTTTTAGGTGCTGGAGTGATGCTCGCTAAAGATGGCGCTGTGGTTGGGGTAACATCTGCGGCAACTATCTGGGTTTTGGCATCTATTGGTGTAGTGATTGCAACCGATAATTTATTGGCAGCTATTAAACTATCCATTTTAGTGGTGGGCATTTTATATGGTGTAGATGTCCTTGAAGCTAAGTTTAAAAGCTTAAGTAAAGGTGTACACGCTAAAGTTAAAAGTTATCACAAACGATACTATCGAAAAGAAATTAACGAATCAGAACGCCACTAAGAGTGGCGTTTTTATGTTGATAAAGTCATGCTTTGATAGCTCAATGCATCTTCAATAGGAGCTGGGCGGCCAATAAAGTAACCTTGCACATTATCAACATTTAATTTTCTTAATGCGTTAAGCTCTGCTTGCGTTTCAATGCCTTCGGCAACAATCGAACAGTCTATTGCTTTAGCAAAGCCACAAAGTGCCTTGGCCAGTAAAAACTTACGATTGTCTTTATTTATATTTTGAGTAAGGCTGATATCTAATTTAATAATGTCGGCTTCCAGTTCTAAAATATGTTGAAACGACGAAAAGCCAGCACCTACATCATCAATAGCCAAACGTAGCCCTTTTTTTCGCAGTGGCGCTAATGCAGCTCGCATTACTGTATAGTCTGATATTGGTGAATGTTCAGTTATTTCTAATACCAACCTTGAACAATCGGCTCCTTGCAGAGTATATTCAAGTGCACCCGATAGTATATGGGATGGTGAACAATTAATGGCGATATAAGTGGTGTCATTAAATTGCGCAATATAGGCGAGGCTGTTTTTTATCGCCAGCATTTCCAGAGATTCACCTAGGCCCACATCTGTTGCCTCTTTAAACCAGAGATCAGGTGTTTTATAAGGTTTGGTAAAAAAGCGTGACAGTGATTCAAAGCCCGCAATTTCATTACTAAATAGATTAAAAATAGGCTGAAAATAAATACTTATACTGTTGGTTGCAATAACCTCATCAATTGCTAATTTGGTTTGGCAATGCAATGCAGTGTTATGCAGGTTTTTTTCAATTAATCCAGTTGCAATTTCAGAGATCATGTTTAAAAAAGACAAGTCCCGCTCGTTTAAGCTTTCATCATGATGCGATTTGTAACAACAAAACGTACCATATAATTTACCATTTGAAAGATTGATAGGCACACCAATATAAGCGCCTATGTTTAACTTGTCGGTTACTGGCATTATTTGAGTAATTGGATTTATTTTTGAATTGGTAATAATAGGGCTAAGCTGTTTCTCAGTGATTTTATGGCAATATGTTTCATTAATAGGATCGGAATTGCCCACTTTAACCGTTTTATTTGCTGATGGATTATCGACAACTTTGAAAACGCGTTCATCGTTAATAAACTCTGAAATAAAAGCAACATCCATATTTAAATGTTTGCGCACTAATCCCAGCAAATTTGTCAATTTAGCATCGATTGACGAATTATCTTTTTGATCCAAAAGCACATCGCTAAAATTTGCCGTCATGGCGCCTCCATGTGATTTTTTAGCACTTTTAATGCTATTACTATAATTTATATAGATATAAACGTCTAATTAGCGTTTGATTTTATTTGCTGCTTAGTTCAGTTTTCTCTATCTATAATTCAGGGAGGGACTAGCTCGTTTATAGATTTGCAGTCCTGCGCGATTAAATCGGTCGTTAATGGCCTAGAAAGTCCGGCACTTAGATGGTCCTTGTCGTACGCTTATCGTAATAATAAGAGTAAGCCTTATGCTTTTGTTATTTTAGCGTTTCAGTAGGTATAATATTTGGGGATGGTAAGATTTGTAAAAAATATGAATCTGACTGCGCTAATAACCAGTGATTATTTATTTAGGTGTTGTTTAATGGAATCGAGTTGGCAAATAATACAGTGGAATGGGCCGAAAAGAATTGTATTTCTGCTGTTTGCTTTCTTTTTTACAATACAGGTAGTGGCCAAACCAAGCTATCGTGTTGTGATATTAGTCGATGATAGTTATCCCCCATATTCTTACCTTAAAGACGGTGAGTTAGTGGGCTTATATGTTGATGTAGTTCGTCAAGCTGCCGATTTGATCAGTGAAAAATATATTATAGAGTTGTAACCAGTACCTTGGAAGCGCGGTGTTGACGCACTTAGACGAGGAGAGGACTTTGCCTTACTACCTCCTTATAAAAATGTGCAAGGGCGCAGTTTTATTTGGCCTTACTCAGAGCCGCTGCATGAAGAAGTAATACAAGCTTTTTGTAATCCAAACTCAAGCTTACTCAAGATTGAAAACACAGAATATCCATTAAAGCCGATTAATGTTGGTATCAATGCAGGGTATCTTTTATTCGATCAAGCATTGAACACTGCCATGGAGCAAAACAAAATAAAAATATGGGAAAATAAAGATACATTATCAAATATTTTGAAGCTGGCTAAAAATAGAATCGACTGTTATATCAACGACAAATGGGCCATTTTATCAGGCATTAAAGCAAAGCCATCCTTTTGTTGATTTGAGTCAACTTCAGCAAGACAGAATTATTTTCAAGCGAACTGCTCACATTGGTTATTTGAAAGCACCATCAGAAAAATTTCCATTTAAGGATGACTTTATTAAAGAAATGGACGCAGCATTAAAGCTAGTATTTGAAAGGCGTACTCAAATCGACAGCGATGATAAATGATGCGCGTTAAACGTCGATGCTCATGTTTAACTCGCACTGTATATTTTGCTATCTAAAAGGTTTAATTGTTTAAAAATAACACCCCGCCAACTTATTAACCAAATAACTTTCTTCTAACCACTTTTCGATACTCGCTAGGCGTTTGCGAGAGCACTTTCTTAAACACGCGGGTTAAATGACCTTGATCATTGTAACCCACCTCTAAAGCAACCTCCTGAATTGATAAGTTAGATGATGCAAGTAGCTCTTTGGCTGTTTGTACGCGTAATTGCTGCCAATATTCAATGGGGCTTTGGTTGGTCGCAATGCGAAAACGGCGGGTAAAAGAGCGGTAACTCAAACTAAATAGTTGAGCGACCTCTGTTAAACTTTGTTCTGTGGTTAAGTTGTTTTTTAACCAAAATTGAATTTGCGCGATGAGTTCATCTGGATGCCGATCAACGGCGCCTTCAAGGTAGCGCTGATCTTCGTAAGGTTTCCTAATTTCGTGAGAAAAGTTGCGCTCAACATGCTGAGCGGCGGCCTGTCCGTAGTATTGGCTAATAATATGCACGATCACATCTGCTAAGGCATTTAGACTTGCCACACTGTATAAGCGCTCAGATTGGGTGATAAAAAAATCAGGCTTGAGCAGCACTTGTGGGTAGTCGCGTTTAAATTGTTCTGCATAATGCCAATGAGTGGTAGCGGGGTGACCATTTAATAACTTAGCTTCAGCGACTAAGCAATTGCCAGTACCCACGCCAATGATTGAGCTACCCGTTTGCCAGCTACTGGCAAGCCACTGAACTAACCCAGAGTTTGCTCTGACAACAGGGCGAGGATTGCGCCAAATACCGGGCACAATAATCAAGTCACTGTAAGGTGCTGTGCTGTAAGTGTGATCCGGTAATATTGCTAAGCCGCTGCGATTTTTGATAGGTTCGTTGTCCTCAGCGATTAAATTAATCGTTAATGGCCGAAAAGTTCCGCTGTTTATATGCCCCTTGGCGTACGCCTCACCGGCTCTGAGCATTTCAATTGGCAAGGTGACACTGGTGATCAATAAGTGCTGGTATACCAAAATACTTATTTGCAAAGGGCTAAGTACCAAGTTGTTGTCCATTTAATTGCTCCGACCAGTTTAATTTGGCCTCATAGGCTCATTATTTGGCTATTTAAGCACAATGTTGATAATTAAATCCATCTAAACTGCAAGCTTCTCCTATAACACGTTTTCTCAAGGTAAATTATGACAGCATTACCCGTTATTATCGGCATGGGTGGAATTAACGCCGCAGGCCGTACTTCTTTTCATCAAGGTTATCGTCGTATCGTGTTAAATAACTTAGATACTCAAGCCCGCCAAGAAACATTTTTAGGCCTCGCCACCTTAATGAATTTAGTGAGTCTTGTGAATGGGCAACTGCAAGATTTACAAGGCAATACTGTTGAGCAAAGCGACATAGAAGCACGCTTTGGTGAGCAAATTATTGCCGGTACGTTAATTCGTAAAATTGAAAAAGAGCATTTTGATGTCGATGCAACACCGTGGCAGCAAAAAATGACGTTAACCGCGTCAGATGAAAGCGCCATTGTGTTTGAGACACGTCGTCGAGATTTACCTTCGCCGGTCCCTGCAAGTTGGCAAGTAGAAGAGCTTGAAAATAAAAAAGTAAAAGTAACCATTGCGGCTCAGTTTGATATTAAACATGATTCTACTCGCGATAATCCGATTAAATCGGCTGGGCAACTACCAACAGGGTTTGATCCGTCTATTATGTACAACAGTCGCTACCAGCCACGTGGTTTACAAGCCACTATTTTTGCTGCTACTGACGCGATTAAATCAACCGGACTTGATTGGCAACACATTATGAATAGTGTTGAGCCTGATAAAATTGGCACTTATTCAGCGTCGGTTATTGGTCAAATGGATGACAAGGGCTTAGGTGGTTTAGTAAAAGCGCGCCAGCAAGGTGATCGCGTCAGCACCAAGCAGTTAGCGCTTGGCTTAAATACAATGTCGACCGATTTTATTAATGCCTATGTGACGGGCAATGTAGGCACTACGTTTTCAACTTCAGGCGCGTGTGCAACATTTTTATATAACTTGCGCGCTGCAGTAAACGATATACAAGCAGGGCGTACACGTGTTGCTATTGTGGCAAGTGTTGAATGCGCAATTACTCCTGAAGTTGTTGAAGGCTTTGGTAATATGAGTGCGCTGGCGAATATTGAAGGTTTACGCCGCTTGGATAACTTAAGCAATGATGATGAGCCTGATTATCGTAAAAGTAGCCGCCCATTTGGCGAAAATTGTGGCTTTACTTTAGGTGAAGGCGCACAAGTAGCGATTCTAATGGATGATGCGTTAGCACTGGAGTTGGGTGCAGACATTCTAGGCTGCGTGCCTGATGTATTTGTAAATGCTGATGGTGTTAAAAAATCAATTACATCACCGGGACCGGGTAATTATATAACCATGGCGAAGTCAGCGGCATTAGCCACGAGCTTATTAGGTAAAGAAGCATTACAACAACGTAGCTTTATTTTAGCGCATGGTTCAAGCACACCGCAAAACCGCGTAACAGAGTCATTAATTTATCATAAGGTGGCACAAACGTTTGCCATTGATAATTGGAAAGTAGCAGCACCAAAAGCGTATGTAGGGCACACAATTGCGCCAGCTAGTGGCGACCAATTAGCGATGGCGCTGGGTGTATTTGCACATAATATTATGCCGGGTATTACCACCATAGATAAAGTGGCCAAGGATGTGCATAACCAGTATTTAGATATTCGTACTGAGCATTATCAATGCGAAGACATGGATATTGCTTTTATTAATTCAAAAGGCTTTGGCGGAAATAATGCCACAGCCACTGTTTTGTCACCCATGGTGACCATGAAAATGTTAGCAAAACGCCATGGTAGTGCGGTGATGGATGCATATGCATTGAGCAATCAAACCGTTACAGCTGCTCAGACTAATTATCAGCAACAAGCTGACTTAGGACAATATGAGCTAATCTATCGCTTTGGTGATGGCATGATTGATGAAGATGAAATTGTCATTTCTGATACCGACATGCATATTCCCGGTTTTGATAAAGCCATTGCATTTAGTAAAACGAATCCTTATCAAGATATGTTTTAAGCACATTATTCTTGAGTGGCAAGGCGCTTTTATAGCGCCTTTTTTAATGCGTGAAAATTAGCCCTATAAAGTTTTTAAATTGTCATTGGCTGCATTTTTTTGTTGAATCACCGCAGTTTACGCGATCTGTCATTTATCCTTGTTATAATTTCAAGCTATTAAAGAGGCCAACGTTTGAGAGTCCTATGATCGCCAGTTTATTATTGTTAAGTGCCAGTGTTACATTAGATAGCCATTTACCGCCATTGTTGCCATGGCAAGGTCAAAGTTTGGCACTGATACAACAAAAAGGCCCATTAACCACTGATTTCGAACTAAGCGAAGGGCTAAAGTCACCAAATTATCAGCAAACTATGGCCTTTGTAGATCGTCTTGTTGCAGCAAACCCTACCCAATTCCAAGTGCAAACTATTGCACATAGTGCCAGTGGCCGTGCGATCAACATGATGGTAGCAAGCGAAGATGGCGCATTTACACCTTCGCAGTTAATGCAAAACGCCAAGCCGACTATTTTTATTCAAGCGGGAATTCATGCCGGCGAAATTGACGGTAAAGATGCGATGTTTATGTTGCTACGCGATATTGCAACCGGTAAACGTCGAGATATTTTAAGCCAAGTGAACATCTTATTTATTCCTATTTTAAATGTTGATGGCCATGAGCGTAGTAGTCAGTTTAATCGCATAAACCAGCGTGGGCCAGTTGAAATGGGCTTTAGAACCAATGCTAATAATTTAAATTTAAATCGTGATTTCACCAAACTAGATACGCCGGAAGTACGTGGTGTATTAAAGGTGATCAAGCAGTTTAACCCAGATTTATATATCGATGTGCATGTGACTGACGGTGCAGATTATCAATACGATGTAACTTACGGGTACAACCCCGTATTTGCCAGTGAATCGCCAAGTGTGTCAGATGCGCTCAATAATTATTTTAAACCTATCATCGACACAAAATTACAAGAGCAAGGCCATATACCTGGGCCGCTGGTATTTGTAATGGATAAGCGCGAGTTTAAAAAAGGCTTAGCGGGCTGGGTTGCCACGCCTCGTTATTCGAATGGTTGGGGGGATTTAAGATCGTTACCCACAATTCTTGTCGAAAATCATTCATTAAAACCGTATAAACAACGTGTACTTGGCACCTATGTATTTTTAGATGGGGCTATTTCAGCATTGGCGCAACATCATCATCAATTAACCGAAGCGGTTGAAAAAGAACGAGCTTTTGTGCCAAGCCAGCTTATTGTTGAACGCAGTTATGCAAAAGAGCCAAACACTATCGCATTTGCAGGGATCAAATATTCGCGCAGTAAAAGCGCCTTGAGTGGCCAGATGGAAGTAAAGTATTTAGGCGAAAAACAGCACTATGATGCGTTGCCTATTTACTGGCAGAAGGACGCAAAAACCGTGATCACCGTACCAAGTACATTTTATATTCCACCTGCGTATCCAGACATTGTCGAAAAACTCAAATTACATGGTATTACAGTAGAAAACGTGAGCAGTGATGAGCTGGTAACTAATTTAAAAGTCGCGGTAGTAACAAAGCATGAATTTGATAAAGCACCGTTTGAAGGACGTTTTAGAGTAAACGCAGATTTTGATTTTGTCGATGTACCAGAAAAGTCTCTGATCGGTTGGTCTAAAGTTGAAACTGCTCAACCTTTCGGTGAGTTAGTTGCCCATCTTTTACACCCCAAAGCACCGGATTCATTTTTTGCGTGGGGTGAGTTTAATACGATTTTTCAACGTACTGAGTACATGGAAAACTATGCATTAGCGCCGTATGCTCGCCATATGCTCAAAGATAAACCGGCACTTGCACTTGAGTTTGATAAAAAAATTCGTGAGGATGCCGCTTTTGCTAAAGATGCACAAGCACGATTAAACTGGCTCTATGAGCATACGCCATTTTATGATCAAGCTTATTTAAAGTATCCTGTGCTGATGACATTTGACACTAAACCGCAAATAAAGAATTAACATATGGAAATAATTACCGTACCGGTGACCGCTTTTGCACAAAATTGCCGAGTGGTTATTTGTAAACAAACACGCCACGCAGCGGTTATCGACCCAGGTGGCGACGCTGATAAAATCATTACTGAGCTTGCCAAGCATCAGTTAAGCTTGCAGTGTATTTTACTCACCCATGGCCATCTTGATCATGTCGGTGCGGCAAAAGTACTTGCTGAGCATTTTTCTGTTGATATTGTCGGGCCACAAAAAGACGAATTGTTTTGGTTTGATGCATTACCTATGCAAGCGCAAATGTTTGGCTTTGCACCAATTGCGCCTTTTCATCCTCAGCATTGGTTAAGTCATGGTGATACGTTTACATTGGGTCAATTGCGATTTGACATTCGTCATTGTCCGGGCCACACGCCTGGGCATATTGTATTTTATGAAGCAACACATCAGTTAGTGATAGTGGGTGATGTTATTTTTAAAGGCTCAGTAGGGCGTACAGACTTCCCTAAAGGGGATGCCCAGCAGTTACTTGACTCGATTAAAAATCAAATTTTGACACTGCCTGATGAAACGCGAATTCTATCTGGGCATGGACCTGACACTAAAGTGCTGACTGAGCGCATATCGAATCCATTTACAAGTGGTAAATTTGGTTAGTTGCGCATAATAAATGCATAAAAGTACAAGACTCAACCTATAAACCAATGTATAATTTAACCAATTTAGTAAAATAAATAAGAAATAAAATGTCTCTAAATCATGTTGACCGCCAAATTTTGGCACTGTTACAGCAAGATGCAAGTCTTTCGACCGCTGATATTGCTGATAAAGTCGGTTTATCTCAATCACCTTGTTGGCGTCGTATTGCTAAGCTTGAGCAAGATGGTTACATCAAAGGCAAAGTTGCCTTATTGGATGAGAAAAAGCTCGGCTTTGATATGCTAGTGTACGCTCATGTTCGTTTATCAAATCATGGCCGTACAAATTTAGCTGAGTTTGAACGACTTATCCTAAGTTATGATGAAGTAACAGAATGTTACAGTATGGCTGGCACTATGGACTTTATGTTGCGGATCATTTCTAAAGGCATTGAAGGCTATGAACAGTTTGTTCGTGATAATTTATTGAATCTTGAATTTGTTCAAGAAGTTCACTCAAATGTCACTATGACTTGTGTCAAACGCAGTACATCGCTGCCACTTTAATCGTATCTAATCATGCTAGCGCTATAAAGGCGTTAGCATGTTCCTCTTACTGCAATTGTTAACCTTAGCTTAATTTGTTAGAATTCAGCGCTTTTTTGATCCCACACCCCGAAGAGGAATTCAATGTTTAACTTATTAAGCAAGGCGCCGAGCTCTGCTAAAAACGATATCTTATCAGGTATAACGGTTGCCCTAGCGCTCGTTCCTGAAGCTGTTGCATTTGCGTTTGTTGCAAATGTAGAGCCTTTAGTTGGTTTATATGCAGCATTTATTGTTGGCTTGATCACCGCTATTTTTGGCGGCCGCCCAGGTATGATCTCCGGTGCAACCGGTGCACTTGCCGTTGTTATGGTAAGTTTAGTGCTAGATCATGGGGTTGAGTATCTCTTCGCGACTGTATTGCTGATGGGGATACTGCAAATACTAGCAGGGGTGTTTAAGCTCGGTAAGTTTATTCGTATGGTTCCGCATCCGGTGATGCTTGGGTTTGTAAATGGTTTAGCGATTGTCATCTTCTTAGCGCAACTAGGTCAATTTAAGGTGTCCGATGGTCAAGGTGGCATGCAGTGGATGACAGGCACGCCGATGATGATCATGCTAGGATTAGTCGCTTTAACGATGGCTATTATTCACTTTTTGCCAAAGTTGACTACAGCTGTGCCATCAACATTAGTCGCTATTGTTACTGTAACCGCCATTGTTATCGGATTTGATTTAGAAGCGCGTACAGTACTTGATTTCTTAAAAGATATGACTGGTGACAGTGCGGCAACTATTGCTGGTGGTTTACCACAATTTCACATTCCAATGGTGCCATTTACCTTTGAAACACTGAAAATTATTTTACCTTATGCACTTATTTTAGCGGCAATTGGTTTAATTGAATCACTATTAACCCTTAGCCTGATTGATGAAATCACAGAAACCCGTGGTCACAGCAATAAAGAATGCATTGGTCAAGGCGCTGCAAATGTTACCTGTGGTTTCTTTGGTGCGATGGGGGGCTGCGCGATGATTGGTCAATCAATGATCAACATTAACTCAGGTGGTCGTTCGCGTTTATCTGGTATTACAGCAGCATTAATGCTCCTAGCATTCATTATTTTTGCCGCCAGTTTGATTGAAATGGTGCCGCTGGCAGCATTGGTTGGCGTGATGTTTATGGTGGTATTAGGCACCTTTGAATGGGCGAGTTTCAAAATGATGAAACGCGTCCCAAAATCAGATGCTTTTGTCATTGTATTAGTATCGGGTGTAACGGTGATAACTGACTTAGCAATTGCAGTATGTGTGGGTGTGATTGTGTCAGCCTTAGTATTTGCATGGCAACATGCTAAACATATTTTTACTACAAACTACATTGATGAAGAAGGTTCTAAAGTCTACGAACTACACGGCCCATTATTTTTTGGCTCAGTGAAAAAGTTCGCGGAGTTGTTTGATGTTAAAAATGACCCTAAAGACGTTATCATCGAATTTAAATACAGCCGAGTGGCAGATCACAGTGCCATTGAAGCAATTGATACTTTAGCTGATAAATACACCAAGGCAGGTAAGCAGTTGCATTTACGCCACTTGAGCCCAGACTGTATACAGTTATTACATAAAGCGCGCGACTTAGTAGAAGTTAATGTAATAGAAGATCCAACTTATAAAGTTGCTTCAGACAAACTTGCTTAAACGAGACGTTTGATAAAAAAGCGAAGGCACTGCCTTCGCTTTTTTGTTGCTATCGAACAAATCATTGGCTGAAACCGTAGATGACATTAAAATTTATTTAAGTCACATAAAAACCAGTGCTCGGTGAGTCAATTATTGAGACTAAGCTCGACTAGTGCAGCTAGTGCCTGTATAATTCGCGGCCTCTTTATACCGTCTTATTGCCTGTATTAACTTTTCCTTATTCAGCGAACAGTGTACTTGTCAGTATTTGCTTAGGAAATTCATTTTGATCTCTACCGCTAATATCACCATGCAGTTTGGTGCCGAACCCTTGTTCGAAAATATCTCCGCTAAATTTAGTAACGGTAATCGTTATGGCTTAATTGGCGCCAATGGATGCGGTAAGTCAACCTTCATGAAAATCCTCAATGGCTCATTAGTGCCAACATCAGGTAACGTATCAATTGGCCCAGGACTGAAAGTCGGTAACTTAAGCCAAGATCAGTTTGCATTTGAGCAATACTCAGTGGTTGATACTGTGATCATGGGTGACGTTGCATTATGGAAAATAAAGCAAGAACGTGAACGTATTTATTCACTGCCAGAAATGAGTGAAGAAGATGGTATGAAAGTCGCTGAGCTTGAAAGCGTTTTTGCTGAAATGGATGGTTACAGTGCAGAAAGCCGCGCGGGTGATATTTTATTAAAAGCGGGTATTGAAGAAGAATTTCATTTTGGTCTAATGTCACAAGTAGCCCCAGGCTGGAAGCTGCGCGTCTTACTTGCGCAAGCCTTGTTTGCTAACCCTGATATTTTATTACTGGATGAGCCAACCAATAACTTGGATATTCATACCATTAGCTGGTTAGAGCACGAACTTAACCAGCGTAAATGTACCATGATCATTATTTCTCATGACCGCTATTTTCTTAATGCGGTATGTACTCATATGGCTGATATTGATTACGGTGAGCTGCGTATTTACCCAGGTAACTACGAAAAATACATTGAAGCATCAACACTTATTCGTGATCAATTACTTGCTGGTAATGCTAAAAAGCAATCTGAAATTGAAGAGTTACAAGATTTCGTTAACCGCTTTGGTGCTAATGCGTCAAAAGCAAAACAAGCGAGTTCACGTGCTAAACGCATGGATAAAATCAGCTTAGATGAAGTGAAGTCGTCAAGCCGAATGGCGCCGTCATTGTATTTTGATGAAGGTAAAAAGATGCACCGCCAAGCATTGATCTTAGAAGACTTTGGCCATGGTTTTGACGGTGAAGTATTGTTTGAAGGCGGCGAGCTGATTTTAGAAGCGGGTTCAAAACTTGCGATTATTGGTGAAAACGGTGTTGGTAAATCAACCTTTATTCGCTGTTTAGTGGGTGAACTTGAAGCTAATCACGGTGTTGTAAAATGGTCAGAAAATGCATCGATTGGCTATTGTCCGCAAGATAGTAGTAAAGACTTTGATAACGATTTAACCTTGTTTGATTGGATGTCACAGTGGCGTACAGCCAAGCATAACGATTTAATGGTGCGTGGCATGTTAGGTCGGTTATTGTTTACTGCGGATGATGCGAATAAAAAAGCTAAAAACTGCTCAGGTGGTGAGAAAAATCGCCTATTGTTTGGCAAATTAATGATGCAAGACGTAAATGTTTTGGTGATGGACGAACCGACAAACCACATGGATATGGAAGCCATTGAAGCGCTTAATAATGCATTAAAAGGCTTTGAAGGTACGCTGATTTTTGTCAGCCATGACCGTGAGTTTGTTTCATCATTGGCAACTCGTATTATTGATATTCGTGACAAAGAAGTGGTTAATTTCCACGGCACCTTTAACGAATTTATGGCAAGCCAACAAGAGCAAGCGAAGCTTTTGGCTGCAAAGTAAAGTTTATTGATCTCAGTTTTATTAAATGCATGATCATGCAAGCGAGTTCAAGAGCTCTGTAAATCAATATAATTGGTATTAAGTATCAGAAAACCGGCTGCGGCCGGTTTTTTTGTGTCTAAATTATGTAAAATTAAAAAGTTGCTTTGGTGTAGCTTTAAAGCGTCGTAACGTTAGCGCTGATAAAACCGATTTAATTAGTATAATTTTTAAGGTATCTATGTGGTAATTAAAGCTCGTATTCCTAAATTAGTGTCGAATCTTGAAAAACTAGCGCTCACCTTGTGTGTGCTATTTGTTAGCGGGGCTCTATTATTTCCTGATATGCTCACCGCGCATATTCAACCACTGATCATTAATGCATTATCAGTGTTGGGTGGACCATTTTTTCTGTTAGTTAATTTTTTATTGATAAGCGTTATTGTGCTGGCTATTAGCCCTCTCGGACAACGTAAAATAGGTGGAGAGCATACATCTGTCGAGTTTTCAACTTTTGGTTGGTTGTCAATGTTATTTGCTGCAGGAATGGGATCGGGTTTAATTTTTTGGGGCGTAGCTGAGCCAGCCATGCACGTATTGCAACCGCCATTAAAGCAAAGTCTTTACCCTGATAGACAAGGTGCTGCATTGGCTATTACGTTAGTAAACTGGGGCGCTCATGCATGGGCACTCTACGCAGTATTTGGCTTAGTCTTAGGTGGTTTGAGCCATAACAGTGGCAAAGCGGGAGATATAAGTGCTCCGGTGTTGAGTGTAACAACTTCATTTTTAAGTCGCGAAGGGCAGCTAAAGTGTAAATACGTGATCCAGTTAGTGGCCATTTTAGCTATTTTTTTTGGTGTAGTTGGCACGATTGCAAATTCAACATTATTACTACGAAAAGGGATTGAGCTTGAGCTTGGCATTAACTCGCCTTGGTTAGTTGGTTTGATTATTATTATGTTATTAGCGCTGTTGTTTAGCTTATCTGCGCGCTTAGGATTAAAAAAGGGTATTCAAACACTCAGTCAATTTAATGTTTTTTTAGCATTTGGAGTACTTATTTGGCTCATCATGATGGTACCACTACAACCGATTATAGATGTGGCGATCAGTGGCGTTAAATTTTATAGCCACTTATTAGTGACAGGGACATGGCAATTATCAAGTCAACTAAATGATCCTGCTTGGGCTAATAGTTGGACGTATAATTATTATTTTTGGTGGTTAGCGTGGGGACCTTTTGTTGGGGTTTTTTTAGCTAAAATAAGTCAAGGTCGGCCAGTTTGGCAATACATTGTTGGCGTAGTAATTGTGCCAACTTTCGTCACTTTAATTTGGTTTAGTGTTTTTTCGGGATCTGCTATTGCTTGGGATAGCGGCCATAGTAGTGGCATTATGGCCGCTATTAAAACTGATTATACACAAGGCTTATTTGTATTTTTTAAGCAGTTAGGTTGGCAAGGAGGTGTGCTTATTTGGTCGAGCTTATTATTATTACTGATTTTTGTTGCTACTTCGGCAGATTCTGCAATTTTAGTGATCCGTAATTTAGCGGGGACAAAAAGCAGTCATCGATTTAGTTTGTATGTGTGGTCTTTTACTTTAGCTCTAAGTAGCTGGGTATTGTTATTACAAAATAATGAATTACTTAACCGTAGTATTGCAATTATTGGTGCAGTGCCTTTTTTGTTTATTTTTATTTTGCAGCTTATAGGATTTGTAAAAGAGTTTATGAAGGAGTTACAAGAGTAGTTAAACCTATTACTGTTGCTATGATCGAGCTAGTTTAAACTTTTAATTACTTTATTGTCATTCACTTACAGTGTTTTATACTTGTTCGTTTATAGTGGGTATTCCAGATACAACCACTAAGCAATACTAATGCTATTAAAAACTGGCTCATTCGAGGTAGTTAAATAATAACTCACGCATTTAAGCAATGGGATATAAAGGATTAAATTTATGTTCAAGCACTTTATTAGCGTTTTACTTGTCAGCCAATTACTAACCGCGTGCACTGTAGCGGGTGTATTAGTTGATGGAGTTATTTATTCAAAAGCGGATACAAATTATGATGCTGATTTAGCGCAGGCCCCCGCACATGTATCGCCTCAAGATAATACTTACTTTAGTCATGAACAGACTTTGTCATTTGCGGACTTAGGCATCGAAGTAGATCGTTTTTTAGTGGGGTTAGTGCAAGAAAGCTCAGAGCCTACTCTGGTATGCAAAAGAATAACTAAATCAATACAACAATGTGAGGAAGTAACGACTGACAACCTCACAGTAGAGGATACAATTAACGCTGAAGATACACTTGATGAAATGATAAGTGTTCGTCGATAAAGCTGCTGATAAAAAAGTAACTATGATCGTAGCCTGCGTGCATATTCAACGTTAGCGGGTAATTAACTTGCTTTGCTACTGCAGTTAGGTTGTCTGGTTTTAGTTGCTCGACTAAAAAATTATCGGCATCACCTTGGTCAATACGCATTGGTAAAAATTCGTTACTGTGTGCCTTTTTCATTAGTTCACAGCTATCGTAATTGGCCCATTGTGATTGATCATCTCCTAAGTACTGACTAAACGCTTTTTGCCCCCAAGGACAGTCAATAGGGTTAGTGATTGGGCTAAAAGCAGAAACACTGGTGTAACTTTTTGGATTGCGCAATGCAATCATCAACGCACCGTGCCCCCCCATAGAATGCCCGCTAATCGCTTTTTTATCAGTCACGGGAAAGTGCTGTTCAATTAGCGAAGGCAATTCATTTACCACATAATCATACATATTATAGTGCGTGTTATAGGGGGCTTGGGTGGCGTTTAAATAAAACCCTGCGCCTTGGCCAAAATCATAACTGTCTTGGTCTGGCACAGTGTCGCCACGAGGACTGGTATCAGGTGCAACGATAGCAATACCAAGCGCTGCCGCTTTTTTAAATGCACCTGCTTTTTGCATAAAATTTTCATCCGTACAGGTTAAGCCTGATAACCAATACAGCACCGGTACTTTATTAGTTTGGCTGGCACCGGGTGGCAAGAAAATAGCAAACCGCATTGGGCAATGGGTGCTTGTAGATGTATGGCTGTATTGCTTGTGCCAGCCACCGCTAACTTTTGTGGCGCTTAAATTATCTAACATGGATTCCTCGCTAAAATACCACATAGCTTACACCCTATGTGGTATCTGTATTTTTAATATTAGTAGTGGATCACAGTACGAATACTTTTGCCTTCATGCATTAAATCAAACGCGTCGTTTATGTCTTCAAGACCCATGGTATGAGTGATAAAGTCATTTAATGCAAATTCGCCAGCCATGTAACGTTCAACAATCTCAGGTAGTTGTGAACGACCTTTAACCCCACCAAATGCGCTACCACGCCAGACGCGGCCAGTGACTAGCTGGAATGGGCGAGTTGAAATTTCTTGTCCTGCACCAGCAACACCAATGATCACCGATTCCCCCCAACCTTTATGACAACATTCAAGGGCTGAGCGCATGACATCAACATTGCCTATACACTCAAATGAGAAATCAACGCCACCATCGGTCATCTCGACAATAACTTCTTGAATAGGCTTATCGAAATCTTTTGGATTGATCAAGTCTGTGGCACCTAATTTAGTGGCTAGATCAAACTTAGATGTGTTGATATCAATACCGATAATACGCGAGGCACCAGCCATTTTCGCGCCGATAATTGCTGATAAACCAATACCACCTAAACCAAAGATAGCAACGGTATCGCCTGCTTGAACTTTTGCAGTGTTTGTGACCGCGCCCATACCAGTTGTAACACCACAGCCTAGTAAGCAAATTTCTTCAAGTGATGCTGCTTTGTTTACTTTAGCCAGTGAGATCTCTGGCAGTACCGTATATTCAGAAAAGGTTGATGTGCCCATGTAGTGATAAATTGGTTGGCCATCTTTGAAAAAGCGAGTCGTGCCGTCTGGCATTAAGCCTTTACCTTGCGTTTCACGTACAGCGGAACACAAGTTTGTTTTGCCTGAAGTACACATTTTACATACACCGCATTCTGCAGTATATAAAGGAATAACATGATCGCCTACAGCAACACTGGTTACGCCTTCGCCGATAGCATAAACAATACCAGCGCCTTCATGCCCTAAAATGGCTGGGAAAATCCCTTCAGGATCGGCACCTGATAATGTAAATGCATCGGTGTGACATACGCCCGTAGCAGTAATTTTTACCATTACTTCGCCTTTTTTAGGCATCATTACATCCACTTCTTCTACAGATAGTGGTTGATTTGGACCCCAAGCAATTGCGGCTTTTGATTTTATAAATTCAGACATAGTAACTCTCTTGCTGGTTAAATACGAAGATGACTTGAAAACAATAACGCTATTTTATTTGTTTCTCAAATAATGTTAATCTTCATTTTAATAAAACACTTTTACAGTATGGTAATAATGAGTCGTTGGTTAGGCATAGACGAATTTATCGCAGTCGGTGAAGAAGGCAGCTTTACCCGCGCTGCAACCGCATTAGGGGTATCCGTTGCGCACATAAGCCGCCATGTAACGCAATTAGAGCAGCGCTTAAATACCCAATTATTAACGCGTACTACCCGTAAAGTTGTACTGACTAAAGAAGGCGAAGTCTTTTTACATCAAACAAAACATTTACAGCATGCAATGGACGACGCCACCGCGTTATTAGCACAACAGCAAAATGCTCCTAAAGGTAAAATTAAACTCACAGCTCCGGTTATGTATGGCGAAAGCTTCGTGATGCCAGCAGTGCATACTTTTATGCAACTGCACCCTGATGTAGAAGTGGTGATGGCGCTGAGCAATGAACAAGAAAATTTACTTGAGGGCGGCTTTGACTTAGCTATTCGCCTTGGTCATTTAAAAGACTCTAGCTTAAAAGCACGACGCTTAAGTGCACGTCATTTTGTAATTTGTTGCTCAAAAGCCTATTTAGCCCGTTTTGGCGAACCTCACACATTAGCTGAATTACAGCACCATCAATGCTTAGTCGGTAACAGCAGTTATTGGCGGGTGTGCGAGCAAGGGCATGATAAACATATCAAAATTGCGGGGCGGTTACAGTGTAATAGTGGCTGGGCGTTAGCTGATGCAGCTAAAAAGGGTCTTGGCATCATACAAGTGCCAAACTACTACATTGAGAGTGATTTAGCCACGGGTGATTTAGTGCCTATTTTAACCAATAATCAGCCAAAACCAGAAGGTGTATGGGGAGTGTATCCTCCGCGACAATTTGTTGCGACCAATGTCAGAGCATTACTCGATCACCTTATTAAATCTCTAAACTAAAAGTTTAAATAAAGCGGCTTAATTTTGATACAGCAGTTGATTTGTCATGAATTTTTACACTTTTGCGCATACCCAATGGCGCTTTATTTATGCTAGTATGAGCGCTGAATTGGCATTAAATGTGACCATAAATAATTATGTTTCAACCTGTTAGCCTGTTTATCGGGCTGAGATACAGTCGCTCCTCGAAAGGGAACGCATTTATCTCTTTTATTTCGTTTTTCTCCATTGCCGGTATCGCCATTGGTTTAATGGCATTATTTACTGTCAGCTCAGTGATGAATGGTTTTGAAAATAACCTTAAAACCAATATGTTGGGCCTCATTCCTCATGTTGAAATTGCGTCTGATGGACAAACTCAAGCACAAATGATCCAGCTGCAAGATACCATTGTTGCGTCCAAATTTGTGAAAAGAGCGAGTTTGTATCGCCATGGTGAAGCCATTTTACAAACCAATCGCGATTTACATGGCGTGCTATTGCAAGGTTTGTACGACGATAACGCATCGCTTTATAAAATCAGCGATAAAGTTATTCAAGGTAATTGGCAAACAGTCATGACATCGCGCTATCACATTGCGGTTAGTCGTTATTTAACACGTAAACTGGGAATTGGTTTAGGTGATAAAGTGCGTGTGATCATGCCTAATGCGTCAACCTATACACCTTTAGGTCGCGTACCAAGCCAACGTTTGTTCACCGTTGCTGCCATTTATGAAACAGGTTCTGAAATTGATATGGGACTTGCTTTTACTAGTGGCGAATCGCTACAACGGGTATTAAAGTTGCCTCAAACTAGTGCTCCTAATTTGAGTATTTCACTGAACGATCCTTTTCAACTAGATGCCTTTAGCGCTTCAGCTAGTGCAATTTTAAGTCAACATACAGTCACCGATTGGCGCCAGTCACAAGGTACTTTGTTTGCAGCAGTCGCAATGGAAAAACGCATTATGTCGATGCTGCTGGCGCTGATTGTATTAGTTGCGGTATTTAATATTGTCTCTGCGTTGACCATGATGGTGAGCGAAAAACAAAGTGAAGTGGCTATTTTACAAACGCTTGGCTTAACGCCGGCTCAAGTGCAGCAAGTATTTATGATCCAAGGTTTGTACAATGGTTTGATTGGCACCAGTATCGGTGCAGCCCTTGGCTTATTACTCAGTGCTTATATCAACGAAGTGCTGGCAGGCATAGGTTTAAACTTGTTAACAGGGATTGCCTTACCAGTAAAATTTGACGTAATGAGCTTATCGCTGATTGCCGTAGGCAGTATTACCATGAGCTTTTTAGCCACTTTATATCCGGCGCGTAAAGCTGCCAATGTTAGCCCAGCAGAGGTATTGCGCTATGAATGATTTAGTTATCCAATGTGAACAGTTAAGTAAAGTGTATCAAGATGGTGAAAATCACGTTGAGGTTTTAAAAGGGGTTGATTTAACCTTACAACAAGGTGAGATGCTGGCTATCGTTGGCAGCTCTGGTTCTGGTAAAAGTACTTTACTGCACATTTTGGGGACTTTGGATTCACAAAGTGCCGGTGTGGCAAAAATTAAAGGTCAACAAGTTGCTAAGCTATCACGTGCTGAGCAAGCAAAATTTCGTAATGAGCATTTAGGGTTTATTTATCAGTTCCATCATTTATTAATGGAGTTTAACGCGTTAGAAAATGTTGCGATGCCGCTTTTGATCAAAGGTCTCAGCGCTAAAAAAGCCAATGCTAAAGCCCTCGTAATGCTCGATAAAGTAGGGCTATCGCACCGTAGTAGCCATAAACCATCAATGCTCTCTGGTGGAGAGCGTCAACGTGTGGCAATTGCGCGGGCATTGGTGAGCGAACCTGATTTAGTATTGGCCGATGAGCCAACAGGTAACTTAGACAAACAAAATGCGATTAAAATTTACGATTTGATCAAAGAGCTTAATAGCAGTTTGAATACCAGTTTTGTAGTGGTGACGCACGACTTAGAATTAGCCGATAAGCTGGGTAAAATTGCTTACCTTGATGATGGGAAATTGGCAATTAAAGAGGCCAGCCATGTTGCTTAGTGCCTATTTAAGTAAACGTTTTAGAGCAAGCTCCGGCAGCAGCGATGAAAAAAATGGCTTTGTTAGTTTTATTGCCAAAGCGTCAACCATTGGTATTTTACTCGGCGTTGCAGTGTTAATTGTTGCTTTGTCGGTGATCAATGGCTTTGAACAACAACTAGTACATCGCTTATTAAGCGTTGTGCCACAAGTTGAATATGTTGCGCCTAATCGTCCAATTGATAACTGGCCGGATAAAGTTCAAAAGCTCTCAGAGCAACGTGGCGTAACCGGTGCAGCACCTTTTATTAGTGTCAATGGTATGGCGCAATACAAAAGTGAACTAAAAGCGGTTGAAGTGCGAGGGGTTGATCCTGCTCTAGAAAGTGACGTATCGGCGGTTAATCAGTTTACCCATGGCAAGTTGGTCAGCCAAATAAGCGAAGACGAAATTATTTTAGGCCAACAAATTGTTAAACAATTAGGTGTTAAGCAAGGGGAGTTAATTACCTTATTGATCCCGCAAGTTAACGAGATAAGTACTGAGATTTTAGCACCCAAAAGGGTCACTTTAACCCTTGCGGGTATTATTGAAATGGGTGGCCCTATTGATAGTTCTGCTGCCTTCATCCATCTCAGTAAGGCGCAATCAGTACTTGGTTATGAACCACTGCAAGTAACAGGGCTTCGCTTAGCAGTAACCGATGTTTTTCAAGCGCACCAAATTGCGCTACGGGTTGGCCAAACAATTGATGATTATGTTTATATCTCTAGCTGGTTTAGAACCCAAGGTAGCTTATACCAAGATATACAAATGGTCAGAACCATTGTTTATATTGTGGTTTTTTTAATCATTGCGGTGGCAAGTTTTAATATTGTTTCGTCATTAGTGATGGAAGTACGTGAAAAACAGGCCAACATAGCGATATTAAAAACCATGGGCGCTAAAGACAGTACGATATTAGCGACCTTTATTTTACAAGGACTTAGCCAAGCATTTATTGGCGTGGTACTGGGCTCATTTATAGGTGTGATACTGGCGCTGAACATCAGTGAGCTTTTTACCCTACTGAGTCAGTTGTTAGGCTCAAACCCGCTGGAAGGGGTGTATTTTATTGAGTTTTTACCCAGTAAGCTGGTATGGCAAGATATTGTGATCACTGTTATTGTAACTTTTGTGTTGGCAGTATTAGCCACTATTTACCCTGCATGGCAGGCAACAAGAGTGGATCCAGCCAAGGTATTAGGCAACTAAGGGAAATTTATGTTTAGTTATCAAGTAGTAATTGATTATTGGTTTGATGAACTTGGTCCATCTGGTTGGTATAAAAAATCTGATGCTACAGATATTAAGATACGAGATACATTTAGTGATCTGTTGATAGCTATTACAAAAGGCGAGTATGCGTCTTGGCGAGTGACTGCCTTAGGTGCATTAGCTGAAGTGATTGTGCTTGATCAGTTTTCTCGTAATATTTACCGGGATACCCCTCACGCGTTTAGTCAAGATCCGCAAGCGTTAACATTGGCACAGTTGGCAATCGAAAAAGGCTTTGATCAATTATTACCTGTTGAGCAGCGGGTGTTTTTTTATATGCCGTTTATGCACAGCGAATCGAGCTTTATACACCAACAGGCGATGGTATTATTTAAAGGTTTGAGTAATGAAGATTATGAACTTGCCCATAAAAATATTATCGATCAGTTTGGTCGCTACCCACACCGAAATACTATTTTAGGGCGTCAGTCGAGCGCCGAGGAAGTTGCGTTTTTAGCTCAACCAGGCTCGCAATTTTAATCAAGCTTAGGTATATAAAATAATTGTTTAATTTCAGCAGCTAAATCAGGCGAGCTAAAATCGTTGTGCAGTTTTATCTGTTCAATATTAATAGCATCAAGGCGTTGCTCACTGGCGATCAGCACAATATTTTTATATTGGTTAAATTCAATCACCACAATATGACTGAATAGACTTCGAAGTGTCGTTAGTAGAGCGATTAATTGTTGTTTATTTTTTGCAGTAAAGTTGATGCAGATCTTACCGTATGTGCTAAGTCGAGCATGACAGTCGCACAAAAATGCCTGTTTTTGTAAAAATGCTGGCTGCGATTTACCACTAAAAACATCAATTAAAATCACATCAAATTTGCGGCTACTTTGAGCAATAAATTGTTCAGCGCATTGCGCTACAATATGATTGTTGTCATTGAGGAAAAAATACTGCTTAGCTGCTTTAATTACATTCGGATTAATTTCGACAGTCGTTAATTCAAATCCGGCTTTATTAGTCACTGCTCGTTCAAAACAACCGCTGCCTAAACCTAAATTTAATATCTGTGAGGAGGGCTCGCTACAA
The DNA here is from genome assembly GCF_014164125.1 of Pseudoalteromonas sp. SG44-8. Taxonomy (NCBI): domain Bacteria; kingdom Pseudomonadati; phylum Pseudomonadota; class Gammaproteobacteria; order Alteromonadales; family Pseudoalteromonadaceae; genus Pseudoalteromonas; species Pseudoalteromonas sp. SG44-8. The sequence continues at coordinate 60,154 of NZ_JACJEQ010000002.1, read as the reverse complement.
AGCAAAAATAGCAGCATAGCTTGATTTACCGGATTACATACTTGCTGCGGTTGTGACTTTTCCATTACACCTTGTAAAGTTGGCTCATCCCCGAGTGTAAGCCAACGATAATCAGCATTTTCAAAAATCTTTAGCGTGTCTTGCTTACTTTGGATTGTTGCTACTAGGTATGCATCGGTAGTAAATGGCGTTAAATCAATCATGCCGTTCCTTCATAATGGGGATGTTGAGCAAAACAAAAAATCAATAGGGTGGCCTTGTTAACTCTGCTAAACTGTATGGCTACTCATAAGCCAGCAATACCTGCTTGGTTGTCTTATCTTACTCTGGAATTTACTTTGACTAATAATGATATTTTACGCCGCCTTCGCTATACCTTTAATTTAGCTGATACTACCATGATTGAAATTTTTGCTGCAGCAGATCATGACGTGACTCAACAACAAGTGATTGGTTGGCTAACCAGAGAAGGGGAAGAGGGTTACGTAGATCCAAGTGATACTGAGTTTGCCATTTTTCTAAATGGTTTTATTAATACAAAGCGCGGTAAGCGCGACGGTGAGCAACCAGCGCCAGAAAGTAAATTAAATAATAATATTATTTTAATGAAATTACGTATCGCATTAAATATGAAAACGGAAGACGTGATCGATGTCCTTGCCTTAATTGATTTTAGTTTGAGTAAGCATGAGTTAAGTGCATTTTCTCGTAAAGCCGATAACAAGCATTATCGTGTATGTAATGACCAAATATTACGTAACTTTTTAACTGGTTTACAGCTACAACTTCGTCCAGAGGCAAGCGGCGAATAATTTACGTGTTCATATCCGTATTTATATCGTACGGATATGATTTTTAACCCCACTTTAAGCATCGGTGTTTTAAGCTGCTCTCTGCGTTAGTATTTAAATCTTTATTTATTCATATTTCATAAATTTATATTCTTTTTTAATGAGCGTTAATTGTTGCTCTTGCGTATCAACTCAAAAATAATTCACGTTATCGAACGTTAAATATATAGGTTTATCATGTTACAGTGTTAAAAATATTACAATTTTTAAGGCTCTTAACTAGATGACCCATAAACTTGATCACGTCTATTTTAACATCTGAGACAAGCATAACTTTTAACACGGAAGAATAATTATGAATTATATCCATGATACCATTGCACATTTAAAACAAACTAGCCCAGCACAATGCGAATTTTATCAAGCCGTTGAAGAAGTGCTTGAATCACTTGAATCTATTCTTGAAAACTCAGCCGACTATCAAAAGAATGCGATTATTCAACGTCTAGTTGAACCTGAACGTCAAATTATGTTTAGAGTCCCTTGGGTTGATGATGACGGTAACATTCATGTCAATAAAGGCTATCGAATTGAATTTAACTCAAGCTTAGGTCCATACAAAGGTGGTTTACGTTTCCATCCAAGTGTAAATGCCAGCATCATAAAATTTTTAGGGTTTGAGCAAATTTTTAAAAATGCGTTAACTGGCTTACCGATTGGTGGTGGTAAAGGCGGCGCAAACTTTGATCCTAAGGGCCGCTCTGACAGCGAAATAATGCGTTTTTGCCAATCATTTATCAACGAGTTGTATCGTCATATCGGCCCAACCACCGATGTGCCTGCGGGTGATATTGGCGTTGGGGCACGCGAAATAGGCTATATGTTTGGTCAATATAAACGGTTGACCGGACGTTACGACGGTGCGTTTACCGGCAAAAGTTTATTGTGGGGTGGATCATTGGCTCGAAAAGAAGCGACAGGATATGGCGCTGTTTATTTTGCCAATTACATGTTGCAAGACAATGATGACTCACTTAAAGGTAAGCGCTGTTTAGTTTCTGGTGCCGGGAACGTGGCAATTTACGCGATGGAAAAACTTTATCAATTAGAGGCAACACCTATCACTTGCAGTGATTCAAGCGGTACGCTGTATCATGAATCAGGTATTGATGTTGCACTTGTTAAAAAGCTTAAAGAAGGTGCGCGTGAAAGTTTAGCTGTCTATTTAGAAACCCACAGCGATGCGAAGTATATTGCTTGTGCAGATTACCCAAGTGATGGACATGCGGTATGGCGTTTTGTTGCTGATGCTGCTTTTCCCTGTGCGACGCAAAATGAGTTAACTGAAGCTGATGCGCGAACGTTAATAAGCAATGGCTGTATATTAGTTTGTGAAGGCGCAAATATGCCAAGTACTAAAGAAGCGGTCGATGTGTTGCTTGCTGCTAAAATAGCCTATGGCCCTGGCAAAGCAGCTAATGCGGGTGGTGTTGCGACGAGCCAATTAGAAATGGCGCAAAATGCCAGTATGCAAATGTGGACGTTCGAAGAGGTCGATACTAAGCTGCAACAAATAATGAAAAATATCTTTGATACTGCAAGTAATACAGCCGCTGAATTTGATCAACCTGGTAATTTAGTGTTAGGTGCTAATATTGCTGCTTTTCGTCGTGTAGCAGATGCTATGATTGAGCAAGGTGTTGTTTAACATACGATAGTTTTACTATGCATAAGCCCACTATATTGGTGGGTTTTTTATTGACGTATATTTGTTCATACCGCGATTATTATCCCGTTTATCTAACCAATCAGTGATTGAACGAGTTAAACAGGTGTTGGTCTCAAAATTATTTGCAGCAGGTAACTGCTCACGTATTGTATATTTATCAAATAATAAAGAGCATCAACACTATGTCTGATCATAAAACCTATCAGCTATCGACCCTCAAGCCCGCTATTTTAATAACTACATTGTTTATTTCAACAAGCACCTTGGCCGCTGAGCTAAATTATCAAGATCAAACCAAGCTTCATGATATTGCCACTGATGTTTCAGCAACACGTATTGGCAGTGATATTCAAACACTTGTTGATTTTGGCACTCGTCATACGTTATCAGAAACGAAATCAAACACCCGAGGAATTGGTGCAGCTCGGCGTTGGATCAAGGCTGAGTTTGAGAAAATTTCTCAGCAATGCGGTGGCTGTTTAGAAGTAATAGAAGTTAAAGATACCATTTCTGGCGAAAAGCGTATTCCAAATCCTGTTGAAGTGGTGAATATTATTGCTATTCAACGCGGTACTGATCAGCCAAACCGGATGGTGATGATGTCGGGCGATATTGATTCACGGGTCAGCGATGTAATGGATTTTACCAGCGACGCACCAGGGGCGAATGATAATGCATCGGGTGTTGCTGGGGTGATTGAATCAGCTCGCGTGTTATCTAAATATAAATTTAATGGCTCAATTGTTTATGCCGCGCTTTCAGGCGAAGAGCAAGGACTTTTTGGTGGTAAAATTTTAGCCGACTATGCACAAAAGCAAGGCTGGCAAGTACACGGTGTACTCAATAATGACATGATTGGTAATATTACTGGTATTAATGGCGTTACTGATAACACGACTGCACGTATTTTCTCTGAAGGTACGCGGGTTATCGAAACCAAAGAGCAAGCGCATAAACGCCGTTTTACCGGTGGCGAGGTCGATTCAGCTAGTCGTAATTTAGCCCGTTATATCGATACCATTGCCGATCGCTATATTCCCAATCTTGACACATTGTTAGTTTATCGACTCGATCGCTTTGGTCGAGGAGGACATCATCGCCCGTTTAACGACATGGGTTATGCTGCTGTAAGGGTAATGGAAACGAACGAAAATTATAACCATCAACATCAAGACTTACGCACTGAGGATGGTATTGTTTATGGTGATACCATTGATGGCGTTGATTTTGATTATACCGCAAAATTAACAGCGCTTAATGCGGTAAGTTTAGCGTCAATGGCATGGGCACCGGCACCACCTAATAACGTTGAAATATCAGGTGCTGTGCAACCTAGTACGACTTTAAAATGGCAAAAAAATAATGATAAAACGACCACGGGGTACAGACTCTATTGGCGTTATACGAGTGAACCACAATGGCAGTTTAGCCGCTATGTGGGTGATGTAAGTGAAGCGACTCTTAAAAATGTAGTCATTGATAATTATTATTTTGGCGTTGCTGCGGTTAATAAAGACGGTATTGAATCACCGGTGGTTTTCCCTGGCGATGTAGGTGCGTTTGAGCAAACACTAAAGTAATGTATAGCGTCTGATATTCAAGCGTAATTACAGTTGCGCTTGAATATCAGGCAAGACAATTTAGTAGCGGACTTCGCAATTGAACAGCAATAGTTGTATTTTATGTTGACCTTAGTTTATGGGAGTACACTTTTTATACAATAATTTCAGTGAATACTTGAAGTTAATGGCTTTTTCGTATTATGGTGGAGTTAAATGTGAATTAGTTGACAGTGTATGAACCTATTTTTGCTGATTGCAGGCAGCTTGAGTGCTTTAGCCGCACTCGCTCACCTTGGTTGTATTGTTTTTGGTGCGCCGTGGTATCGCTTTTTCGGTGCTGGTGAGCACATGGCAATGCTCGCAGAGCAGGGCAAGTTGACGCCTTCGCTGATCACTTTCTTCATCGCTTTTGTATTAAGCGTTTGGTCGTTATATGCTTTTTCAGCCGCGGGTTTGTTCAAACAGCTACCTTTCATACGCTTTGTGTTAGTTGTGGTAACTGCGATTTATTTATTTCGCGGTATTGCAGGATTATATTTAATGACTAATCCGCTAGGACGCAGTGAGATGTTTTGGCTTTGCAGCTCGATCATTTGTTTACTGATTGGCGGCTTTCATTTTATAGGATTAAAACAACAATGGCTGGTTTTATCAGTTAAATATTAGCAAGGAAGGAAGCAATGTCTTTATTTGTATCGACGGATTTTAACCCCCCAGAAGCGCTGCAAACAACTGCGTTTTATTTTACTCCATTAAATGAGCAGGTAGTCGAGCTTGATTTTACTGCTGTAATGTCAAGTGTGCCGCAGTTAAAAGGTATATTCGCCCCCAAGCCTGATTGGCCAAAAGCCGATATGACCCTTGAAGAGAATCGTCAAAGCTTAGCTCAACATGCCGCAGAGTTTAACGAAAAAAAAGCATTTGCTTATGCGATATTAAACCCGAAAAAAACACGCTGCCTAGGCTCAGTGTATATTGATCCTGGGGTGAACAATGAATTCGATAGTGAGATTACTTTTTGGCTACGTAATGATAGTCAGGAATTAAATAATACCTTACGGTTATGCATCTTACATTGGCTCGCTGAGCATTGGCCATTTGAACGAGTACGATTAATTTCAACTAAGTATCAGGCAAGCTTTAGTTTGTAATACCAAAAGTTTATAACGCAATACAGGTCATACTCATTAGCGGATGTGTTGTGTTAGCTGGCTGATAACGTACTGCGGTTTGTTATCTGTGTCAGTGCTGTTAATCCGGATAGAGCATTTGCCGAAATTACATTATCAAAGCTGTTGTTATGTGTTCTCAGCTGTTGTATTTAAATCAGGCATAAGGTTAAGCCTGTTATGGATCGCGTGATGAACAAACGAAAGCTTAGTGCGTACCGCCTGTGTTAAAACAAATGGATAAGCATCAGCTAAGCCCATGCTGCGATTTAACGAATTTAAAATAATCGAAAATTCCATCCAGCTATCCAACATTACTGCGATTGATGTTTGGCTATTAAAGTAATACGAGTTTTGCGGTAGCCTTAACTCATCAGTGTCCTCAACTTCAAATTCATTACCGAGTGTAGAACCGGTAATAGAGAAATTTTTTGCTGTCTCTAAAGTATCAATAATATGCATGTAGTGCGCCCAAGTTTCTGCCCAGTCTTCAAAAGGGTGCATGGTGGCGTATTCACTAATATAGTTTTCATGCCAATTAGCAGGAGCGCCATTTTTATAATGGGCATCAATCGCTTGTTGGTAATCTAAAGAATCATCGCCAAAATATTGTTTACATAAAGCATGTTTTTGCGGTGAATTTGCAATTAACTGGTCAAAATAATAATGCCCTAACTCATGACGAAAATGACCAAGCAAAGTGCGATAGCGCTCACCCATAGCATGCTTTGTTTGTGAGCGAGCGACATCATCAGCTTCAGCCAAATTAATTGTAATATGGCCGCAGTTATGGCCAGTAAAAACATTTTCTTGACCTGCTAATTTAGTCACGAAATGGTCATTAACACTGCGGTCGGTTATAAAATCAAAACTAAGGCCACCTTCGGCATCTTGGCTGAGGTTATTTAATGGTAAAGAAAGCGCTTTAAGTGTATACAATGCTCGGCGTTTTGCTGTTTCCATTTTGGTCCAAAGTGGAATGTGTTGATTAATACTTAGATCTGGGATTGTTTCATTAAACCGACATGCGAAACACAGCACTTCTTCTGTGTCTGGCGCTGGTACAAAACTGTCGATATCAACCATGCCATTGCATGCCTTATAGTGTGCATTGTTATCACATTTTTGATAGGGCACATCAGGGGCTGACGCTTTGTAATATAAGCCCGTTGTGTCATTAAATTCGTAGGGTTCTACAAGGTTAAAATTGTCATCAATACCAACAGTTTTGCCACAGGCAAGGCAGTGACTACTTTCAAAAAACAATATTTGATTATCTTTGCAGTTACATTTAAACGTTTTCATATTTTTTACCGTATCCGTTGATAAATACAATGACAAATTATTCAGTGAACAGACTTACATTAGCTATATTGCTAACAAATTATAAAGTTAGCAAATTATAAAATTACTAAGCCTGAGATTACTTGCCGTTAAATTCGTTGCAATAAATCTGATTTTTTCTCATTAAACTCAGCATCAGTGAGTGCGCCTAAATCACGTAATTGTGCTAATTTTTCAATAATGTCGAGGGTTTCATTCACTGAGTATTGCGAAGCATTAATAGCTGTCGACTCGCTACTCATCATTTTATCATTTGAGCCTGTCTCAGGGGGGGATTGCTGTTGTTTTGCAAAGTCTGTTGATTGGGCAAAGTTGGTATTGTGACTTGAATGTGTCTGAGTGAAGCTATCATCAGCAATCACTGGCAAACTATTTACGCTAATGTTTCCCCACTGGCTACTAAAGGTAAGCGATATATCGTTGCCTTGTTGCTGGCTTACTCCCCCGATCTGGTGATCGAGCGTATCATAGAGTGTGACCTGACCATTTTTTTCAATGGCTAAGCGATTAGGAAAAACAGCATAACGGGTGTTGTTTTGTGAACCGGTACTCGATGGATTACCTAGATTAACTGGCCACCACTGGTTGCTACCTAAAGTACCGGCAGGAATGACGGGGAAAACTTGGTTGTTTGCTAAAATAGTGGCAAGTTCGTTACATAAGTTATCAACGGTGTTTTTCAAGCCATTATTGAACATGTCTCCTACCATTGTCATTCCACCGCGCATCCATTGACCTGAGCCGCCAAGCTCTGGGCAATTAAACTGCGCCATTGAACCGCCGCCATTATTTACTGCAACTAACATATGTACTACTGCCTCATAACTTAAACCATAGCGGGCAGATATTCCTTTAACCAAGTTGTCACCAATGTTTGTTAATGTTTGCATAAATAGAGTCCTTAATATGAAGATAGGCGGGATGTGTATTACGTCATGATCTAACTGTGAACAATCTACCTTAAGCATTGATGCTAATAATAAATTAGCAAAATAAAATGCCAACATTGCTTGTTTAAAGACACTAAGCTTGCTAGTTTGGCTTTCAGGGCGATTAAAAATCAAACTACTATAACACTGTTAAGAAGCTTAATCGTGGTTTTATTGTGAACTATTTTTTAAGTTCGTTTTAGCGAAGCATTTAACTGGTGTTGTGATTAATTGGGACTTTTTTCTATTTAATCGCTAGAAAAAACAGGCATGCTTTATTGGTGAATTACATAAAATAATAAGCGCTGTGTGATTTTTAATACTTAGCTTTGTGCTAATTTGGTGCGAATGTCGCACCAAATAATTCTTCACAGCGCTCGCTCTTTGATTCTAAACAGTCAATAGTGACCAATATATAGGCTAACAGCCTAATTTTATTATGTAATCTATATGGAATGTATATTGCTTAAATAGCAGGCAGGTAGTAGTAAGTTATACTTAAATGGCTATACAAAAAATTAAAGAGGGATTAATCGATGACAATTACTGTTGGTATAGCGCACCATACTCAATACAAGTACGACCGCCCAGTAAATATGGGGCCGCATATTTTCCGCTTACGTCCAGCACCGCATAGCCGAACTAAAATTAAAAGCTATTCATTAAAAATAGTGCCGGAAGATCATTACATCAATTGGCAGCAAGACCCTTTTGGTAATTATCAGGCAAGAGTGGTATTTAATAGCCCCACAACTGAGTTTAGTTTTACTGTTGATTTAGTGGCTGAAATGACGGTAATTAATCCGTTTGATTTCTTTTTAGAAGAATATGCTGAAGAGTTTCCATTTGAATACGATAAAGTCGCAAAGGCTGAGCTTAATCCCTATTTAAAAAAACGTAAGGCGAGTCCTAAGTTTTTAGAATTGATTGATTCGTTACGTCCGGAAAAACCAATCAGAAGTGTTGATTTTTTAGTTGCGGTCAATCAGTCAATTTATAATCTTGTTGGCTACGGCATTCGTTTAGAGCCTGGAGTTCAAACGGCGAACGAAACCATCACAAAAAAAACCGGTTCATGTCGAGATTCTGCGTGGTTGTTAGTACAACTGTTTCGTCATTTAGGTTTGGCTGCTCGTTTTGTATCTGGTTATTTAATCCAACTTACATCAGATCAAAAATCACTTGATGGCCCAAGTGGTCCTGATGAAGATTTTACTGATTTACACGCATGGACTGAAGTATATATTCCAGGCGCAGGTTGGATCGGGCTTGATCCTACCTCCGGCTTATTTGCTGGCGAAGGCCATATTCCGCTTGCGTGCACACCTGAACCTAGCTCAGCAGCACCTGTCTCTGGTGGCATAGATAAGTGCGAATCAGAATTTAGTTTTTATAACAAAGTAACGCGCGTACATGAAGACCCTCGCGTTACAAAGCCATATTCAGAAACACAATGGGCTGCAATAAACCGCTTGGGTCAGCAAGTTGATGATGTATATGTTAAGGAAGGTGTTCATTTAACAATGGGCGGTGAGCCGACGTTTATTTCTATTGATGATATGGAACATCCCCAATGGAACACAGAAGCCGACGGTAAAGAAAAACGAGTGCTAGCACAAAGCTTATTTATTGCGATGAACAAAGCATATACCAAAGGTGGCTTTACACATTATGGGCAAGGTAAATGGTATCCGGGAGAGTCACTGCCTCGCTGGCAATATGCATGTTATTGGCGAAAAGACGGTGAAGCTTTGTGGCAAGATGCCAGTTTATTAGCTGATCCGAATAAAGATTATAAATTAGACCACACAGATACCAAGCGTTTTACAGAACAGCTATGTGCAGAAATAGGCCTTGAAACCAAGGCTATCACTACAGCCTATGAAGATATTTTATATCATTTATGGCAAGAGGCATCGTTACCCAAAGAGGTGGGGCCTAAACAGCCTGAACTTCTTAGTGCAATGAGCCGTAAAGGCTTTTTAGCTAAAATGGAACAAGGTATTGAAAAGCCTGTTGGTTATGCATTGCCGCTGCAGTTTAATCAAGCGAAACATTGCTGGCAGTCATGCAAATGGGAATTTAAACGCGAATACTGTTTTTTATTACCAGGTGAATCACCCCTTGGTTATAGATTACCGCTTGATAGCCTTGAGTGGACAAGCAACATTATTGAGCGAGATCCGTTTGATATTCCAGATAACTTTACAAAAGCTAAAAAACTGCAAAAAGGCTTTATTGGTCAACAGATGATCAAAACCGCAATGGCATTGGAAGTAAGAGAAGGGCGGTTGTACATCTTTATGCCCCCAACGAGCCATTTTGAACATTATATGTCGCTATTAAATGCGATTGAAAGCACCGCAAAAGCCCTGCAAATCCCAGTTGTTATTGAAGGCTATAGCCCGCCTAAAGATAGTCGTGTAGAAAAATACGCCGTGACACCTGATCCAGGTGTCATTGAAGTGAACATCCACCCATCTTCGTCATGGCAGCAATTGGTAGATAGAACAACGACACTTTACGATCTAGCCAAACAAGCACGTTTAGGAACAGATAAGTTTATGGCGGACGGTCGTCATACCGGCACTGGGGGTGGTAATCATGTCACTTTAGGTGGTGAAACGCCGCAGCAAAGCCCGTTCTTACGCCGCCCAGATATTTTAAGAAGTTTTATTACTTATTGGCAGCACCATCCTGGATTATCTTATTTATTTTCAGGTTTATTTATCGGCCCTACAAGCCAAGCACCTCGTGTGGATGAAGCACGTGATGAGTTGCTCTATGAGCTTGAAATCGCATTTTCACATATGCCTGAAGGGGAAGTGCCTGAGCCATGGCTCGTTGATCGTTTGTTACGCAACTTACTTGTTGATTTAACAGGTAATACACACAGGGCGGAGTTTTGTATTGATAAGCTATATTCACCCGATTCAGCAACAGGACGACTAGGTATTGTCGAGTTTAGGGGGTTTGAAATGCCACCTCACTCACAAATGAGTTTAGTGCAAATGTTGTTATTACGGACTTTATTAGCTTGGTTTTGGAAAAAGCCTTATCACAAACCGTTGATCCGTTGGGGCACCGAATTACATGATAAATTTTTATTACCTCAGTATGTTGAAAATGATTTAGCTGAGGTTGTTAGAGATCTGCAGCAAGCTGGTTTTGCATTCCAAGTAAGTTGGCTAAACCCATTTTTTGAGTTTAGGTTCCCTGTTTGCGGCACCCGAGAACTCGATGATGTGACGTTAGAGCTTAGAACCGCGATTGAACCGTGGCATGTACTGGGTGAAGAAGCCAGTGCATCTGGTACTGCTCGGTATGTTGATTCGTCATTAGAACGCGTGCAAATCAAAGTAATTGGCACAATGAGTGACCGCTATATCGTTACGTGTAATGGCCGACGCGTGCCGCTTAAAATTGTTAAAGGCAAAGCGAAAGATGAAATGGTTGCCGGGATCCGTTACCGTGCATGGCAGCCACCAACAGCGCTGCATCCTACAATTGGTGTACATGCACCGTTAGTATTTGATCTGATCGATACCTGGGAAGGCCGCTCAATGGGTGGTTTTGTCTACCATGTTAGTCATGCTGGTGGGCGAAATCCAGAAACATTACCCGTTAATGCATTTGAAGCTGAAGGGCGAAGGGTTGCACGATTTTGGGAGCATGGTCACACACCATCATTATTAGCATCTGATCAGCCTAGTTGGAGCCCATCGGCTGCGACACGAAGCTTTGAATCAGCACAATCGGTGAGTGAATTTGTTGTTCCCGATGAAGAAAATACTAATTCAGATTACCCTAATACGCTCGATTTAAGGAGACAACCTAAGTTCAAATAAATCATCTTTTTGGGTTGTTAATTGTATGACTCCACTTTGACATTACGCAAAGTAGAGTCATTATTTAACAGACGCTTTTGTTAATACAATTACCAACAAATTGAACTAGAATGATAGTTTACTTTTTATAGCGGAGCGCTTTTAGCTTGTACATTAATAATAATACGATGCCAGAGCTGCCTAATTGGTTGTCTTTATACCTTGATAAACGCCACGGTCATGATGAATTGGCGGATCACAGTGGCTTAAACCCTGAGCATTGGGATACTTTATTTAATCGTTTAGCAAGTTTAACCGCTGAAGATGTAAGTAGTCGTGCCATTGAAATTACGCAACTTTTGCAAAATGGCAATATTAAAAGTGAGAGTAATCAACAGTGGCACTTCGATCCACTGCCTTTTATGTTTTCTCGAGCAGATTGGAATACGTTAGAGCAAGGCATAAAACAGCGAACTTTATTACTTAATAAGATCCAACAAGATGTTTATTCTGAGCAAAAGCTGCTTTTGAGTGGGCAAATATCACCGCAGCAGCTGTACCAAGATAGTCATTACTTACGTGAAGGATTTAGCTTACCAAGTGATGAGCTAAAACTTTTTTTTACAGCGGTTGATGTGTATCGCGCACCATCGGGTGAATTTAAAGTCTTAGCTGATCATTGCCAATGTCCGTTAGGTCTAGGGCTATTGCTAAAAAACCGCATTATAGCTAGGCGCGTTATGGCTGAAGAGTTTGCTGAATGCAACGTGCAACAAATTAAAGAGTTTTTAAATTTGTTTCAAGAAGGCATTAACGAGTTTATTCATTATATGGATGATCCTCGCATTGTTATTTTAACTCAAGGGATCGATGATCCAAATTATAACGAGCATGCGTTTCTATCTACTTACTTTGGCTATACTTTAGTGCAAAGCGCTGATTTAACAGTGCGTAATGGCGAAGTGTGTTTAAAGTCATTACAAGGGTTGGGGAAAATCAATGTGATTTTACGTTGGATCCCAGATCAAAGTATCGATTCACTTGAACAAACACAATACTCGTTACATGGTATTCCAGGCTTATTACAAGCTGTACGTGAGGGCTCAGTAAAAGTATTAAATCCTTTTGGTAGCGGGGTACTCTCATCACCAGCAATACAATGTAATTTAGCCCAGCTATCAGAGCAACTTTTACAACAACCATTATTACTAGATTGCCCTAAGTACCACAGCATTGAAGATGTTAAATCATCGGATTGGTCACAGTTAGTGTTTGGTAGTTATAAAGATCCTAAACTAACACTTGATGGCCATTTAGACGCGGATAAGATTAAACAACTTATAACTAAGCAACCTAGCGATTATTATTTTCAAGATAAACCCGCATTTAGTAGCGCACCATTTTGGGATGACGGTAAGTTAATTGCAAAACCTGTGGTATTTAGGTGTTATGTATTAACCACAGAAAATGGCATCGAAGTGCTGCCATCGGCACTGTGTTTCTCTTATCAAAATAGTGCTAACGCTAAGGGCGCTGGTTGGCTCAAAGATACTTGGATAAATACCAGTAAAGATATTGATTTAACTGAGCAAAGTGTACCAACACCAATTAAAAAAAGAATGGATGTAAGCTTACTTGAAGGGGTTATATCAAGTCGTACTGCAGAACATTTATTTTGGCTCGGTCGTTATTTAGAGCGCTGTGAAAATACCATAAGAATATTACGTATCTTTATTGATCGTTACACTGAGTTGGCTATTTATCCAGATTTAATACGCCGCAGTACTGTTGCTCGTTTGTTGGCTGCTATCAGCGCTCAGCATATTGTTTACCCTTATGTAGAGCAAGCCATCAAGCTTGAAGAATTTGATAGCGCAGTGTCTAAGCAAACAGCGTTTGCTTTACTCGCTGATGAGCTACGCGCGGGTAGCATAATAAATACGTTAAATTATTTAGCGAATGCATCAGTACAGATCCAAGAATTATTGTCTCATGATAGTCGTCGTATTATTGATGAAATCAATGAGCAAGTTAAAGTGCTAAAGCATATCAATATCAACATTTCATCACGAGCGATGCAAAGTATTTTAGATAAAGTGATTGGTTTGATAATGGCCTTTAATGGCTCGTTAGTGGATTGTATGCCAAACAGCAATGGCTGGTTTTTACTTGAGATGGGTCGCAGGATTGAGCGCAGCTTACAAATCACCTCATTAACAGGGGCATTATTAACGCAAGAACTCGAGCAAGCTGAAGAGCTTGGTTTACTCGAAGCGGTTTTGAGTAGTCAAGTTAGCTTAGTGACCCATAAACGTCGCTATAGAATGTATCAAAGTATAGGTACTGGGCTTGAGCTGTTATTACTGGATGCAGAATACCCTCGCTCATTACTTTTTCAGTTAGAGCAAATAAACCAGTTATGCAAGCATTTACCGACTAAACGTAGACAGGGAGTGATAGCAGCACATGAAAAAGCAATTTTACTTTCTAAAACGAGTTGCTACGTCACAGAAAAAGATTACCTGCAAAGGACGGACGCTGGAGTTCGTAAACAGTTAATCGAGTTTAACCATAATATTCGCCTGAACTTAAATACCTTTTGTGATGTATTATTATTGCAGTATTTTTCTCATACACAAACGGCGAATAAATTGAATTGGACTAATATTGAGCAAGCTCAATCGTGAAATATAAAATAAAGCATTCCACAACTTACAGTTATGCCGATTTTGTTAGCTTGTGCCAAAACCAAGCACGGTTAACACCAAAAACAAATCGTGCTCAGATATGCCACAGTAGTCGCATAGATATTGAGCCGCCGGCAAATTATCTACAAGAATTTACGGATTATTTTGATAATAAAGTGACCGCGTTTGAAATAGCCACACAGCATAAAAAACTGAAAGTGACTATGACCAGTGAAGTGGAACTTTTATTAAGTGCAAATATTAACCTCGTCGACACTGATATGCCTTGGCAAGAGGCTCGCGATATCGTCGCAAAGCCAAATACATATCAGCTGTTAAAAACATCGGAGTTTATTTTGCCATCTCAATATACTCCTTTTGTACAGGGTATAAAGGAATACGCTTTAACGTCATTTTTAGCTGATATTAGCTTGATTTGTGGCTGTAAAGATCTCATGGCACGGATTTTTCATGAGTTTCAGTATGATCCCGGTTTTACTACGATTAGTACGCCTTTGAGTGTTGTTTTTGCACAAAAAAGGGGCGTTTGCCAAGATTTTGCACATTTTGCGATAGCGTGCTTACGCAGTATTGGTTTAGCAGCACGTTATGTTAGCGGGTATATAGAAACAATGCCTCCCGAGGGTGAAGAAAAGTTAGCAGGTGCAGATGCGACCCATGCATGGTTTTCTGTGTTTGTGCCAAGGTTTGGTTGGGTAGACTTTGATCCAACAAACAATGTTATGCCTAATGAGCAGCATATAACACTTGCTGTTGGCCGTGATTTTTCTGATGTCACTCCTTTGAAAGGCGTGGTTTTTGGTGGCGGTACACAATTGCTTGATGTAGCGGTTGATATGATTCGATTGGAGTGATTAAAACAACTCAATATTAATAATGGATAAGGCGGAAGGATGTATGAAAATTGACTGGAAAGCATATCAAACAAATGGCTTTTTTGATGAATTAATAGACGCACAAGGAAATATTCGAACGCACGGTAAACAGTTAGCACAGTTTTTTTCTAGCTTATCAAAAGAAGAATTAGTTAAAGCCAGAGCTGTTGCAGATCTTGCCATAAAAGAAATGGGCATTACGTTTACAGTTTATAATGAAGGCAATATGATCGATAGAGCGTGGCCGTTTGACATTATTCCGCGCACTATTGGTAAAAAAGAATGGCAAACTATTGAGGTAGGTTTAAAACAGCGTGTAGAAGCGTTGAATCTGTTTATAAATGATTTATACCATGATCAAAAAATAATAAAAGACGGTATTTTTCCAAAAGGCTTACTCGAAAAATCAGTTAACTTTCGCTCTCAATGTGTTGGAATTACTCCGCCAAATAATATATGGGCGCATATCTGCGGCTCCGATTTAGTGCGCGATGGAAATGGCACTATGTTTGTACTCGAAGATAACTTACGCGTGCCGTCTGGGGTGTCTTATATGCTTGAGAACCGCTCTGTGATGAAACGTGTTTTCCCTGAGTTATTCGAACAAGTGTCGATCTTACCAGTTGATGATTATCCTTCACAACTGTTTGATATGTTGGCAGCAATGTCACCTCGTCCAGACGATAAGCCTGAAGTAGTGGTATTAACACCCGGTGTATTTAACTCCGCCTATTTTGAACATTGTTACCTTGCTCAAGAGATGGGCTGTGAATTAGTAGAGGGGCGTGATTTAGTAGTCGAAAAAGACGACTGTGTCTATATGCGCACAATTACAGGCTTGCAACGCGTTGATGTAATTTATCGACGCATCGACGATTTATTCTTAGATCCCGAAGCTTTTTTACCTGAATCACAATTAGGTGTACCCGGTTTAATGCGAGCATGGTCGAAAGGTAATGTGGCGTTAGTCAATGCACCCGGTGCAGGGGTTGCGGATGATAAGGTGGTTTATGCCTATGTACCTGACATCATAAAATATTACTTGGATGAAGAACCCAAGATAGAAAATGTGCCAACCTATAAGTGTTTAGATCCTAAAGAATGTGATTATGTTATTAAAAATATCGATAAACTAGTTGTCAAACCTGCAAACGAGTCGGGTGGCTATGGTTTATTGATTGGTCCTAAATCGACTAAAAAAGAGCAACAAGCAACCATTGCACAAATAAAAGCCGATCCACGGAATTGGGTAGCGCAACCAACTCTTGATTTGTCTACGGTTCCCACCCTTGACGGGACAGAGCCTGATGGACGTCACGTTGACTTGAGACCGTTTATATTATCGTCAGGTAAAGACACACAGATCACTACTGGTGGCCTTACTCGTGTTGCGATGGTGAAAGGTTCATTAGTGGTAAATTCATCTCAAGGCGGTGGTAGTAAAGATACCTGGATTGTTGACGAAGAGGCTAAATAATATGTTATCAAGAGTAGGTGAAACTTTATATTGGGTAGCTCGTTACGTTGAACGTGCAGAAAATGTTGCACGGTTAATTAATGTCAACAACATGCTGATGTTGGATTTACCTAAAGGCGTATGTACAGGCTGGGAGCCATTAATAGATATTATTGGCGCGCGTCAGGCGTATGAAGATAAACACGCTGATTACACAGAGCAAAAAGCGCTGCGTTATTTACTTGTAGGTAGTGATAATGGCTCGTCTATTTTAAATTCTATTATCTATGCTAGAGAGAGCGCTCGAACGATCCGAGACGTAATGCCTCGCGATGTATGGGAAGAAATTAACTCCCTTTATTACTATGTAAAAGATAATCAAAAAGAAGGGCTTGCTAAGCGTGGCCGATTTGCTTATCTAAAGAAAATCATCGAATCAGCCCATCAAATATTTGGTGCTTTAGATGCGACTATTAACCATGATCATGGTTTTACGTTTATCCGCTTTGGGTCGTTAATAGAACGTGCTGATATGACGTCACGGATATTAGACATTCGTTCAGAGACGTTGATCACCAGCGATGAAGCAAAACCTTATGAAAATATTCAGTGGATCAGCTTATTGCGCTCGCTTAGTGCTTATCAAATGTATCGACAAGAGATGAGCGTACGTGTGCAACGTGCTGATGTATTAGAATTCGTGATGCACAGTGAAGTATTTCCACGGTCAATTTTGTTTTGCTTAATAGAGCTGAAAACGCTGATTTCACCTTTGCCAAACTCTACAGAGATTATAAATTTAATAGATGCAGTGGTAAAACAATTGAAAGCTGAAGATGTAAGAGCGCTTAAAAATGGCTACTTACACAATTATATGGATCAAATCCAAATTGAATTAGCGGGCATTCATAATGCATTAGCGCAAACGTATTTTTTAAAACCGCCAGAATAGGCCTGTTAAGCTATTAATCTTATAATACGCCCAAGGTTTTAAATTACATTGGGCGTTATTAACTAACGTGAGCTTTGGCTAATTATGAAAACGCGTTGTCTTTTAATTGTGCTTGCATTTGTTCGCGCATTTTAAACTTTTGTAGTTTTCCGGTAACCGTCATAGGGTAACTTTCAACAAATTGAATGTGTTTTGGTATTTTAAAATAAGCTAATTTATCTTTTAAGAAGCTGCGAATTTCTTGCTCTGTTAACACGGCATCATCTTTAGGCTGTACCCAAGCACATACTTCTTCGCCGTACTTGTCGTCACTGATGCCAAAAATAGCAGCATCTTGCACGCCAGGGTAAGTGTAAAGTACTTCTTCAATTTCGCGCGGGTAGATATTTTCGCCACCACGAATGATCATATCTTTAATTCTGCCCACTATTGCAACAAAACCTTCCGCATCCATTACACCTAAATCACCAGAGTGTAGCCAGCCTTCTTTATCGATAGTTGCGGCGGTTTTTTCTTCATCATTCCAATAGCAACGCATAATACCCGCACCACGGCTGCATACTTCGCCAGCAAGCCCTATTTTTTGTATATTACCTACTTCGTCAATAATTTTTACTTCTGTATGCGCCAGCGCGCGGCCGACGGTAGTAACTTGTTTTTCAATGGATGAGTCAATCTCCGTGGCATTATTAATGGGACTACATTCCGTTTGGCCGTAACCGATAACAACTTCATTCATATGCATCAGCGATTGTACTTTACGCATTACTTGCTCAGGACACGTCGAGCCTGCCATGATACCCGTACGTAAACTGGATAAGTCAAAACGAGCAAAATCTTTTAGTTCTAGTTCAGCAATAAACATCGTAGGTACGCCATGCAGTGCAGTACAGCGTTCTTTTTCAACCACCTCAAGCGTGATTGTTGGATCAAAAGAATCTCCTGGAAATACTGCCGTAGCTCCTTTACTTATACATACTAAATTACCTAATACCATTCCAAAACAGTGATATAACGGCACTGGAATACACAGCTTATCATCTGCAGTTAAGCGCATTGCATTAGCCATAAGAAAACCATTATTTAAAATGTTTTTATGGGAGAGCGTAGCGCCTTTAGGATTGCCTGTTGTGCCGGAGGTAAACTGAATGTTGATATCTTGATCTGGTTGCAAAGTTGCACCAATGGCGTTGAGCTCAACGCGGTGGGCGGCCGTTGGCATTGTCATAACTTGACTAAAACTAAACATGCCTGCGGCAGGCTCATCACCAATGCGAATAATATTTTTTAAATAGGGGAGATTTTTTGCCTGCAGTTGCCCAGCTTTTGCAGCGGCAAGTTCGGGCAGTAATTCATTAAGCATGCCTAGGTAATTACTGGCTTTGAAACTTGAAGCGGTTATAAGAGTTGAACACTCGACTGAATTTAGTGCAAATTGTAGTTCGTTTGGACGATACGCTGGGTTAATACAGACCATGATTGCGCCAATTTTGGCGGTCGCAAATTGGGTTAAGCACCACTCAAGGTTGTTTGGTGACCAGATACCAACACGATCACCTGGTTTTACACCTAAAGCCAGTAACCCCATTGCCAGCTGGTTGATCTGCTGCTGATATTCTTTATAGCTTAAACGAATGTTTTGATGATGCAGCACTATCGCAGGGTGGTCTGGATTATTGTCGACAATGGAGTCGAAGTAATCACCTATGGTTTTATTGATCAATGCTGGGCTTTGTGCTCCTTTATAGTAGCTATGCTCTAAGCCAGCTGTATCTTTGACTGTTTTATTCGCATCGGTTGCAGTTGTATTATTGTTACTTATTTGCATGTACGGTCTCCGTGTCAATGTTGTGAGAGTCTACTCAGTTAGAAAAACACAGATTGTCGACAAATGAAAGCGCTATACGACCAATGTAGTAATAAAAATGATAAATATTAGGCAATAAAAAACGCTAGCTGTAGCTACAAAAAAACATTGCAGTACACACTAGCGTAGTATCTGATTATAAATTTAACTCTAATTGAAAATTAAAGCTCTTCGCTGCGGTAGGTTTTTTTCATTAAATGTACATATGCATTTACAAACGCATTTTCTTGGTACTTTTTAAGCCCCGTTTCAGCGAAATCAATAGGAATAGGATTACGTTTTAATTGTTCTTTGATCTCGGTTGTACTGAATAAATAAACACTCAGCTCAGGGATCAATTGAATTGCAGTTTCCATTTTGAAACCGTTCGCACTACCGGCAAATTTACCTTTAGGCGCACGTTGACGAATAGCAACTGAGTCAATTTGATAGTCCTGCATAAGTTTCGCAAAATCAAATTGGAATTTACGCATTACTTCAGTGTCATTACCATTACCTAAGGTAAAGCGAGTTTGGCGAATATCTCGTATATCAAATACATCGTTATCTTTTGTTAAAATACACAGTAGTACGTCACTACCGGTAATTTCTACACCGCATGTTCTCATTGTCATTCTCTAAATAACTAATTTGGGCAGCATTATATCAATTAAACGCCTTAAAAACAGTGCATTTTAAAAACCGATTTCAATCCCAATGCCACTGTGGTCGCTTACGCAGATATCTTCATCAATTTGGTTTGGATTTAAGTGTTTATCAAAGCTTAGATAGTGCAACGATTTTATCCGCGATAATGCACAATCAGTATTAAAGTGTCCTGAGGTCAAAATATAATCAAGCACATTGCCACGACCTTGATAGTAATGTGTTGCTGGTTTTACTTTACCATTTGCCGATTCACTGCTTAATTCAAACGAATCAGTTAATCCTACAATGGGTTGTTCAAGCTCTAAACAGGGCTCGCAACGAGTAGGGTGAAATCCTTGGGTCATGAATGACAGCGCAGGGCTGTCAATATTGTCGTTAAAATCCCCCATTACTAATGTTGCACAGTTTTTTTCACGCTGGGTTTTTAGCGCATCATAATAAACAATCGAAGCTTCCAGTGAGCGTGATATTTGCGATTGCATCATGCCAACGGTTTGTTGTAATAGATTTAATAAGGGATCGTCTTGATTATGAATGTTTAAAATATGCGCCATTGAATGCACCCGTTGCGATTTAAAGTGCACCACATAGCAGGTTAAATCACCAAATTCAGGTACATCAAAACTGCATTTAATAGGTGTGCGATTAAATTTAAATTCATTTTGATTATTTAAGTACTCAAGTAGTTCTGGGCAAGGGGTGAGTTCGTGGCATGCTTGAAAAGGGATTTTCGCGGCAATCGCCACCACAGGGTTAAATAATACCTGTGGATAGAGATGATCACTGCGTGGACTGGCTACAGTAGCAAAATAGTCATAGCCTTGCTCTTTACACAAAATGGCCAATTCTTTAGGGCTAAACACCTCTTGGAAAGCAACAACCGTTGCTTGACTTTGCTGTAGAAAGTCAGTGATAAATTGCTGTTTTTGCCGCCATTGCGTTGCGTTGTAACGTTCATGTAATTGATAAAAAGAATAAGGTGGCGCCGTAAAATTAAGTAAATTTAAAGTGGCAAAACGGATACGATTAGACGTCGTCATTAGGTTATCCAACAGCTGAAATTAAATTAAGTATGAAATGCGAGGGTTATTTGTCAATTTGTCTGGCTAAATACTTGTATTTAGTGGCTCCAAACGCGACAATAACCGCTTGTGTTTGCTAAGACTCAACAAATACATTAACCAAATACGGTTAAAATTAACAATGCTTATTCGTAAAAGCGTTGTCGAGTTATTCATTTTAATTTAATAAATACATGTGATGCATTGTAGGCGTCACCACTGTAGTAAGGACTTATAATGCCAGTTATTACTCTTCCTGACGGCAGTCAGCGTAGTTTTGAAAACCCTGTAAGTACACTTGATGTAGCCAATGATATCGGCCCAGGCTTAGCAAAAGCCACTATCGCTGGTCGTGTTAATGGCACTCGTGTTGATGCCTGTGATTTAATTTCTGACGATTCTCGTCTTGAAATCATCACCGCAAAAGATGATGACGGCTTAGAAATAATTCGTCACTCATGTGCTCACTTGATAGGTCATGCAGTTAAGCAACTGTTTCCTGATGCAAAAATGGCAATTGGTCCAACGATTGATAATGGTTTTTACTATGATATCGATATGGAACATTCATTAAGTCAAGATGACTTAGAAGCTATTGAAAAGCGCATGTTGCAACTTGCTAAAACAAACTACGACGTGATTAAGAAAACCGTAAGCTGGCAAGAAGCCCGTGATGCATTTGCAGCGCGCGGCGAAATGTACAAAATTCAAATCCTTGACGAAAACATCGCTAAAGATGACCGTCCAGGATTATATCACCACGAAGAATATATCGATATGTGTCGTGGTCCACACGTACCGAATATGCGTTTTTGCCAACATTTCAAAATAATGAAAGTAGCCGGTGCCTACTGGCGTGGCGATTCAGATAATAAAATGTTGCAGCGTATTTATGGCACTGCATGGGGCGATAAAAAGCAACTTAAAGCCTACTTACAACGTTTAGAAGAAGCCGAGAAACGTGATCACCGTCGTATTGGTAAAGCACTTGATTTATGGCATTGGCAAGAAGAAGCGCCAGGCATGGTGTTTTGGCACAACGATGGTTGGAGCATTTACCGTGAACTTGAAGAGTTTGTGCGTGAAAAGTTACGCGAGTACCAGTACGAAGAAGTAAAAGGTCCAATGATGATGGATCGTTCTTTATGGGAAAAATCAGGTCACTGGGAAAAGTATTCAGAAGCAATGTTTACCACTGAATCTGAAAAGCGTGAATACGCAATCAAACCAATGAACTGCCCAGGTCACGTACAGATCTTTAATCAAGGTTTAAAATCGTACCGTGATCTTCCACTGCGTATGGCTGAATTTGGTTGTTGTCATCGCAACGAGCCGTCAGGCGCACTTCATGGTCTAATGCGCGTACGTGGCTTTACTCAGGATGATGCCCATATCTTCTGTACTGAAGAGCAAATCATGGATGAAGTATCAGCGTGTATCCAAATGGTTTACGATACGTACGAAACATTCGGCTTTGAAAAAATTGTGGTGAAGCTGTCAACACGCCCTGAACAGCGTATTGGCGAAGATCATATGTGGGACAAAGCAGAGCTTGCATTAGCTGATGCACTGAAAGCAAATAACATCGAATTTGATTATTTACCGGGTGAAGGTGCTTTCTATGGTCCAAAAATTGAATTTACTTTGTACGATTGCTTAGACAGAGCGTGGCAGTGTGGTACAGTGCAACTAGATTTTGCATTACCAGGGCGTTTAGGGGCAACTTATGTTGCTGAAAACAACGAACGTCGTACACCTGTTATGATACACCGTGCAATATTGGGCTCTATCGAGCGCTTTATCGGTATTCTTACAGAAGAGTACGCGGGTTTATTCCCGACTTGGCTTGCACCAAAGCAAGTAGTGATTATGAATATCACTGATAAACAAGCTGCTTATGTGCAGGAAATTGTACAAAAATTAAATAAACTTGGAATTAGAGCCGCTGCTGACTTGAGAAATGAGAAGATTGGCTTTAAAATCCGTGAACACACATTAAAACGTATCCCATATTTACTTGTTGTTGGTGATAAAGAAGTTGAACAACAAGAAGTAGCTGTACGTACCCGCACAGGTGAAGACTTGGGCAAATTTAATGTTGATGAATTTGTCGCTAAAATTAGCGAAGAAATTAAAAATCGACTATAAAAACTCTGCGTGTAGGGCATACATTTAATTGCTAACTACACGCTTATTATTTGATATTCTTGGAGGAACGTACTATTAGAGGCGGCAAGAAAGGGCAACAAACAGCCCAAAAAAATCGTATTAACGAAGAAATTACAGCTCAAGAAGTTCGCTTAATTGACATTGAAGGCGAGCAAGCTGGAATTCAGTCATTAAAAGACGCGCAAACTATGGCTGATGCCGCTGGTGTTGATCTAGTAGAGATTAGCCCAAATGCTGAGCCGCCTGTTTGTAGAATCATGGACTACGGTAAGTTCATCTTTGAAAAAAGCAAAGAACTAAAAGAGCAGAAGAAGAAGCAAAAGCAAATCCAGATAAAAGAAATCAAATTCCGTCCTGGCACGGATGAAGGTGATTATCAGGTTAAGCTTCGCAACTTACGTAAGTTCTTAGAAGGTGGCGATAAAGCTAAGATTACCATCCGCTTCCGTGGTCGTGAAATGGCCCACCAAGAAATTGGTATAGAATTATTAAACCGTATCAAAGGCGATTTGGAAGAGCTTGCAGTTGTTGAGTCTTTCCCTAATCGTGTTGAAGGTCGCCAAATGGTTATGATGATGGCACCTGTTGCTAAAAAGCAATAAACAAGCTAAGATACGCAGCGAATTTAGCTCAGGTCACCAAGTAATATGCAAATATTCACCTGTGCTAACCGGTAATAAAGTAAAACTGCAGCATTTATGTTGGGTTTTCACCGGAATATGGCAGTAAGTTAGGCCTAAAAGTGGAGCTATAGCAATATATCTCACGCCTGCTTACTAATTTTAAAGCAATACATTTGGAGTTATTGCAATGGCTTATAAGCTAAAAAGTCACAGAGGCGCGGCTAAGCGTTTCAAAAAGACTGCTTCTGGCGGTTTCAAGCGTAAACAAGCGCATCTTCGTCACATTCTGACTAAGAAAACTTCTAAGCGTAAGTTACACCTACGTCCTAAGATGATGGTTCATAAGAACGACCATGGTCTAGTTTCACGTATGTTACCATTCGCTTAATAGGGGTTTTTAGAAATGGCAAGAGTTAAACGCGGCGTTGTCGCACGTGCACGTCACAAAAAAGTTTTAAAACAAGCAAAAGGTTACTACGGAGCACGTTCACGTGTTTACCGCGTAGCTTTCCAGGCTGTTACTAAAGCGGGTCAATACGCTTACCGTGACCGTCGTGCGAAGAAACGTACTTTCCGTCAATTATGGATTGCACGTATCAATGCTGCTTCACGTCAAAATGGTCTGTCTTACAGCCGTTTTATCAATGGTCTTAAAAAGACATCTGTAGAAATCGATCGTAAGATCCTTGCAGATATCGCTGTTTATGACCAAGTTGCATTCGCAGCGCTTGTTGCAAAAGCTAAAGAAGGCCTAGCGGCAGCTTAAGCTTTTAAAATAAGTATTAAAAAGGAGCCTATGGCTCCTTTTTTTGTGGCTAAAATAAAGTTTTCACCAACAGTTATTTGCGGTAAGGCTCGTGAAAAGCGAGATAGTCGGTAGTGATTCCAACCGCGCTAACGCTATATAATAATTACAAATAAATGAGGTAATTAACTATTTTGAATTGGCAATCCTTAGTTGATAACCGCCAACGCTTTTTCTGGGTATTACAGATTGCGGGTTGGATCGGTTATGCACTTGTTAACTACATTGGCTCAAAAGTCTTTGAGATGCGCGATATTTATGTATTTGTGATCGTACTCAATGCTTACGCCGGGTGTTTAATGACTGTGCCATTGCGCTATATGTATCGCAAAGCCTGGAATGCATCTCCTTGGGTTTTAATGTTAGTAGTGTTCGGCGCTTCGTACATTACAGGCACTTTATGGGCGGTAATACAGAAATTTAATTTATGGGAGATTTATCGCCATGGTTATCGTCCTACAGAATGGTTTTACTATCTGCAACAAGGCTTAGATTCGGTTTATATTATTCTTTGTTGGAGTGGTTTGTACTTTGGCATTAAATATTATCAACTACTGCAAAGTGAGCGCCAAAAAGCCCTTAAAGCAACAACGATGGCGCATGAAGCACAACTGAAAATGCTACGTTATCAATTAAATCCTCATTTTTTGTTTAATACTCTTAATGCTATATCTACGTTGATTTTGGTAAAAGAGAATAAAGATGCTAATTTAATGGTGTCAAAGTTGAGCGACTTTTTACGTTATACACTCAATACCGATCCGATAAAAAAAGTCCCACTTGAACAAGAGTTGCATGCACTGATGCTTTATCTCGAAATAGAGCGAGTACGCTTTGATGAACGGTTGCAAGTGAATGTGCAAATCAGTGATGAAGCAAAAAATGCATTAGTGCCGAGTTTAATATTGCAACCGATCATCGAAAATGCGATTAAATATGCAATAGCTCATCTTAGCGAAGGGGGAGTAATTGATATTAAAGCACAAGTTTTTGCTAATGAACTATTATTGGAAGTAGGCGATAATGGCCCCGGTACTGAATTACTTAATGGCCAATTAGTTAATTCACAAGGGGTAGGGGTGGCAAATACGAAAGACCGCCTGAAAACTTTGTATGAAAATAACTATTCGTTTGTGTTATCACATAATACGCCAAGTGGATTGAAAGTGAATCTGCGCGTTCCGTTTGAGAAGGCTGTGAAGAAATGAGCAAGATTAAGACCCTGATTGTCGATGATGAACCATTAGCCCGTAGAGGGTTAGCGGTAAGATTAGAGGAGTTTGATGATATCGAAGTCATTAAGTTATGTAACTCTGGTCAAGAGGCTATCGATGCATGCCAAGCAGGGAAAATAGATTTAGTTTTTTTAGATATTCAAATGCCTGGAATGAATGGGTTTGAGGTTGCCAGAGCACTCAGTGAAAGTGTCAGAGCGTTACCTGCTATTGTATTCGTAACCGCATTTGATCAGTTCGCAGTCAAAGCATTTGAGATCCATGCTTTAGATTACATCCTTAAACCAGTCGACGACAACAGACTAAAACAGGCGGTAGAAAAAGTGCATACCTACTTGAAGACGCAACAAGACAACGCCCATAAAAAGAAATTGGCGAGTTTTGTAGCTGGAATTACTGGTAATAATTGTGAAGAGATTTTGAAAAAACTGGCAACTGGCGATACATTAACAGATCGCCGTTACCCAGAATCTTTAGCGGTGAAAGAGCAGGGTGAAATAATCCGTGTACCTGTAGCGACAATTCAATGGGTTGATGCCGCTGGTGACTATATGTGTTTACATTGCCAAGATGGTCAAACGCATATTTTACGAAAAACTATGAAAGAACTAGAACAGGAACTTGATCCTCAGCTATTTGTACGTGTCCATCGCAGTGCGATTGTAAATACTAAACAAATTAGCAAGCTTGTAACTCAGGTAAGTGGTGAGTATTTATTAGTGCTTGAGAACGGCCAAGAATTAAAAGTAAGCCGTAGTTATCGCGATAAAGTAAAAGCTGCGTTAGCAAGTTAACTTAGAAACGGGCTCAATAGCTGTTATATAACGAAGTAAATTAAACCATGTGTTTTAAATAAAAAAACGCGAGCCTTGGCTCGCGTTTTTTTATAACTGCGTTAATTAAGCAACAGTAACAATTTTCATAGTATTGGTTGCACCAATCGTTTCCATAGCATCACCATGAGTGATGATCACAGTATCGCCAGATTGTAATGAACCCGCATTCACAAGTGTGTTAAGGGCATCTTTTACCATGTTATCTTTTTCACATTGTGTTGAGTCAAAGAATACCGGGTAAACACCACGATATAATGCTGTTTGACCAAGCGTACTGGCATGACGAGACAATGAATAAATAGGTAAGCCAGAGCTGATACGTGACATCAGTTTTGCTGTGCTACCTGATTCAGTTAAAGTAATAATCGCTTTTACTGAATCTAAATGGTTTGCCGCATACATAGCTGACAATGCAATTGATTCTGCATTAGAAGAGAAACGACTATCTAAGCGATGTTTAGAAACGTGAGTTTCTTTTTGTGATTCTGCCCCTAAACAAACGCGCGCCATGGTTGCCACGGTTTCTTCTGGGTAATCGCCTGCCGCTGTTTCAGCTGAAAGCATTACCGCATCAGTGCCATCAAGGACTGCGTTGGCAACATCCATAACTTCTGCACGGGTAGGCATTGGGTTATCGATCATTGATTCCATCATTTGTGTTGCTGTGATCACGGTACGGTTAAGTGAGCGAGCACGACGGATAATGAGTTTTTGTTTACCCATTAAGGCAGCATCACCAATTTCAACACCTAAGTCACCACGAGCAACCATCACCGCATCTGAAGCAAGGATAATATCATCAACTGCTTCTACCGTTTCAACGGCTTCAGCACGCTCAATTTTAGCTAAAAGCTGTGCTTTAGAGCCTGCAGCTTCAGCTAGTGAACGCACATAACGCATATCGTCGCCACTGCGTGGGAACGATACTGCGATATAATCAACATCAATTTCTGCTGCAGTTAATAAATCTTCTTTATCTTTATCAGTGAAGGCTGGAGCAGTTAAACCACCACCTAAGCGGTTGATGCCTTTATTGTTAGATAACACGCCACCAACAGTTACTGTGGTATGCACTAAATGACCTTCAACATTTACTACTGTTAATTGGATTAAACCATCGTTTAAAAGTAGTAAGTCACCAGGGGCAACATCTTGTGGTAATTCTTTATAATCAATACCTACGGCGTTGATATCGCCTAGGCCTTTTTCCATTTTTGCATCAAGAATAAATTTTGCACCAACAGGTAGCGTTACTTTGCCATCTTTAAATGTCGATACACGAATTTTTGGGCCTTGTAAATCGGCTAAAATAGCAATGTGCTTGCCTAGTTTTTTGGCAATGTCACGCACTGCTTGGGCACGGTCTTTGTGATCTTGTGCAATGCCGTGTGAGAAATTCAAACGCACTACGTTTGCACCAGCACGGATTATTTTTTCTAAGTTGTTATCTCGATCGGTTGCAGGTCCAAGGGTCGCGACTATTTTTGTGCGTCTAAGCATCAAATTCTCCTGTAGGCTTACGATGTTGTAAGCAGGTTGACGGTTTTTCGTTATTTATAGGTGTTAGTTTAACTGACACGCATAATACAGTTTTTACTGACAGCAAATAGCGCGTTGACATCAAGGTAACGTGTAAAGCTGTCATTATTTTATACAAAAAAATTATGACCACATTATGACACCGGTGTCAGGTCTCGTCAATGCTCGACTCAGAAATCCATATCAGGAAAATTTATCGCCCCGAGGCAACGGTTGTTTGATATAATCACTGTATCTTGCGTGTTTGTCTTGCGCAAAGCGTTGTATCTGTTGTCTAGGCTCGCAATTTTAAGTGGCTTGGGTATATAATGCGCGCGGTATTATTTCATTTACTAACCAATAGTTGTTACCGAGGAGGACACTAAATGCAAGTTGCATTAGTAGGGTTAGGCGTTATGGGTAAAAATCTTGCTCTCAACTTGATTGAACAAGGGATGACGCTAGTAGCTTATGATAAAAACCCAGACGCGGGCGAAGAGCTATTAAGCTGTGCTAAATTACAAGGCATGGCAGATCGTCTGCACATTGTGTCTGATTTAGGTGATATGGTAAAACGGTTAACGCCGCCTCGCTCAATTTTGTTATTAGTGCCAGCGGGTGAGTTAGTCGATAAAGTTTGCAGCGATTTAGTTGATGCAGGCGTTGATTGTGACGATATTATCGTCGATTGTGGCAATAGTAATTATAAAGACGGTATTACTCGTAAACTAAAATATCAAAATAAATTTGAATTTGCCACTATGGGGATTTCTGGCGGTGCTGAAGGCGCGCGTCATGGTCCTGCGATGATGGCAAGTGGTTCAGAAGGCGGCTGGGAACGCGTTGAGCCATGGTTTGAAAAAGTAGCAGCAAGCTACAAAGGTGAATCGTGTTTTGCCCGTGTTGGTCAATCAGCCAGTGGTCACTTTGTAAAAATGGTGCACAATGGAATTGAATATGCGTTAATGCAACTAATCGCAGAAATGTATCAATTATTACGCTTAGGCACTAACCGCACTCCACATGAAGTTGCAGAGATTTTTAATCAATGGTCTGAAGGCACACTCAATAGCTATTTATTATCTATCTCAAGTCATATTTTATCGTTAGAAACCGATGCGGGTGAAGCGTTGGTTGATTTGATTGATAATAAAGTTGGCGCGAAAGGCACGGGTTTGTGGACGGCACAAAATGCATTAGAACTGGGTATCGCCGTTCCTTCATTGGTTGCAGCTGTGCAAGCGCGTCACTTAACCAATACTGGTGACACACATGCAGCGAAAGAAATGACGTATGCAGCTAAATCAACTTCACAGGTTGAATTAGATTTAGATGAACTTAAAGATGCCTTCTTGTTTGCAAGTTTACTGGCTTATCGTCAAGGCCTTGCGCTGATCAAAGGTGCATCACGTGCACATCAATGGAAAGTCGATTTATCTAAAACACTGCAAACATGGCGTGCTGGTTGTATTATCCGTGCTGATTACTTAGATAACATCGCTGAAGGTGTTGAGTTTATCGACACTTTAGAAAAAGAGTCATTAGCGCTGCGTAAAATAACAGGTCAAGCAATGATGACTGGATTAGCATTTCCGGTACTTAGCTCAACGCAAACGTATTTTGCGACGTTGACGACACCAAGCAATGGTCATCTAGTACAAGCACAGCGAGATTATTTTGGTGAGCATGGCATTAAAACTCATAGTGGTGAGGTATGTCATTTAACTGATTTAGTAGAGATTGACGCGAAAGTACGTTAATTAGGCCAATAAGTTAAAATGAAAGGCACGCTAATTAGCGTGCCTTTTTAGTTTAAAAAAATAGTTTTTATTATAAAGCGCTCAGCTTATCTGCTTAACTCACCACGTAAGTTGTCTTGCATTAAATGGCGAATAGTTTCAATTTCAAGCTTTTGGCTAAATAAGTAGTGTAATTTAGTTAAGCATGCCTCTAAGGTCATATCGTAACCGCTGATCACACCAATGTTAAGTAATGCGTTACCAGTTGCATAGCCGCCCATATTTACATGCCCTTTTAAACACTGGGTTAAATTGATGATAACCATACCGCGCTTACTTGCGCTGGAGAGGATCTCTAAAAAGTCTGGATCTTGTGGTGCATTGCCCACACCAAAGCTCAATAATACGAGGGCTTTGATATTGTCGTTTACCAGACTTTTAACTACAGCATGACTGATCCCTGGATACAAGTATAAAACACCAATAGGTTGCGGCGTGATGTTGGTGACTTGTAGCTCATTTTCAACATACGGGCTCAACTGGCCTTTTAATAATTGAATATTAATACCTGAGAGAGCAAGTGGGTCTAAGTTAGGGGATGCAAAGGCATCAAAGCCATCGGCATGTGCTTTAGTTGCACGATTGCCGCGAAATAATTGATTATTGAAAAATAGACTAACCTCAGCAATCGGATAATTAGCCGCTAAATACATCGCATTAAGTAAATTTACTTGGCCATCAGAGCGCAATTGCGACAGTGGAATTTGCGAGCCTGTCACTATCACTGGCTTTGTTAAGTTTTCAAACATAAAGGACAAAGCAGATGCGGTATACGCCATGGTATCTGTACCATGAAGCACGACAAAGCCATCATAATCTTGGTATTTACTTTTAATATCATCAGCAATTAGTTGCCAATGAGCAGGGGACATGTCTGATGAGTCAATCAGCGGGCAATACTCGTGAATATCGAATAAGGGCATTTCATCACGATTAAATTCGGCATTGTTTTCTACGGTTTGTGTTAAAAAACCTTCAGCGGGAATATAGCCTCGACTCGATTTTTTCATCCCAATCGTACCGCCAGTATATGCGATATAAATACGTTTACGTTTCATAAAAAAAGCCCAGTAAAAAAACTGGGCTTAGTATAACGGTTAGTTGCTGCGATTACAGCCTATACACTATTTATTGCGAAATATTACACACTAAGCAGCGGGCATAAATGCCTTGCGGATCGTTGTAATCTTTTAGACCTTCAACCTCAGTTGTTAATTGCTTAACTAAACCATTGATAGATGCTTGGTTTGAGAGTGCGTTTTGTAGCGTACTTTGTGAGCCAATTAGCGATCTAATCGATGCATTTCCAAAAATATCCTGCATTAATTTCTCTTCCGCCGATAGACTCTGCTTAATGGTTTTAACTTCATAAAAATCAAGCTTAGCCAGTTCAGCTGCCGCTTTGATAGCGTCTTGCTTATTGCCTAATTTGTCAACTAAGCCAAGCTCTTGCGCTTGGCTTGCAATCCAAACACGGCCTTGTGCAATAGAGTCAACTTGCTCAGGGGTCATATTTCGTGCTTCACCAACAACCTCTAAGAAGCGTTGATAAGCATCTTCTACACTTAGTTGAATAACCTGTGCCATTTTTTCATTAAGCGGGCGAGCGATTGATAGACCAGCCATTTCAGTTGTGGCAACGCCATCTGAATAAACACCTAATTTAGCCATGGTGTTTTCAAAGGTCATAAAGTTACCAAATACACCAATTGAGCCGGTAATTGTGCTCGGCGCTGCCCAAATTTCGTTGGCAGCAGAGGCAATCCAGTAGCCGCCAGAAGCTGCTACTGAGCTCATTGAAGCAACCACTGGTTTACCAGCTGCTTTAAGAGCAAGCACTTCAGCACGAATAACTTCAGAGGCAAACATACTGCCACCGCCAGAATCAATACGCAGTACAACCGCTTTTACTTTATCATCTAAGCGTGCTTTACGTAGTAAAGCCGCTGTAGAGTCACCACCAATTTCACCGGCTTTACGTTCGCCGTCAGAGATAGTACCGCGTGCAACCACAACGGCGACTTTTTCTGTCATTGGGTTATCAAACTCAATCGGCGATTTAACTAATGAGAGATATTCTTTAAACGATACTTGGTTAAAGGTTTTGCCTGTTTCTTCAGTGCCTACTAAGGTAATTAATTGTTGACGCACTTGTTGATTGGTTTTTAAAGAATCAACCCATTGATGTTCAAGGGCATATTTACCTGAATCGCCATTAACTGCTTGCATTTTTGCCAGAAAAACGTCCATTGTTTCATCAAAGTTTGCTTCATCAAATGGGCGCACAGCGGCAACGTCTTGTTTGTATTCTTTCCACAATGCACCTAGCCATACATTATTAGCTTCTTTTGCTGCATCTGACATATCGTTACGAATAAACGGTTCAACAGCCGATTTAAATGTACCAACACGGAAAATATGCTGAGTGATACCGAGTTTTTCAAGCGCATCTTTAAAATATAACGGGTACATGCCAAAGCCTTGGATCTCTACACCACCATAAGGGTGCATAGATATTTCATCAGCGTGCGCAGCAATATAATATTGTGCTTGTGAGTAATAATAACCAGAGGCAATTACTTTTTTGCCGCTCGCTTTAAACCGCTCTAACGCTAGAGTGATTTGTTTTAATTTATTTAAATGCGCGCTAGGCATTTTTTGTAAGTCCAGCAAGATCACACTAATGCGTTTATCTTCAGTGGCTTGATCAATTACATTGATAATATCATCAAGTAAAATTTCAGCGGGCTCATCGTTGCTCTGTGTTGCGTCATTGATGGCAGATTCAATTGGATCAACGTAAACTTTTTCCTCTACGATTGGACCATTGAGGTTTAACCTGAGCACAGATGTGTCAGCAACATTAATTTCATTGTCATCACTTGTGATTGAAACAATGAAAAGAATGACAAGTAACACAAATAAAAAATTGAGGACTAAACGACGAGAAAAGTTAATTCCTGCCCACAGTCCTTTAAATAGCTTTGCAATCAAAATAAATCCTTAGTCTGGTACAACTTATATCTGTCACCATCTTAGCTCAGAATAAAAATTAATTTAACTGTTAAATCGTAACTAAGTATTTATGAGCGAGGTTTTAACCGTGAGAATGTGAACATATTAACTAATTTATCGCTTTTGTTGCTTATTGCTTGCCAATCGAGCAAAATTGGCTAATGTATAGAGGTTAGACCAGTTCATTGGGGCAGAGGATGTTAGAACAACAATTACAATTGAAACACACACAGCTACGTAACCGTTTGGTAATGGGCTCAATGCACACGGGGCTTGAAGAGGGATGGCATAACCGAAAACGACTGCGTGCTTTTTATGAAGCGCGCGCAAAAGGTGGTACTGCGATGCTCATTACGGGGGGCTACAGTCCTAATTTGCGTGGCAAATTAACCCCAATCTCATCGTCTTTTAATAGCTATTATGATGTGTTTAAGCACCGTGCATACACTGATGTTGTCCATCAACACGGCGGTAAGATTTGCTTACAATTATTACATGCTGGACGTTATGCGTATCATCCATTTAATCAAGCACCAAGTGCAATTAAAGCACCTATTAACCCATATCAACCCAAAGCAATGTCGCTCAGTGCAATAAAAAAAACCATCAAAGACTTTGCTCATTCCGCCTATTTAGCACAAAAGGCAGGCTACGATGGCGTTGAAGTGATGGGCTCAGAAGGTTATTTGATTAATGAGTTTATGGCACCGCATACCAATAAACGCTCAGATGAATACGGTGGAAGTTTAGAAAACCGTATGCGTTTAGCGTTAGAGATAGTCAAAGCTGTACGTGCCAAAGTAAATAAAGAATTTTTAATTATCTTTCGATTATCGGTGATGGATTTAATTCCGAATGGGTCAACACCTGAAGAGGTTACTATCCAGGCCAAAGCATTAGAGCAGGCTGGAGTTGATATTTTAAATACCGGCATAGGCTGGCATGAAGCTCGAGTGCCTACTATTGCGAGTATGGTGCCAGCAGGTGCATTTAAAGAAGCTTCAAAACGTTTAAAAGAAGTGGTATCGGTTCCTGTCATTGCTGTAAATCGTATTAATACCCCCGAGATTGCCAATGAAATTTTAACTGCAGGGGATGCCGATCTGATTTCGATGGCACGACCACTATTAGCCGATCCAGAATTTTTTAATAAATATCAAGCACAACAAAGTAAACACATTAATATTTGTATCGGCTGTAATCAGGGCTGTTTAGATCATGTATTTAAAGGTAAACGAGCAACATGCTTAGTGAATCCTCAAGCGGGGTTTGAGCTAGATTATCCTCTTGAGCTGACCAACAAGGCTAAAAATGTGTTGGTTGTAGGTGCTGGGCCTGCGGGCTTATCTGCCAGTTGTTACTTAGCGCAAAAAGGCCATACGGTAACGCTGATTGATAAAAATACAGATATGGGCGGCCAATTTAATTTAGCGATGCGAATTCCTGGTAAAGAAGATTTCAATCATACCCTGCGTTATTTTATTAATGAACTTGAACGTCTAAAGGTCACGGTAACACTCAATACTCCTTTTACCGATAAAATGCTTGAGCAATACGATGACGTGGTGTTTGCAACGGGTGTGCGCCCGCGTGAGGCAAACTTTACCTGCGCGGATAATAAACGTGTTTTTTCATACGATGAAGTTATTCGTGGTGAAGTTGAATTAGGGCAATCGATTGCAATTTTAGGTGCCGGCGGCATTGGCTTTGATATGGTTGCTTTTTTAAGTGAACATAAAGATCAAAGTATTGCTGATTTTAAATCGCAGTGGGGAATTGAATGTCAGCCAAGTCCAGATAAAGATAATCGTCAATTGTTTATGCTAAAACGCAGCGCCGGGCGTTTTGGCAGTGAGCTTGGTAAAACAACGGGCTGGATACATCGTCAAGTTGCAAAGCAACATGGTGTAAAACAGATCGCTGATTGTCAGTATCATCATTTTGATCAGCAAGGTCTAAAAATTACTGTGGCAGGAGAGGAGCAGGTGCTACCTGTTGATACAGTGATCGCTTGTATCGGGCAAGTCTCTAATAACGAATTAATGTCGGGGTTAATCGATAATCCTAAAGTACATGTAATTGGCGGGGCCAAATTAGCATCAGCAATTGATGCAAAACGAGCTATTTATGAAGCGCTTCAGGTCGCGCGTAAAATTTAACTGAAATAAACTTTTAATCGTAGCGGTCTTTGTTTAATACATTTCAAAAGACTAGACTGCTACGATGAATACATTGATCACACTATATAAAACTTCCCTACAAAAAATAGCCATTTTTGATGGTATCCCTGCTTTACTATTTAGACTGATACTGGCGCCAGTTATGATCATCGCAGGTTATAACAAGCTAAATATCAGTGGTAATGGTAATGGTTTTTTTGAATTCTTTTTAGCTTCTCCAGATGTTGTTGCTTGGTTTGGTAACCCAGATTGGGGTTTAGGCTTACCTTTTCCAGATTTACTGGCTTTTTTAGCTGGCTGGAGTGAATTTCTCGGTGGCTGGCTGCTCTTAGTTGGTTTATTAACCCGTCTGGTTAGCATACCGCTGATGTTTACTATGGTCGTTGCCGCAACCTCTGTACATTGGCACAATGGCTGGTTTGCGATTGCGCCGACAGATCCAGATACTAGTGCTGCACAAGTACTTGATTGGTTGGCGATCCCCGGTGCAAAAGAAAGTTTAGATAATTCCCGAGAAGTAAAAGAACGTATTGAGAAAATTCGAGGACTTGTACAAGAACATGGTTTCCCAGATTACCTTTATGAAAAGGGTAAACCGTCGATTTTGAATAATGGCATTGAGTTTTCAGCAATTTATTTTGCGATGTTATTGAGTTTATTTTTTACCGGCGGTGGGCGTTTTGTTAGCCTTGATCACTGGTTACGGAAAAGATTCGAATAATCTAAATCTCTACCTGTCAGTTTGCGACGCCCGTCGCAAACTTTCTAACTTTCAAACTTTCTCAGCAATCCCTATCAATGCTATGCTAGTTTCTTTTTTAATTAGAGAATCGCTATGGACGCTATTGAGCTTTTATTGACTCGTCAGTCAGATCCTCGACTGATTGCACCTGCCCCAAACAACAGTCAACTTGATATTATTAAACAAGCAGCGCTTCGTGTGCCTGATCATGGTTGCCTTGCGCCTTGGCAATTTATTGTTGTTGCAGAAGATGCGCGAGAACGACTCGGCGAAATTTATTATCAAAGTGCAGTTGCAGAACAACAAGATGAAAAAGTAATTAATCGTGCCAAAGAGTTACCGCTGCGTGCACCGATGATAATCATTGCCATTGCCAAATATCAAGCGCACCCAAAAGTGCCGCGTATAGAACAAGTACAAAGTGCTGGTTGTGCTGTGTTAGCTATGCAACAAGCAGCTTTTGCGCAAGGACTGGGTGGTGTCTGGCGTACTGGTTACTTTGCGCAAAGTGAGGCGGTAAAAGCGGCGTTAAAGCTTGATAATGAAGATGAGATTGTCGGTTACCTGTATTTAGGCACTCCAGAAGTGGACTGTAAAAAGGCTGTTCGTCATAGCCCAGAACACTTTTTCACAAACTTATAGTTGCCAAAACGTAATTAATTGGAACTTTGTCGTGTTATTTCAGTCAGAGTGCATTAAGGCTACCTTTGTTATTATCTTTAGGTAGCTTGGCTGTCTGAAGCGCTTGGATGCAATAACCCTCAATACAATGGTTTGTTATTTTTCTGCAGTTTGTTAATGTATGGAGTGTCTTAATTAGAATAACAACAAGAAGACGAGGATAATGGGAAATTTATTTTTACGTGAAAAAGAAAAATGGTTAACGTGGTCCTTATGGGGTTTTGTTGGTGCGGCTATCACTCTTTACACAGCATTTAGTACACAGACTCCTCATTTAATAGCGATCTCATCAACTGCTATTGTGGTTATCTTAGCGTGGTGGATGCAACGCACAAGACGATTTGATTTTGGTAGAGCGTTTAAAGTGTGTTGTTACGTGTTGTTTGTGAGTATTTTACCCGCTTTTGTATTGGTGCTTGTACCAAGTGATGATCTAAACCGTTTTGATTTAATCTTTCAGAGCTTAAGTTTTGTAACTTTTAGCTTATTAGTCTGCTTACTGTGTTCGTGGGTCGCGAAACGTCCAAAACAGTATTATTGATGTATTTTTAAGCGCTTTGAGTAATTGTAACGATTAATTTGAACTTTTTTACTTTTAGGGCTTTACAACAAGGCGGCTAACCCCTATTATCCGCGCCGTACGGAGAGATGGCAGAGTGGTCGAATGCACCGGTCTTGAAAACCGGCAGGGGTTTATAGCCCCTCTAGGGTTCAAATCCCTATCTCTCCACCATATTTAAAAAGCCGCCTTATGGGCGGCTTTTTGCTATCTGGAGTTTAAGATGTCACAGCAAAATCAATTAAACACCACACAACGGGTGCTAAAACACGTACTGTTATGGTCGGTGTTTGGCTACTGTTATCACAGTGCTATTAACTTACTCGTTAAAATGGCGATGGATGCACAACCAGAGCATGTATTGCTCACAGCTATGCTTTACTGCCTAGGCTTTAATCTATTAGCTGGGCATTTAATTACTAAATATGATAAATACTGGCCAGAAATTGCGGCAATATTTATTGGTTGTATCGGTTTATTAGTCGTGCCGGTGCTATTAGTTGGTACGCAGGCATTACTGAGTCGTCCATTACTTGCTGGTATTTTAATCAGCTTGCCAATCTTGACTTTTGCTGTGCGCTTAATAAAGCGAAAACTCACTAAAAACTAGCTCTAAAGAAGCCCAAAAGGGCTTTTTTTTATGATAGCATAGGCGCGTCTTTTAACTGATACCAGCGTTATTAAGCTTGGTATAAACAAAACGTGAAACATATTATGTCAGATAATTTTACTACAGATGCTGAAAAAGCAAGTTACGGTATTGGCCTACAGATGGGTGAGCAACTTAAAGCTAACCCTTTCGAAGGTTTAAACTTAAATTCAGTATTTGCAGGCATGAAAGATGCGTATGTGGGCGGCGATTTCCAAGTTGAGATCCCTGAGATCCAAGCTGCATTCGAAAAAATCAACACTGAAATCCAAGCACGTCGTGAAGAAGAAGCGAAAGTACTTGCAGCTGAAGGCATTGCATTCTTAGAAGAAAATGCAAAACGTGCTGAAATCACAGTGACTGAGTCTGGTCTTCAATATGAAGTACTAGCAACAGGTGAAGGCAAAAAGCCAACTGCTGAGTCAACAGTGCGTGTTGATTATCACGGTACACTTATCAACGGTACTGTATTTGACAGCTCTTATGAGCGTGGTCAACCTGCTGAGTTTCCAGTTGGTGGCGTGATCAAAGGCTGGACTGAAGCATTACAAATGATGCCTGAAGGCACCAAATGGCGTATCTATGTTCCTCATGAGCTTGCTTATGGAGAACGTGGTGCCGGTGCTGCAATTGCACCATTCTCAACACTGGTATTTGACGTTGAGCTACACGAAATTCTTTAATTAGAAATTGAGTAATAAAAAGCCGCGCTAATAACTATTAGCGCGGCTTTTTTATGGTTATTTACTGAGATCAGAAATAACCACGTAGACCAATTCTAAAGTTACGCCCAGGAAGTGGCGCTTCATCTTTAATAAATGAACTATGTACAAAACCCAGTTCATCCGTAATATTATCAACGTTGATATAAAACTGTGTATCTACCGGACCGACACTTAATTGATAATTTGCTTGCGCATCGAACAGTGTATAGCCATCAGTTGCGGTTTCATAAGCCGTAATATCACGTTGTTCAAAGTAGTGTGTGCCAGTTAAGCTGAACTGCCAATCACTGATATTATACTGAAATTCTGAACCTAACTTATTTGCTGGAATACGCGGTAAATACCCTTCATCATCAGCAAGTTTTGCAGTGGTTGAGTCACCAAATACTTTTACCATCGCATTTGAATTTAATTGATAATGTGCATCAAATTCAATGCCGTATAATTTCGCATTTTTACTGACAAATTGATAAACAGCCATACCATCATCGTGGCCAGGCTCTGCAGCTTCAAGGCCGTGCTCTTCATCAAACATTAACCCCGTGTTTTGCTGATAGTAAAAATTGGCAATGTCGTTATAGAAAAAGTTAACCGTATAACCAAAATCGCCACTAAAGCGTCTAAAGCCAAAATCAATATTGGTTGATGTTTCTTGTTTGATATTTTCAGGTTCGAAGTGAATTTCACCGTCTTCTATCGCGTAGCCTAAACCAAGCTCATAGGTGCCAGTTGCAATATGGACACCATTTGATAATAGCTCGGCTGATAACGGTGCGCGTTCAGAGTGTGACACGCTCAGCGCAATACTTTGTCCGGGTGTATATTGCCAAATAGCGCCTGCTGAAGCGCTCAGATTAGTAAAGCTTTTACTGTAAGGCGTTATTTCATTGGCGTGTTCATCAGTATGATCATCTTCATGGTCATGCGCAGCAGCACCGACATTACT
The DNA here is from genome assembly GCF_014164125.1 of Pseudoalteromonas sp. SG44-8. Taxonomy (NCBI): domain Bacteria; kingdom Pseudomonadati; phylum Pseudomonadota; class Gammaproteobacteria; order Alteromonadales; family Pseudoalteromonadaceae; genus Pseudoalteromonas; species Pseudoalteromonas sp. SG44-8. The sequence goes on along the minus strand of NZ_JACJEQ010000002.1, from coordinate 20,754 downwards.
ATCAATATTATAATCTTCAATACGCGCACCTAATTCTAATGTCACGTTGCCAAACTGTTTTTCTTCGAGGATAAATAATGCATGAGTAGTCGTTTTGCTAGCGGGTGTGAAGGCTTCTTCACCATCGGCATCATAATCAGATTCACTAAAATGATAACCAGCCATACCATGCCAATTACCTAACTTATGCTCGATATTTAAACGTGCTTCAGTGGTTTCATTACTAAAGATAGTACCGATCGCGCCATCTTCAATTTCAGCATGGCGATAATCAGTATAACCTAGACGTAAATTAATAGTTTCAATCCAGTTGTTGTGTAATGCATAGCTCATCAAACCTTGCCAGCGATCTTGTTCTACACGCGCATAAACGGCTTCTTCTTCGCCTTCATCATGGTCGTGTTCGTGTTCGTGATCATGGCCATGTTCATGGCTATGTGCTGGAATACCGTAGTCGGTTTCAATACGGCCATAAGAAACACCTAGCGTTAAATGCTCACCTACATAGCTAGTACCAAAGTTAACGGTTTGGCTATCAATAAAGGTATTTTTTACCGAGGTGGCTGTTTCATGCTCTTCTTCGTCATGACCCTCATGATCTTCGTGCTCTTCTTCAGGTAAGTTAAAACGCGGAGTTTGGTAGTCATCACCAGTGCGTTTGGTACCGTCAAAATGGAAGTTAAAGTTGTTATGGCCCGTCTCAAGCTTGGCAGCATAGGTGTTGGCATTTGAAACCGTGTCATGGCTGTATTCAACAGCCCCAGTTAACTGCTCGATATTATCAGTTGGAATGCGGTTATCTACTACGTTAACTACGCCACCAATCGCGCCTGAGCCATAAAGTAGCGTAGCTGGGCCACGCAAAACTTCAATCTGTTCTGCAGCTAGGCTGTCATTCGATGTTGCGTGATCTGGGCCAATACGTGACGCATCGCTGCTGTCTAAGCCATTTTGGGTGATTTTAACGCGAGGGCCATCTAGGCCACGGATTATAGGGCTAGATGAAACAGGGCCAAAATAGCTGGCATTAACACCCGGGAGGCCTTTGAGCGTTTCGCCTAACGTGGGTTTTGCTTTATTGCGCAGTTCATCACCACTGAGTACACTCACTGGTGAAATCATCTCTAAGCTATTTTTATGCAGGGCAGAGGCATACACAACGACAGATTCAACTGACGTAGGTACAAGCGTGATATTTAGAGCAGAACTGGTTTCAGTTACTTGAACTCTAGCATCAACAAAATTATTTTTACTAATATGTAATTGGCTATTAGCATCAATATTAATACTAAATCGGCCATTCTCGTCAGTTTTAATTGACTGTGCTTTACCGTGTACGTGCACATCGGCATAGCTGAGTGGTTGCTTGTTATTGTCAAAAACTTGCCCAGTTACCAGCGCAGCATGAGCAGAAAAAGAGCTTAAAGCAGTGATAATTGCAGTTGATATTAATGAATGTCGGATCATGGTTACTACGTTGTTGCTATTATGTTGTGATATAATATAACACCATCATTTGTGCTGATCAATAATGTTATACCATAACTTTTAAAATAAACGTGCTTATATCAGATTGGGCTATACTCAATAGGAGTAACGGCGAGACTGGTGAATATTATGTCTGATAAAACACGTATTTTTAAAGCACGATTTAGCATAGCTGATCTGCGTCATCAGCGTAATCACAAAGAAATTTTTACCACAGCGTTGACTAAAAATGAAACACTGGAGCATTTTGTTTTAAAGCTATTAGGCTATTGTATTTTATCTTATGACAGCCATGCAGTGCTTAATAAACTTGCTGATAAACTACAGCCAGATGTAGGAATTCAAGCGTTGGATGAACATTATAAAACCTGGTTAAGTGTTGATAAACCTGACCTTGATGAATTAGTTAAGATCGCTAAGCAAGTGGATGAATTATTAATTTTAACAACGGGCAATAGTGAATGGTTAACGCAATCTCAGTCACGGTTAAAGTTATTTGATAATAGCCATATTATTGAGATTGACCAGCAGTTTATTGATGATATTCAGGTGGATTTAACACGCAGTTTAAATTGGGATGTAACCATAGATGAAAGTAGTTTAATGATCAGTGATAAAATACATTGCTATGAAACAAAGCAGTTTGACTGGCATTAACAAATTACTTCAAATTGAGAGTGATATTGCCATCGGGTTTACAGCAGCACAGCAGTACTTCTCCATCACGTACAAAGGCGAGTGGTTCTTCGTTATAGGTGACTTGCCCTGCTACTAGGGTTGCTCTACAGGCACCACAATATCCTTCTCTACACTGAAAAGGAATTTCATATTGCTGTTGTTCTAGGCAGTCTAAAAGGGAATGACAGCCAGTGTCAAAATCTACACACTGGCTATTATCTGCAAAGTGGATCTTTGCAGTTTTGTTGCTGGTCATTAGAGATCGAAGTCACCGAAATCAGAGGCATTAACTTGAGAGTCAATTTGGCCTACAAGGTATGAGCTGATCTCCGCTTCTTGTGGAGCAACTTGTACATTGTCTGACACCAACCATGAATTGATCCATGGGATAGGGTTACTGCTGGTTTTAAACTGTGTTGGTAAACCAACTGCAGTCATACGAGCATTAGTAATGTACTCAACGTATTGGCATAAAATATCTTTGTTTAAGCCAATCATTGAACCATCTTTAAACAGGTATTCAGCCCATTCTTTTTCTTGTTCAGCAGCATCAACAAACATCTTGATCGCTTCATCACGACACTGGGCTGCTACGATAGCCATTTCAGGATCGTCTTTACCATCTTGCATAATATTCAAAATATGCTGAGTACCAGAAAGATGAAGCGCTTCATCACGGGCGATCAGCTTAATAATTTTAGCGTTACCTTCCATTAATTCTCGCTCTGCAAACGCAAATGAACAGGCAAAACTGACATAAAAACGGATCGCTTCTAAGATATTCACTGACATCATTGCAAGGTATAAAAGCTTTTTAAGTTCAAATAAACTGATATGAACTGTTTCGCCATTAAGTTCATGTTTACCTTCACCGTATAAGTTATACACAGCCACTTTATTAATTAATTCATCGTAATATTTAGTTACGGCATCAGCACGTTCACTGATCTTTTCGTTACTAACGATATCATCAAAAATAAGCTCAGGGGCTTGGGTAACGTTACGAATAATATGTGTATATGAACGGCTATGGATTGTTTCACTAAATGCCCATGTTTCAATCCAGGTCTCAAGTTCTGGGATCGACACAATTGGCAGTAACGCAACATTAGGCGAGCGACCTTGCACACTATCAAGTAAGGTTTGATATTTTAAGTTACTTAAAAATATATGTTTTTCGTGATCAGGTAAGGCCTGAAAATCTAACCGATCTTTACTTACATCGACTTCTTCAGGACGCCAAAAAAACGATAGTTGTTTTTCAATTAGCTTTTCGAAAATAGGGTACTTCTGTTGATCATAACGCGATACGTTAACGGTTTGGCCGAAAAACATCGGTTCTTGTAGTTGGTTATTATGGTTTCGGCTAAAAGTAGTATAAGACATAAGATCACTCAAAAAACGAACAGGGCAAAGCGGGCGTATAGCCCGCTTCCAATTTATATTTATTACCGATTAGATTTTACACGCACCGCCTGCACAATCATCATCTTCCACTTCTGGTGTATCTTCTTGCATATCAGATGCACCATCACGGGTGTTATGGTAGTAAAGGGTTTTAACGCCAAGTTTGTAAGCACCCAGTAAATCTTGTAATAAGACCTTCATTGGTACTTTACCACCTTCAAACTTATTTGGATCGTAGTTAGTATTGGCAGAAATTGTTTGGTCAACAAACTTTTGCATAATACCCACTAATTCTAAATAACCTTTATTTGATGGGATATCCCACAATAATTCATAATTATTTTTAAGGCGTTCATACTCAGGTACAACTTGTTTTAAAATACCATCTTTACTGGCTTTAACACTGATATGACCACGTGGTGGTTCAATACCATTAGTTGCATTTGAAATTTGCGACGATGTCTCAGATGGCATCAACGCAGATAACGTTGAGTTACGCATACCATGCTCTTTAATATTGGCACGTAATGTATCCCAATCTAAATGCAATGGTTCATCACAAATTTTATCCAAATCACGTTTGTACGTATCGGTTGGCATAATACCTTGCGAATACGTTGTTTCGTTAAATTTAGGACATGCACCACGTTCTTTAGCCAGTTCATTTGAGGCTTTCATTAGGTAATACTGAATTGCTTCAAATGTTTTGTGAGTCAATGCATTGGCACTGCCATCAGAATAACGTTTGCCATTTTTAGCAAGGTAATATGCGTAGTTGATTACGCCTATTCCTAGTGTACGACGGCCCATAGTTGCATTATGTGCTGCTGGCACCGGGTAGTCTTGGAAATCCAGTAAGTTATCAAGTGCACGTACCGCAAGTTCTGCAAGCTCTTCAAGTTCATCCAGTGACTCAATCGCACCTAAGTTAAAGGCCGACAGCGTACACAGTGCAATTTCACCTTCTTCATCATTAACATTGTTAAGTGGTTTAGTTGGCAATGCAATTTCTAAACATAAGTTAGATTGGCGAATTGGTGCCACTTTAGCAATGAACGGGCTGTGTGTATTACAGTGGTCAACGTTTTGTAAATAGATGCGGCCAGTGCTAGCACGCTCTTGTGCAAACATTGAAAACAGCTCAATAGCTTTAATACGTTTTTTACGAATTGACTCGTCTTGTTCATATTGTACGTAAAGACGATCAAATTCATCTTGATCTTCAAAAAATGCATCATATAAACCAGGCACATCAGACGGGCTGAATAATGTGATGTAATCATCTTTGATCAAACGTGAGTACATTAGTTTATTAAACTGTACACCGTAATCTAAGTGACGAACGCGGTTATCATCAACACCACGGTTGTTTTTAAGCACTAATAAGTTTTCAACTTCTAGATGCCAAAGTGGATAGAACAGGGTTGCTGCGCCACCACGGACACCACCTTGCGAACAACTTTTAACGGCCGTTTGAAAGTGCTTATAAAACGGGATACAACCAGTGTGGTATGCTTCACCATTGCGAATAGGGCTACCTAGTGCGCGAATACGACCAGCATTAATACCAATACCTGCACGTTGCGATACGTATTTTACAATCGCTGATGAGGTTGCATTAATTGAATCTAGGCTGTCACCGCATTCAATCAGTACACATGAACTGAATTGACGCGTAGGGGTACGAACTCCCGCCATAATAGGCGTAGGTAATGAAATTTTGAACAATGACACTGCATCGTAAAAACGCTTTATGTAGTCTAAACGCGTTTCTTTTGGGTAATCAGAGAACAAGCTTGCTGCAACTAAAATATATAAAAACTGTGCGCTTTCATAAATTTCACCCGTAACACGGTTTTGTACTAAATATTTACCTTCAAGCTGTTTAACAGCAGCATAGCTGAAGTTTAAATCACGTCCATGATCAAGGTATTCATCCAGTTGATCAATTTCTTGCTCTGTGTAGTCAGCTAGTAAGTGTGCATCGTAACGCTTATCTTCAACTAACTTAACGATATGATCATACAAGCGCGGTGGCTCAAATTGACCATAGGCTTTTTTACGCAAATGGAATACAGCTAAGCGGGCTGATAAATATTGATAATCAGGCGACTCTTTAGAGATCTGATCAGCGGCCGCTTTGATGATGGTTTCATGGATGTCTTCAGTACGAATACCATCATAAAACTGGATGTGCGATTTCAGCTCAACTTGTGAGACAGACACATTATTTAGACCTTCGGCGGCCCAAGCAATAACGCGATGGATCTTATCTAAATCAAGTGACTCTTTACGGCCGTCACGTTTGCTTACAGATAGCTGTTGGTTCATAGTTTTGCCTGTATTCCTTGGGATATAATATTTTTTAGTGACACATTTTTCTTAAAATAAATTTTTTATTGCAATAAAATTGTATTAGCGCGAATTTAATTGAATAACATTTAGCCACAACATCTGGTGTTCATCAAATTCTAGATCACAAGATAGTGTGGTATGCGATCATTTGCAAGGGGCATAAACGCCCCTAATTGTGGATAACGTTGGGATAACACGCTTGTGTTAGTAGCCATTAACCTTTGACCATCTGATTAAAATGAAATTTATAAAAATCAACTGATGATCGATTAAATTTACGCATTTTAAAAATAAATTTTGGCTGCTTTTTTTATCAACAAACAATGTGCAAAAAGTAACACGATCACAATATGTAGTGGTTAAAATTTAACATGGCACTATATATGGTTAAATGCATCAATAGGTGATTGCCAATTAAAATCGGCTTGCCAACTCAATGCCTCAGCTTCACTAGGGATGTAGCCCCACAACGCAGCAGCGCTGTGCATGTTTGCAGCCTTGGCTGCAATTATGTCACGCTGCGCATCACCGATATACAAACAACGATTCGGATCAACATCTAACAGTTGGGCTGTATGCAGTAAAGGTAAAGGGGATGGTTTAGCGATATCGAGGGTGTCACCACTGACAATTGCCTGTGCATCTTTGAGTTCAGCAATTGCAGCAACTAATGGAATAGTCAAAAACTCAGGTTTATTAGTCATGATCCCCCATTTGATCTGTTGTTGATCAAGCGCGATCAATAATTGTGCAATTCCAGTAAAGCATTGACTATGGGTGGCAATATTATCTGCGTAGGCCGTTAATAGCTGCTGGCGTAAGTCAGCTTGATTTGGGTGATCGTGCCATTGCTGACCAAATCCAGCTGCAAGCAGCGCCATTGCACCGTTAGAAGCTGCAGGACGATATATATCAGCGGTTACTGATGGTTGGTTATGATCAGCGAGTACGTAATTTAGCGCAGCCCCTAAATCATCTGCGGTATCGAGTAATGTACCGTCTAAATCAAAAATAAAGGCGTCGTAATCAATTGCGGGGGTTGCTGTGTTAAAACCAGCCATTACGCTAGTTTCTCAAAATGCAGAATATAATTAACGCTTACATCGGTATTTAAGCTGTACTGCTTTGATAAAGGGTTATAACTCAATCCCGCACTAGCACGTACTTTGAGGCCTGCTTGTTCTGCCCATGCAATGAGTTGTGCTGGTTTGATAAACTTTTTGTGATCATGGGTTCCATCAGGCACCATCTTCAATAATTTTTCCGCCCCGATAATTGCGTACAAATATGCTTTTGGGGTTTTGTTTAATGTGGAGAAAAATACATCGGCACCAGGTTTCGCTAATTCTGCTACTGCATGAATGATAGATGCAGGGTCTGGCACATGCTCTAACATTTCCATACAAGTAATAGTATCAAAGCGGGCAGGGTGTTCGCTGGCATACTGTTCGGCAGGTATTTTTATATAGTCAACGTTTACACCGGTTTCTAAACTGTGTAGTTTCGCAACGGTTAACGGCTCTTGACCCATATCAATACCAGTCACATGTGCGCCCATTCGCGCCATACTTTCACTCAATATACCGCCACCACAGCCGACATCGAGAGTCTCTTTGTCGAATAAGCCTTTGGCCTTGTCGGCAATAAAATCTAATCTTAATGGATTAATTTCATGAAGGGGTTTAAATTCGCCTTCACGATCCCACCAACGCTCAGCGATGGCTTCAAACTTTGCAATTTCTGCACTATCTACATTCTGATGTTCGGTCATAAAAAACTTCCTCGTCAATCTCAGGCCATTATATAGGGGTAAATTAATAAATCGCAAAGATTTAGCGCCTGTAAATCTAAATTAATTGTGGTAGCATGACTTGGTAATAATAACTAAATCCCCGCAAGCGCCCATATGTGGCACTTTCGTGGGTCAATACTGAAGGAATGTGATATCAAATGACTGATTTCGCCAATGAAATTCTGCCAGTCAATATTGAAGACGAGTTAAAAAACTCCTATTTAGATTACGCAATGAGCGTAATTGTAGGACGAGCACTACCAGACGTACGTGATGGTTTAAAACCTGTTCACCGCCGCGTTTTGTTTGCTATGAACGAGCTTAATAATGATTGGAATAAGCCTTACAAAAAATCAGCCCGTGTGGTTGGTGATGTAATTGGTAAATACCATCCCCATGGCGACAGTGCGGTGTATGACACAATCGTACGTATGGCCCAGCCATTCTCTTTACGTTATATGTTAGTTGACGGCCAAGGTAACTTTGGTTCAGTTGATGGTGACTCAGCAGCAGCAATGCGTTATACCGAAGTCCGTATGGCGAAAATGTCTCATGAGCTTTTGGCTGATCTTGAAAAAGAGACTGTTGATTTTGTACCTAACTATGATGGTACAGAGCAAATTCCTGACGTATTACCGACCAAAGTTCCTAACTTATTAGTGAACGGTTCATCGGGTATTGCGGTAGGTATGGCGACGAACATTCCTCCTCATAACTTAACTGAAGTTGTGAATGGCTGTTTAGCACTTATTCAAAACCCTGAATTAACCATTCATGAACTAATGGATTATATTCCGGGCCCAGATTTTCCAACTGCGGCAATTATCAACGGTAAAAAAGGCATTGAACAAGCCTATTTAACTGGCCGTGGCAAAGTGTACATGCGTGCACGTGCGGAAATTGAAGTTGACGAAAAAACCCATCGTGAAACGATCATCGTTCACGAGATCCCTTATCAAGTAAATAAAGCCCGCTTAATCGAAAAGATTGCTGAGCTTGTTAAAGATAAGAAGATTGAAGGCATTAGTGCATTACGTGATGAATCAGATAAAGACGGTATGCGTATCGTTATCGAGATCAAACGTGGTGACGTAGGCGAAGTGATCTTAAACAACCTTTATGCACAAACTCAGTTACAAACTGTGTTTGGTATGAACATGGTTGCGTTGATCAATAACCAGCCTAAGTGTTTCAACTTAAAAGAAATGCTTGAAGAATTCATCATTCACCGCCGTGAAGTAGTGACCCGTCGTACGGTATTTGACCTACGTAAAGCCCGCGATCGTGCACACATGCTTGAAGGCTTAGCAATTGCACTTGCTAACATTGACCCAATTATCGAGCTTATTCGTAACTCACCAACGCCAGCTGAAGCTAAAGTAGCACTTGCTAGCCGCCCGTGGGAATTAGGTAATGTAAAAGCCATGCTTGAAAAAGCCGGTGAAGCAAATGTTGCCCGTCCAGATTGGTTAGCGGATGACTTAGGCATTCGTGATGGTCAGTATTATATTTCTGAGCAACAAGCCCAAGCAATTCTAGATTTACGCTTACACAAGCTTACTGGTCTTGAACATGAAAAGATTCTAAGCGAATACCAAACGTTATTAGATTTAATTGCCGAGCTTTTATATATTCTTGCTAATCCTGAGCGTTTAATGGAAGTTATCCGCGATGAGTTAGTTGAAATTAAAGAGCAATACGGCGACGAACGTCGTACTGAAATTAATGCCGCGGCTCATGATATTAGTCTTGAAGACTTGATCACAGAAGAAGACGTAGTAGTAACCCTATCTCACGAAGGGTATGTGAAGTATCAGCCATTGTCTGACTACGAAGCACAGCGCCGTGGTGGTAAAGGTAAATCAGCAACCAAGATGAAAGATGAAGATTTCATTGAACGTCTACTAGTTGCTAATACTCACGACACGATTCTTTGTTTCTCAACGGCGGGTCGCTTATATTGGCTTAAAGTGTATCAATTACCACTTGCCAGTCGTGCAGCCCGTGGTAAGCCAATTGTAAACTTATTGCCGCTTGAAGCAGACGAACGTATTACGGCTATCTTGCCAGTACGTGAGTATGAAGAAAATAAATACATCTTTATGGCAACTGCATTCGGTACCGTGAAGAAAACACCATTGACTGCGTATAGCCGTCAACGTGCTAGCGGTATTATTGCCGTTAACTTAAACGACGGTGATAGCTTGATTGGTGTCGATATCACTGATGGTAGCAACGAAATCATGTTGTTTACTGATGCTGGTAAAGTTGTTCGCTTTAAAGAAGCAGAAGAATCACCTGTTTTAGATGAAAATGGCAACCCAGTACTTGATGAAAACGGTAACCCGGAAATCAAGTTCAAGGGTGTTCGTCAGATGGGCCGAACTGCAACAGGTGTTCGTGGTATTAAGATGCCTGAAGGGCAACGTGTTGTATCATTAATTGTACCTAAGACGAATGGTGCTATCTTAACCGTGACAGAAAACGGCTACGGTAAGCGTACATTGCTCAGTGACTACCCTGCTAAGAGTCGTGCGACTCAAGGTGTGGTATCAATCAAAGTAAGTGAGCGTAACGGTGCTGTAGTTGGTGCTGTACAAGTTGACGATAACGATGAAATCATGATTATCTCTAATAGAGGTACTCTAGTGCGAACTCGCGTTAATGAAGTTTCTACCGTTGGGCGAAATACCCAAGGTGTTATTTTGATAAGAACTATTGACGAAGAGCAAGTAGTTGGTTTACAACGTATCGAAGAGATCGAAATCGATGAGCTTAACGCTATTATCGAAGGTGAAAGCGTTGAACTAGTCGACACTGTTAATGATGACGCTGGGGATAATCCTCCAGAGGCATAACATTAATCATTAAAGCGGCTTCGGCCGCTTTTTTTTACTATAAAAATCAAAAAATTAATTGTTAAAATTAGCAATTAAAAACAATTGTTAAATTACTGGAATGAGGAAAGGTAATGAGTATATATAATTTTTGTGCTGGGCCTGCAATGTTACCGCCAGCTGTGATGGAAAAAGCACAAAAAGAATTTCTTGATTGGCAAGATTTAGGTGTATCGGTGATGGAGATCAGTCACCGTAGTAAAGAATTTTTAGCATTAACGGCACAATGTGAAGCAAGCTTGCGCCGGTTAATGAATATCAGCGATGAATTTGAAGTGCTGTTTATGCATGGCGGTGGTCGAGGCCAATTTGCTGCAGTGCCACTGAACTTGCACCAAGCAGGTAAAGACGCCGTATATTGTGAAAATGGTGTGTGGTCTAAAGGTGCGGTTGACGAAGCGGTCAAATTTACTACCGTCACTGAGCTTGATGTCCGTAATGACACAAATGAGCAATTTTCTATCAAACCAGTTAGTGAGTGGCAATTTCCAGCCGATCCTTCATACATCCACTATTGCCCAAATGAAACCATTGATGGCATTGAAGTGTTTGATGTACCAAGTCACCCAACAGCGCCGATCGTTGCAGACATGTCATCAACTATTTTATCGCGTGAATTTGATGTTGATCAGTTTGATTTAATTTACGCTGGTGCACAAAAGAATATTGGTCCATCAGGCCTTGCCATTGTGATCATTCGTAAAACGTTGCTTGAGCGTGAAGGGGTTGCAAAGCCAGGTATATTTGATTACGCACTCGAAGTAAAACAAGGCAGCATGTATAACACGCCACCTACTTTTGCTTGGTATTTAGCGGCAGAAGTATTTGACTGGCTTGAGCAAAACGGTGGTGTTAAAGCCATGGAACAGCAAAATATAGCAAAAGCCGAACTGCTATATGGCTTTATTGATGAATCACCGTTTTATAGTAATAAGGTTGCTAAGCATTGTCGTTCACGTATGAATGTGCCTTTTTGGCTCAATGATGAAAGCTTAAATGCACAGTTTTTAGCCCAAGCAAAAGAAGCTGGCTTACTTGCACTTGAAGGTCACCGTATTGTTGGCGGTATGCGTGCGAGTATTTACAACGCCATGCCACTTGCCGGTGTACAAGCGTTAGTTGACTTTATGGCGAAATTTGCCAAGGAGCACAGTTAATGGAGCAGTTACGCTTAGAGCCAATCAATCTAGTAAATGGCAGTGTTACCTTACCTGGCTCAAAAAGTTTATCAAATCGTATTTTACTGTTAGCGGCACTTGCGCAAGGCACAACGGTTGTAGAAAATTTATTAGACAGTGATGATATTCGCCATATGCTTGGTGCATTAAAATTATTGGGCGTTGATGTCAGTCTTAATGATGATAAAACTGTAGCCACTGTAAAAGGTGTTGGCGGGCAGTTTTTAACTCCAGCTGAGCCATTGTTTTTAGGTAATGCAGGCACCGCGTATCGTCCACTGACTGCGGTATTAGCAGCGGTGAAGGGAAACTATGAACTAATTGGCGAGCCACGTATGGAGGAACGTCCAATTGGTCACCTAGTTGATGCATTACAAGCGCTCGGTGGGGATGTTAGTTATTTAAAAAATAAAGACTATCCGCCACTTAAAATTGTTGGTGGGCAAATTAATGGCGGCAACGTTGCAATTGATGGCAGTATTTCGAGCCAATTTCTTACCGCATTATTAATGGCTGCGCCGTTATTTAATGGCGATACGTGCATTACAATTAAGGGTACGCTGGTATCTAAACCGTATATTGATATTACCTTAGATGTAATGGCTCGCTTTGGCATATCGGTAACTCACGATAACTATAAAACCTTTACTGTAAAAGGTGCGCAGCAATACCAAGCTGTTGAGCGTATTATGGTTGAAGGGGATGCATCAAGTGCATCTTACTTTGTCGCTGCGGCGGCAATTGCCGGTGGTGAAATCGAGATCAAAGGTGTAGGTGCAAAATCTGTGCAAGGCGATATCGGCTTTGCAAAAGTGATGGAGCAGGTCGGTGCTAAAATAGATTGGTATGACGAGCGCTTAGTGGTACGTAAAGGCGAATTAAAAGGTGTTGATATCGATGCCAATGCTATTCCTGATGCGGCGATGACCCTTGCGACAGTGGCGTTATTTGCAGATGGTCCAACCGCTATTCGTAATATCTATAACTGGCGCGTAAAAGAAACTGATCGCTTACATGCAATGGCGACGGAGCTGCGTAAAGTCGGTGCAGAGGTTATTGAAGGTGAAGATTTCATCGAAATAACACCGCCAAAACACTTTAACGATGTGGCTATTGATACCTATGACGACCACCGTATTGCGATGTGTTTTGCCATGGTAGCGGTAGGCGGCAAGCCAATAACTATCAATGATCCTAAGTGTACATACAAGACATTTCCAACATTTTTCAATGTACTAGCATCAGTTAGTCAATAAATGACTAAAGTTGAAATATAAAAAGTTACATACAAAAAGCGGATATATTTAATTAAGTAACGTATAATGTCGCAGTTTTATTTTGGTGTGCATTGCAGGAGGTTTAAATGCAGGCGTTATTAATGCCCGTGATCACCGTTGATGGCCCAAGTGGTTCAGGTAAAGGAACTGTTTGTCGCTTGTTAGCCGATAAATTAGGGTGGGATGTACTGGATAGTGGCGCGATTTATCGCGTATTAGCACTAGCAGCACTTCATCACCAAATTGCACTAGACAACGAAGAGGCATTGGTGCCTTTAGCTGCTAACTTAGATGTGCAGTTTTTAGTTGATAGTCAAACTAACGCTGGAAAGGTTATTCTGGAAGGTGAAGATGTATCAACAACAATTCGAAATGAAGAAGTAGGAGCTGCCGCTTCAAAAGTAGCAGCTTTACCGCGCGTAAGAGAAGCATTATTACGGCGCCAACGTGCATTTCGAACTGAAAATGGGCTAATAGCCGATGGCCGCGATATGGGCACTGTGGTGTTCCAAGATGCTCCATTAAAAATTTATTTAACCGCTAGTGCAGATGAACGCGCGCGCCGACGTTTTGTTGAGTTGAATGAACGCGGTCTTGATGTTACACTAAGTGGTCTATTAGAAGATATTCAAGCACGTGATGACCGCGATATGAATCGTGCTGTTGCGCCGCTTGTACCAGCTGACGATGCTATTGAACTCGATACTAGCGAGCTTAATGCACAGCAAGTGTTTGATAAGGTTATGACTTTATTAGATGCAGCGATTGTCGAAGGTAAACTTCCAAAGCGACGATAAACTATTTATGCGCCAGCAGGATGCCAGTGCTATTTTAACAACCCCATGCAGCATGGTTGCTTATTGGTAATAATATATGAGACGTATATTCGTATGTCAGAAAATTTTGCGCAGTTATTTGAAGAAAGCTTAAAGGGTTTTGAAGCAGAGCAAGGCTCTATCGTTAAAGGTACAGTTATCTCTATCGAGAACAACATTGTACTTGTAGATGCTGGTCTTAAATCAGAAAGTGCTATCCCTGCAGAGCAGTTCAAAAATGCTGCTGGTGAACTAGAAGTTGCTGTTGGCGACGAAGTAGATGTTGCACTAGATGCAATTGAAGACGGTTTCGGTGAAACTATCCTTTCTCGTGAGAAAGCGAAGCGTCACGAAGCGTGGATCCGTCTTGAGAAAGCATGTGAAGAGCAAGAGACTGTTACTGGTGTTATCAACGGTAAAGTTAAAGGCGGTTTCACTGTTGAAGTTGATTCAATCCGTGCTTTCCTACCTGGTTCACTTGTTGATGTTCGTCCAGTACGTGACACAACTCACCTTGAAGGCAAAGAGCTTGAATTTAAAGTAATCAAGCTTGATCAAAAACGTAACAACGTTGTTGTTTCACGTCGTGCAGTTATCGAATCTGAAAACTCACAAGAACGTGAAGAGCTTCTTGCTAACCTTGTTGAAGGTCAAGAAGTTAAAGGTATCGTTAAGAACCTTACTGACTACGGTGCGTTCGTTGACCTTGGTGGTGTTGATGGTCTACTACACATTACTGATATGGCGTGGAAGCGTGTTAAGCACCCTTCAGAAATCGTTAATGTTGGCGACGAAATCGCAGTTAAAGTTCTTAAATTCGACAAAGATAAAACTCGTGTATCTCTAGGCCTTAAACAGCTTGGTGAAGATCCATGGGCAGCTATCGCTGGTCGTTACCCAGAAGGTTCTAAACTTTCTGGTCGTGTAACTAACCTTACAGATTACGGTTGCTTCGTAGAAATCGAAGAAGGCGTAGAAGGTCTAGTACACGTTTCTGAAATGGATTGGACTAACAAGAACATCCATCCTTCTAAAGTTGTTAGCTTAGGCGACACTGTTGAAGTTATGGTTCTTGAAATCGACGAAGAACGTCGTCGTATTTCACTTGGTCTTAAGCAATGTATTGCTAATCCTTGGCAAGAATTTGCTCGTCTACAAAACAAAGGCGATCAAGTTACTGGTAAGATCAAATCAATCACTGACTTCGGTATCTTTATCGGTCTTGACGGTGGTATTGACGGTCTTGTACACCTTTCAGACATTTCTTGGAATACACCTGGCGAAGACGCTGTACGTGAATTCAAGAAAGGCGACGAAATCACTGCTATCGTATTGCAAGTTGACCCAGAGCGTGAACGTATCTCTCTAGGTGTTAAGCAAATCGAAGCTGACCCATTCAATAACTACCTTGATGCAAACAAAAAAGGTGCTATTGTTAAAGGTAAAGTGACAGAAGTTGATGCGAAAGGCGCAACTGTTGAACTTATCGAAGGCGTTGAAGGTTACATCCGTGTAGCTGATATCGCTCAAGAGCGCGTTGAAGATGCAACTACTGTTGTTTCTGTAGGCGACGAAATTGAAGTGAAATATGTTGGTGTTGATCGTAAGAACCGCACTTTAAGCCTTTCAGTTAAAGCTCTTTTCGAAGCAGAAGAGAAAGAAGTACTAGAAAAGCTTAAGAAAGAAGAGCCAGTGTTCGAAAACGCAATGGCAGCTGCATTCGCAAATGCACAAAAAGACTAATTAATCAGTCTTAATTGGAAGGGCAGTGTTGCCCTTCCTTTATCTCTTTTTAAGGAAACGTTATGACTAAGTCAGAATTGATAGAACAATTAGCCGAGCAACACGCGCATGTACCTGTGAAAGATGTTGAGAATGCTGTTAAAGAAATTCTTGAACAAATGGCCGGCTCATTATCAAGCTCAGATCGTATTGAAATCCGTGGCTTTGGTAGTTTCTCATTACACTTTCGTTCACCTCGCACAGGTCGTAATCCAAAGACTGGCGACACGGTTGAGTTAGAAGGTAAGCACGTACCACATTTTAAACCAGGCAAAGAGTTACGAGATCGCGTAAACGCGATCATTGCCTAGTTACTTAGTTGGAGTAGTTACTTGTTTAGGGTATTAAAAATTATCCTGGTAGCAATATGCTTAATTTTTGCATTTGTACTTGGTTCGCAAAATCCACAGTTAGTGCAAATAAATTATATTATTGCCAGCAATACTTTACCCCTCGCAATGATAATAAGTATCTGCTTTGCTTTAGGTGTAGCAATTGGTTGTTTTATTAGCTTTAAATTGTTTTCGCAATTAAAGTGGCAAAACTATCGTTTGAAAAAAAAATTAGCGCCTGAAAAAGATAATAATAAGCTTGTTGCTAATAAAGACACCTAACTATGATTGAGCTTTTGTTTTTACTTTTACCTGTTGCGGCTGGTTATGGCTGGATCATGGGTAAAAATAGCGCTAAAAACCAAGCTCATCAACTTAATCGTCAGATCACATCTGAATACAGTAAAGGCTTAAAGTTTTTACTCGACAGAGAGGAAGATCAAGGCCTTGAGCACTTAATCAACTTGCTTGAAGTCGCCGCTGACTCTGTTGAACATTATTCTACATTAGCAACGATGTTTCGCCGCCGAGGTGAATTAGATCGTGCAATAAAAATCCACGAATTACTGCTCAAACACCCAAGCCTTAATGAACAACAAGCTGCTGCTAGTCGCCTTGAACTTGCTGAAGATTATATTATGGCGGGTTTGCTTGATGGCGCCGAAGAACATTTAGTGTGGTTAGTAAAAGCCAACCACAGTGATGCATTAGAGCCGATACTTAATTTATATTCGCAAACACGCGAATGGGAAAAGGGTATCAATATGTTCGAAGCACACAGTGATTTATTTTCAAAGCCGCAACATTTCAAAGCCATTGCTAACTTTTATTGTGAAGCTGCATTGCTTAGCAATGATCCGCAAATTATGCGCAAAGCCATTAGCCTAAATCATAAAGCGATCCGCCCATTATATGAATTAGGTAAATCAGCATTTGCAAAAGAAGATTACGTAAAAGCAATTTATTATTGGCGTGAGCTGATCTGTAGTTTCACTTTTTTTGCCCCCTTGTTTATAGATGATTTAGCTCACAGTTATGAGCAATTAAACCTAACCCACCAATTTCATGAATTATTACAGCAGCTACTTGATAAGGGTGGGGTGCTAATAAAAATAAAACATTGCCAAGCATTACTTGAGCAAGGGCATATCGAACAAGCAATTAAATTTTTAACTGATAGTTTAAAACGTCAGCCGACAATTCGTGGCTTTAGTTTTTTATTACAGCTATTAGCAAAACAAAATAATGATATTAAAGATGTACTAGACCAAATAGATAAACTGGTCACATCTTATATTGCGACCAAGCCAGATTTTCAGTGCCAACACTGTGGCTTTACCAGTCATACAATTTATTGGGTTTGTCCTTCGTGCAAACATTGGGAAACCATAGTACCGAGCCGTGGTTTAGACGGTTTTTAGTTTTCTATAAAAATATTCACTTACTTCTACAATCAGTTTTAGGAAAGTTATGTCTCTCGAACATTCAAAAAAAGTTCTTATCGCCCTCGATTACGATGATCAGCAAACCGCTTTAAACTTTGTAAAGCAATTATCGCCTGATACATGTCGTTTAAAAGTAGGCAAAGAAATGTTTACCTATTTTGGACCTGCTTTTGTAAAAGAATTAATTGACCTTGGCTTTGACGTATTCTTAGATTTAAAGTTTCATGATATTCCAAATACGGTTGCCAAAGCGGTTACTGCCGCGGCCAAAATGGGTGTTTGGATGGTTAATGTTCACGCCAGTGGCGGTGTTGAAATGATGACTAAAGCCAAACAAGCGCTTGAGCAATTTGGTGATAAAGCGCCATTATTAATTGCCGTTACCGTTTTAACCAGTATGGATGATAACGAGCTAAAGCGTTTAGGTGTTGATAAAACACCAGAAGAGCAAGTGATTTATTTAGCAAAACTTGCAAAAGAGTCAGGCCTTGACGGGGTCGTGTGCTCAGCGCAAGAAGCAAAAAAATTAAAAGCAGAGCTAGGTGAAGATTTTAAACTAGTGACCCCAGGCATTCGCCCAGCAGGCAGTGATGCAGGAGATCAAAAACGTATCATGACACCAAAGCAAGCAATTGAAGATGGCAGCGATTATTTAGTTGTTGGCCGCCCAATTACGCAAGCCGCAGACCCAGTCGCGATTCTTAAAGAAATTAATGACTCGATAAAATAAACAAGCGTTATTTTAATTAGTACTAATACAAAGAACAAAGAACAAAGAGCAAAGTATTTACTTTGCTCTTTTTGTTTCTAGGTATACAAACTTAATAACTTGGCGATGAATAGGCTGAAATATGTCAGTTGCGGTCATTCAAAACACAATGTGTCAAAAGGCAAGACGCGACCCCATTTCCCATTCAAAAACAAAAGGAATTAACATTGCGCTAGGCAATGACTATTTAGCGTCACAAGGTTTAGTGTCATTGAGAGATATTTGGATCAATATTCATTACGGGAGATGAACCGCCCATGGCACTTCCTACTAATAAAAAGCGCATGAAGGGTGGTATGAGTGCTGGAGCTTAGAGACCTCCGGCTACCCGATTAAGTGCGCACTATTCATATACTAATTTATATAAATCACTTAAAATAATGTTTCCAAAATTTAAATAACACACCTATACTGTATATAAAATCAGTGGTCGAGAAGTTTGTTTTATGTATCAATACACATCATTAGAAATATGCGCTGGAGCTGGCGGTCAAGCTTTAGGTCTACACAATGCTGGCTTCAAGCATAAGTTGCTGATTGAGATTGAAAAGGCTGCCTGTAAAACCTTGGAGTATAACAACTTAACACACTCATTAGGTTGGGAAAATATTATTGAAGGATGTGTTGAACACTTTGCAGAACATGAAGCTGACAAATATAAGGGAATTGATCTAGTCGCCGGAGGAGTACCTTGCCCGCCATTTTCTAAGGCAGGTAAGCAATTAGGAAAAGATGATGAAAGAGATTTATTTCCGGCAGCAATGAAAATTGTTGAGAAAACAGATCCTAAAGCAGTCATGATTGAAAATGTTTCTGGACTTTTAGATCCTAAATTTGACGAATACCGAAGCAGTTTAAATCAAAAATTAAAAGAATTAGGGTATAAAACATTTTGGAAATTACACAACTCTTCTGATTATGGCGTTCCTCAATTAAGACCTAGAGTGACGTTAGTTGCCTTAAAGACGCAATATGCAGATTTTTTCAAATGGCCTACTAAAATAATTACACCTCCAACCGTAGGTGAAGCTTTGTATGATTTAATGGCTTCTAAAGGTTGGGAAGGTGCAAATGAATGGAAGAAAAAAGCAAATAAGATCGCCCCAACTTTAGTTGGTGGCTCTAAAAAGCACGGTGGACCGGATCTTGGCCCTTCAAGAGCCAAGAAAGCTTGGCAAGAGTTGCATGTTAATGGGCATATTGTTGGCAATGAGCCACCTGAAAAAGGTTTTACAGGGTACAAAAATAAAGAAGGTTACGAAAATATGCCTTTACTGACAGTTAGAATGGCTGCCCGCATTCAAGGCTTTCCAGATTGGTGGGAATTTGTCGGTAAAAAAACCCCTGCATACAGGCAGGTTGGCAATGCGTTTCCCCCTCCAGTTGCTGAGCATATTGGGAAGTCAATATTGGATGCACTTCAAAGCGCAGCTTGCAAAAAAGTTGCTTAGCTCTTTTTTATACAGACAAAATGTTCTTTGGTCAGTCCTTTAAAGCCAAGCGACTTTAATTTTTCTTTATCTTCGAGATTCCCACCCCATAGAATCATTAGCTCCTCAGGGGCTAATATATCTCTAGCTCCACCATTTCCCCTAATTCTTTTCATATAGTCTTTTTGTCGCGCTACGCACTCAACCAACCTTCGAGTAATAATTTCATTTTGAAAACTTCTAAATAGATTTGCTAATCTTGTAGCACCACCTTTTGGCTGTAATACCTCTTCTCGTAGTCCTTCATCCATGTGTAAAAAAAAGTTCTTCGGTAACTTTCCATTTTCCACTAGCCAGAGTATTTCATTTTTCCCACTCTTTGAAATTGTGCGCTTTCCATCTCTATTTCTTCCTTGATTTAGAACTCGGTCACGACAAATAATGAGTCCAATGCAAAAGGATGATTTATCGTCGTTTGTTTGCAACAAAACACATATTTCGTCAACGGCTTCACTTGGTATAGTCCAATTTGTGCCAATCGTATTTTTTACATCTACTTCTTTGCCTTCTACTAAAAGATCTAGTTTTTTCCCTTTATTAAGCAAAAAAGTATCACGAAAAACGATTTCAACTTTTGTTCCAATATATGTTTTTTCTGTCTTTTCTAACTCCTGAAGACTAAATCTGTTTGTACGAGGCATATCGATAACCTCATCAAGAGAGCTTCGGAGAATGTCACCTATAATAACTTCTAAATCTGAATCATCATTTGGAAAACTTACGAAGAAACTGTAAATATTTTTTAAAATTGAGTTATCAGGATAATTAGCTAAATACCCTTCTAGATATGATTTTTCATTTAAACTTAACAAAAAATGGCCTCATAAATGATTAATATGCTCATAGCACTTAACGCCGCGCTCTGCGGAAATTTAGGAGCGCTAGCGAGTAAATTTTCCGTAGCAGCGCCTTGTGTACGCCCGACATGGGCATTGACTTATGAGGTGAAAGTCCTCTGTAGGAAGATCACCGTTTAAATAACATACTGTTATTAAACGATAACTACTAGCGAATGGCAAGGGCTAAATCGCGAGAGATAGTCTGGAGGA